>JAKSUC010000002.1 GCA_024413595.1 Bacteroidales bacterium
CCATCATCCATAATCAAATATTTTTCTTTAAACAAATTTACATCACAAATACTGAAACCTCCTGGTTGTAAAATTTTATTATCATTACATCCAAATGTAATAAATAATAAAATGATTAATAATATTGCTTTAATTAATTTCATTGTTTTTATTTTAAAAATTAAATTTATGGCAAAATAATATGATGAATAATACCATTTGAATCAACTTTCACAACTGAGTAATTTCCATATTCGACATATAAATTAAGACGATCATAATTGATAAGTTTTGGAGGTAATAAAAAATTATGATTAATAAATTTTCTATTTATTACTATTTTATTACTTTCATGTTTTACTTTAAAAGCAAAAATATATAATTTTTGTTAATTAAATATTTTATAACCTTTATTATAATATTGATAAATTTCAGAAGATTTATTTATTATATCATTATATATTAGACTAAAATATCTATCAAATATCAAAGATTGATCCTTGTCTAAGGGTACGTTAGAAGCTTGTTTTTTATTATAAATATATTTCATAGAAGAGAAATAATAATCTATTTTGCTTATATCATCAAAAAAACATTGATTTTCACTATAATATTCTTGACATTGAAAAATATTGAATACTTTTGAATAAAGACAATTTTCATCTCCTATACTCTGAATAAAATTAACTAATAGAATTTCTATCAATCTGTTTAATAAATTTTCTTTATTTTCATTACTTACAATATTACTATCACATTGAAAATAAAGAGATTTATTATAAAAATCTGATAATTCTTGAGCATCATTACAACTTAAGATTAATTGTTGATATTTTTCTGATTTTTGTCTTAAAAATGGTATGGTGTAAAATTTAGAAGACGGCAATGAACCTAATTTTTCGTCTACTATTGTAAAATTATAATCAAAAACAAGAGAATCATAATAAGGAATATAATTATATTTCATTCCATCATCAATTTTTAAATAGCTTAATTGTTTATTTCTTTCAATTTGTTCTAAAATAAAGCAGTGATAAATCATAGGTGTTTCCAATATAACCGACATTGTTATCCCTGTATTAAATGGGTAAACAAAATCAACATCTCCATTTACAAATTGTGTAATTATCTTTTGATTTGGATTGCCTATAAGTTTTATATTTTCACCAAACAATTCAATATTATTTTCATTACTTCTATCACTGCAAGATATTATTTACATAAAAAATACAAGAAAAATAAAACAATTATATTTTATAATTTTTAATGTTTACATTAAATTTATTATAACTAAAAGATAATTCTACTACATATTGAGTGTTTCGAATTTTATTTTTAAATTCCCAAACAATAAAATTTTCATTCAATAATTCAGAGTTCAACATTATTCCTTTATGAAATGTTTTAAATGTTTCATTATATAAATCAGAGGTTAGGGTATATCTCTGTCTAAAATGTAAAACAATTCTATTAATATTGTTTTTAATGAATTAATTTGGGGAGATTTGGGTTTTATATTTTTATAATAACTTGCTGTGTTTAGCAATTTTTCTATTTGTTTTGAAATTTTTTCAAGAGATTTATTTTCTAACTCTATATCAATAACAAAGACATCAAAATAATCTCGATAATCATATTTAATATTGTTGGTAAAATTATAACTTTTAGAATAAATTATCGATAAACAATTATAATTTGTTACTAAATAAAAATTATAATCCAATATAAACCATTTACCTTCAAAAGAATTTATGTACAATTGTTTTGATGAATTACTAAAATATCTATTATCATTAATGTTAAATGAAATTGGTACATTATTTTGTTTATCAATATCAAAACAGCCTAAACTAATAAATAATAATATAACTATAATTAATTGATTATATTTCCTCATTTTTTGAAGAATTTAGTGAAATATTTTTTTTTTACTAATTCTATTTAAGGTATTGTTTCATATCCTATTCCAATAATTTTATATTCATCATCATAAATTGGTACTACATTTTTTTTTGTTTCATTTTCTTCATGAGGTAACGGTATTTTTTGAGCATTCCCATTTTCATCAACCACAATTGCAATATTATCAGTTCCATCAGCCATTCGAGAACAAATATGATTATAACCAATAAGTTTTGGTGGCAACAAGAAATTATGATTAATAAAATTGCGTTTTATTGATAATTTATTATTTTCAAAATCCATTTTAAAAATAATTATATACTTACAATCAATACTATATATTTTATAACCATCTTCAAAATATTTGTAGATTTCTGAAGATTTATTATGCAAATCTTTAAAAATTTGATCACAAAATTTTCCTAATGTTATAGAAAATTTTTTATCTTGTTTTCGGAAATCCGTTTCAACTCCCATATATTTATAATAGAAATTTATATAATAAAAAACATGATCAAGTTGACGTTTTTCTTTCACTAAAAATTGACGAATGTCAATACCATCAAATCCAAAGGAGAAATCATCTATGAATCCCAATACTTCTGTTCCGTGAAAAATTAAAAATACTTTATAATAATATAATATATTCTCGTCAACAACACTTTGAATATACCTTACTAACATAATTTTAACTAATTCATTCAGTAAATTTTCTTTAAAATCTTTATCAATAATACTTGTATCACATTGAAAGAAAAGTGAATTATTATAAAAATCTGATAATTCTTGTGAATCGTTACATGTTGATATTAATAGATTATATTTTTCAGATTTACTTCTAAGAATTGGTATTGAATCATATTTTGAAGATGGCAATTTTCCCAATCTTTCATCAACAATAGTATAATTTAAATCATATTCAAGTGAATCATATTCAGGAATATAGTTAAATTTCATTCCATCATCTATTTTGATATAACTTAATTGTTTTTTATCTTCTATTTGCTCTAAAATAAAACAATGGTAAATAGCTGGCAATTCTAATATAACAGACATTGTAAATGCTGTATTAAATGGATATACATAATCTACCTCTCCTTCAACATATTGTGTAATTAGTTGCTGGTCAGGATTTCCATTCAATTTTATTTTTTCACCAAATAACTCTATATATTTAGTATCTTCATTATTATTGCATGATGAAATAATAAAACAGAAAATTAGAATATATATAGATTTAAACTTCATAGTTTATTTATTTTAATATTATATAAATTATTATTAACAAATAATTCTATTTTATATTTATCATTAGTATAAATATTTTCAAAATTCCATATTAATGAATTATTATTCATAAATTCTTCTTTCAATATAAAACCTTTATGATATTTTTTTAATGGAATATAATCATTTTGTTTATTTGAAGCATAAAAATATTCTTTTAATATTTTTTTTATAGTAATCAATTTTTTTAATTCAAATTTATCTTGTTTATAATACAACGTATTATTTAAATATTCTTCTAATTTTTTAGCAAATAATTTGTATGAAGTTTCATATATTTGAATAACATAACCTTTGGAATAATCTTCACAAACATAAATTTCTTTATTTTCATCATAATCAAAATAACTATAACCAATTGTATCATGATATGTAAAATAAAATTCTAATTCATAAGAATTTATACCTAAATAATAATTATAATCTAAAATTACACACATATTATTTACATAAGAACAAGAATAATGATTTCTGTTAGAATTTATCATATTTTTGTTATTAACATAAATACTATTAGGACTTGATACTTTTTTGTCATTACATCCAAAAGTAATTAATAACAATATAAATAGTATTGCTTTAATTAATTTCATTGTTTTTTTTATATTAAAAAGAAGTTGAAACAAAACTATAATTATTAATTTGAATTCATAATTCCATCATGGTTATTTCATTTAAAAACTCTTGCAAAAAATCAAAATCTTTTGTTTTACAATGTAAATTTAATAAATAAAACTCAATATACCAAATATTTAACGGGTTTGTTTTTGATAAAAAATCATTATTTTTAAACGAAATACAGTCATTTTACCATCAAAAAAGTCAATAGGTCAAATCTTGCTGTATGCGTGGAACAATACTAAATAATGGAAGAGCTCTTGATTAGTATCAACATATTTAGTTGATAATCAAATAACTCTCTGTACTGAAATTTACAAATAAATATAACTTCTTAAAACTCTATATTATATAAAATATATTTTTTTATTTTATTGAGTAAAGGAAAATTATATTTATCTTTTTAGGATAAATGAAAGAACAATTTTCATTTGCTTTATCAAATATAGTTTAACACAAAAAATCCCGCTCAAAAGGCGGGATTAATATTTTTTTATGCTTTTTAAGCCCATGGATCTTCGGCAGCTGGTATGCGAATACTTGGCAATAGCATATTTTGCCACAAAAACCATTGATCGCCTTTTTTACGCATTTGTATTTGGCGTGGACTATCAGCTCCTGACGATTTTAACCATAATGTTACATAATTTTCTTGTTGATACGAATATGGATTGTCTGATACTGTAACTGTATATGGCATAGTTGGTTGATAATTGTTTTGAGGTGATGTTCCTGCAAAATAACTACGTGGAACATAATATTTTCCAACTAATCTATCTTTTAAAAATTGCTTATCGTATGGACTTAATGGTTGTGGTCCTTTTAGAAAATTAATCATGTCGATACATGTTTGTGCATCTTTTTCGTAGTGACATAATACTGCAACTACTAATGCTGCCACTTCAAAAGGATTGGTCATACTTGCTTGTGGCATTGCTTCTAATTCTGCAACACTTTCTGGAAGTTTGTCAAATTTTATTACTTCAGTTTTTGCCATAACTATGGTTTTTAAGGTTTATAAATTTTTTATCGGTTATATTGTTGTTTTTATATTTCAATTTTGAATTAAATTTTTTTAAATTTACAAAAAAAAATCTAATTTTCAAATTCAAAAATTATTTTTTCTAAATTGTTATATTCTTCTGGTAATATTTCTTTATTTATTGTTCCGTCTTTTAATAACAGAATTTTATCACAAACGCTAGTTAAACTTTCTATTATATGACTTGAAACTATTACTATTTTGTTTTTAGCTATTTCAAGTAATATTTTTTTTAGCAAATTATAAGACTCTAAATCAATATTATCAAATGGTTCATCTGCTATAAATATTGGTCTATTTTGTTTTAATGATGCTAATATTGATAACTTTTTTTTCATTCCTAATGAATATTCATCTATTAGATTATTAAGAGGTATTGAAAATTTTTTTATAATTGGTTGTAAATCAAAACCTGAGTCTGCAAACAATGATAAATATTCATTTCCTGTTATATTATAAAAAAATCTTGCTTCTGATTGTAAATAAGCTATATCTGAACGTTTTAATTTTTTGTCAAGAAAATTAATTGAACCTTCTTTTGGTTTTAATATTTTATATAAAGTGTTGAAAAATGTTGTTTTACCACTTCCATTTTTTCCTAAAAGACCATAAATACCATTTTTGTCAAATCTATAATTTAGATTTTTCAAAATTGGATTATTTTTCTCGTAGCTTACTGTTAAATTATTAATTGTCAACATTTAATAATTGTTTTAAATTTTTATTAGCTTTTATTGTTAAAATTATAGCTAAAATTATTGAAATTGGTATCAAAAATATCAAAAAAATTGAAATCGATGTGTATAATGAATATGCACCTGAATTTTCTTCTTTTCCTATGTAATATTTTGCATATTTTGCTGATAATAAAATGATTAGGTTTAATATTCCTAATAATATTAAAACTAAAATCACATACCAATATTCTATATTAAAAATCAAAAATCCTATAATTGGAATTGATACATACATTAAATAATATTGAATTGTTTTTAATAATTTATATGATATTATTTTATTATATTTAATACCACATTCAACAATCATTTCGAAAGGTTCACATTGTTTAAAAATATCTGTACACATAAGATTTGTAAAAAAAATAAATATTGGTACTACTACAGTATATTTTGAAAAAATTGTTGATATTATTAATGATATAATTAATATGATAAAATATTGTCGTACAAAACTTGATATTTCAAACATTTTGGGATTTATTAATTTAGACATAAATCTCAATTTCATTGATTTTGTTTTAATTTGAGGCAAAAATGTTATTAAATAGCAATATATAATATATCCTAAATTTATATAAATGTTTGAATAATAAATATTTAATATTATAATTGGTAATGTAAATAATATATATTCTGCAAAATATACTAATCTAAAATTTGAAAATGATAGAGATATTAAAATAGAGTCTTGTCTTTTGGTTTGAATAATTAAAAGTATAAATCCACATATCGCATTTATTATTAAGCAATTAGTGTTTGAATTAGGCATTATTCTTACCAAAATCCAAAGTATGTATGCTAAAACTCCTGCAACAAAAATACACCTAAAAAGTCCTATATTTTTTAGTTCTCTAAATAATTGTAAAAGTCTAATTTTTAAGAAATTAAGAATTGTTATCATTATTTATTATTGTCATTGGGTTTATTGGCAAACATTTGTGCTTGCATCATAGAATTTGCACCTCTATTTTCTTGTTTTACATTTATTTTAGTTTCATTTTGTAGATTATGAATTTTTAATGGTGAAAAATTTATTTCTTCTTCTAATTCTAATTCAACAGAAAGTTGTTCTACAAAATCTTTTGCAGAATATTTTTCGTCATAGTATTCAAATATAGCATTTCCGTATGCTGAAATATTTTGAATATTATTTTCGTCAAATGTATATTCTCCAATTGCTATTTTTTTGGAATAAATTTTAATATCTGTTATATTACAACATTGAAAAGCACAATCACAAATTTTATTAACTCTCAATGGAATAGTAATTTCTGTTAAGTTTGAACATTCTTCAAAAGCGTAATCGCCTATTTCTAACAATTGAGCTTCTGGATGAAAGTTTACTGTTAAAAGATTTGAACAATAACTTAATGCACTTTCTCCAATTTTAGTTACAAATCTTGGAATTGTTATTTCTGTTATTAATTCATTGTTGGCTAAAGCATCTTCTTCTATTATTTCTAATTTACAATTTTCTGGAAATGTAATTTTCATTAACATTTCATTATAGGCAAATGATTTTTTTCCAATTGTTTTAACATTTTCTCCTACAATTATTTCTTTTAATTTGTTAGATGAGTTTGCTACTTCATCTTCAATTGTTGTTACAGAGTCCGGAATAATTAATTTTTCCAAATTTTCACAATCGCTAAATGCGCCACATCCAATTATTTCTACAAAATCTTCAACTTTATATTCTTTTTCTGTTCTTGTTGGAAGATAACATATTAATTTCTTTTTATCTGCACTGTATATTATTCCATCTATTGATACAAAATTTTTGTTTTTAGGATTAATAGTTATTTCATTTAAATTAGTTTCACTGAAAATTCTTCCTTTTAAAGTTTCTAAACTTGCTGGAATTTCAAATGAAGTTAATTTTGTTTTTTGAAAGGCATAATAATCAATTCCTTTTAAAATATTATTTTCTTCAAACGAAATTGAATTAAATTTTGCGCTATCAAATGCGTATATACCAATTGTTTCAATGTATGACGGTAATATAAATTTATCTTGATTTATATATTTTTCATTATTTTGGTTAAAACGACCTAATGTTTTGTTGTCTTTGGTTAAAAGCATTCCATCTTTTTCTGTAAACCATTCATTTTCAGAGCTAACAATTATTTTTTCTAAATTTTCACAACTACAAAATGCGCCCCCACTTAATTCTTTTAGTTTTTTTGGAATATAAAATTCTTTTATCTTGGAATTTTCAAAAGCGTTATTTTCAATCTCTTCCAATTCGCTATTTTCTGAAATAATTATATTAGTTAATTTTTTACAAGAAAATGCTTCTGAACCGATTTTGGTGACATTATCGGGAATTATTATTGATTTTAGATTACAATTTTTAAAAGCGTTATTTTGTATTTCTGTTAGTCTATAGTTTAATTTAACTTCTTCTAACGAAATACAATCTTCACATACAGAGCTATCTATTGAATTTATAGCGTATGGAAAAGTAATTTTTTTTAGATTTTTGCAATTTTTAAAAGCTTCGTAGTTTATTGTTTCAACACTATTGACTTCTTCAAATACAATTTCTTCTATATTATCATTATTAGCAAAGCATTTACTTCCAATTTCTTTAACAATTAATGTTTCTATTTCAAATGGAATAATTACTTTTTTTCTATCGCCATGATATGATAATAATCTACAATAATCTGGAAATTCGTCAATTATTTCATAATCATATACTTTAGAATAATCTTCTTTTATAATTTTTTCTAATAATTCATTAAAAAATCCCATATTTCAAATTTTAATTTTGTAATAAAATTACAAATAAATTTTAAATTTAAATAAAAAAGTCGTCTAAAAATAATTAGACGACTATCTTTTATAAGATTATAATTTATTCTGTAATTGTATATTTTTCTCCTGGAATTATATTGAAAATCAATTTATTGTTTTCAATTCTTGAGTTTATTTCCCCTTTAGAGTTTGTTACTTTAGCAGAAGTCCATTTTTTTGGTAATGAACGTTTTATGGTTAAAGGTTGATCAAATTTTGTGATTTTGCTTTGTGCAGAAACCATTACTTCAATTTCGTATCCATTTGAAACTTTTTTTTCTTTGATTGATAGAGAATTACGTTCCAATATATATTTAGAAACTTCAGCAAATGTTGCAACCCAATAATCATTTTGATTTTCGCTAACAAATTTTAGGTGATTGTCAAATTCTGTAGAGCTTATCGAAGAATAACCACCATCATTGTCTATTGCATGAATTAAAAATGTTAACCAACCATTTTCTATAACTCCATTTTTCACCCATTTGTTAAAATCATCAGCTTTTTGAACATCAGTTTCTGCGCCAACGCAAACGGATGTTATATCAAACATATTTTCAGGTGTTGCTTTTGCTACATGGCGATCGCAAGTTCTAGCTGAAATATAATATTCAGCAACAATATTATCATTTCCACGAGCACAATAAGGATAAACAAATGTTATACAAGGTTTTCCGATTTTTTCTTCTATAATTTGTTTGGCAGTTTCAAGTTCTTTACGTTGTTGTTCTTCTGATATTTGTCCAAAATTTGCATGAGTTATTGTGTGAGATGCAATTTCATGACCGTTGTTTGTTATTTGTTTCCAATCGTTCCAATCTTTCACCCAATCTATTACAAGATTAAAAGATGCTTTAAAACCATATTTGTTTAGCAAAGGAACTGCAATAGGTAGTTGATTTGGTGTTCCATCATCAAAAGAATAAGTTACAGCTGATTTTTTGAAATCTAACCAAGTGGCAACTTCATAATCTTTAGGTAATTGCGCAATTGTGGAATTTATTGAAATAGCCATAATTAATGCTGTTATTAATTGTTTTTTCATTTTTATTATTAAGTATTAAAAATTATTTTCCAAATTTATTAATAATTTTGGCTACAAAATATTAAAAAAACAAAAAAGGCAGAATTTATTTTCTGCCTTTTTTTATTCTAAAAATCAATAAATTAATTAGCTACATTTGTAGAGTCAGCAGCATTTACTGGTGCTTCTGGTGTAGAAATATATTTAAAAAATTCTTGAATTGGTGAACCTTCGTATGGTAAACCTAATCTTGATAATAATCCATTGAAATATAAAATCAAGAAAACAACAGCAAGAATAAATAATCCCCACCATAAAAATCTTAATTTAGATTTTTTCTTAGCAAAAGGATCAGTAAGTCCAACAGTTGGAAATTTTGCAATTTTTGTAAATGTTGCTCCAAATAAAATATTTACAAAAGTGTGAGCATTTATTGCCCAACCATTAGCATTTAATAATGGAGATAAATTACGTTTTCTTAAATTCATCCATGCCATCAGCATTGAAGGACCTGATATAAGGAGAATTATACCAATAATTGCAAAACACATTTTTAATGGTGATAATTCCAAAAAGCCACTAATTAAAGAAGCAATTGCCGAACCAATCATTCCTAAAGCCATACCAATTGCGGCAAAAATTCCGCAATATTTAGCAATGTCAAATGCTTGTTGTTTTGGTTGTGTTGCATCAATTGGAGTTGTTCCATCTGCAGGTTTTTCGGTTAGTTTGTCACCTGCGTTTGAAATTTTTCCAAAAGCCTCTTCTGTAATTTTGCTATCTTTACTTGATGCAAATTTTGTAATTTGTTCTTTAACAAAATTGCTAAATTTATGATAAGGAGACCAAAAAGCTTGACGAATACTAATTGGATTGTCAATAATTTTAGTAATGGTTGCATCCCAATCACAGCCTTGACGGTCGTAAAATATGGCATGTTTTCCCACCATAATATTATCAATTTCGCCATCAGTTAAAGCTGCAACAATTTGTATTTTTTGATTTTTAACTTTTGACTCGCAATCACAATAAATTAAAAACATACCGCTTGATGCTGCAGTTGCATTGTGTGCTGCCATATCTGATACTTTAATACATAAATCGCAGCTTCGTTGATCTATATAAAGAGTTCCTGCTTGGAATATTGCTTGACATTTTCTATCATAAAAATCGGTGAATGTTACAAAGTTTCGCAAGAATGTATGAAAATCTCTATACAAATGTAAAAGTTTGTCAACAGATAAAATATCGTCAGACTCTGCTTTTAAACTTAAATCTTTTTCTACTAATTCAAGTAATTTATCTTTTTGATTATTAATTACAATTTCTTTAATATTATCTACTCCAATTTTTTCTACAATTTCACCAACTTTAGAATTTTTCCATTCTATAAAAGGAGTAAATTTAGCAGAAATTGAATTCCATTCTTTTTCAGAAATTTCTTGTTTACCAGCAAAATCTATATCAAAAATTAATGATTTTATATTGTTGAAAGCATTTTCCCAAGCAGGGTTAATTCCTTGATTTATAGGAAGTATTATTTTTTCAGAAACTCTAGCTAAAGGATAATTTGCAACTTTTTCAATATTTTGAGATAAATTTTCATCAGTAATTTGAGTTAATTTATCAAGTTGAATTTCCATTGCATTGTAAGTGTCTTTATTAAAAGCCACCATTTTACAACGAACAAAATAGTCGTTAACTTTTTCTTTTATAGCATTATAAGCTAAAAGAGCATCTTCTGTTTTGTCACCGTAAGGATAAATTGATAAATTATCGGTTTCTGATTTTGTAAACCATGTATAATAATTAGTACATTCAGTATAGAATTGTTCAATTTTATCTTTGTCTATACCTGGTTGTCCACTTCGATCTTGAATAGAACCTAAGCAATCTATAATGTAGGTAATCAGTTTTTTATGATTATCATCATCAGTTGAATTTTCTGTAATAATTCCATCTCCATTAAATTTAGTTTTTGCAAAAATTGCAATGCTGTCAGATGTGTCTGATATTGATATAGACTCTTTTTCTAATTGAAGATTATCAAGTATTTGTTTAGCAGAATTATACAAACGTTTACCTTCTTCATTATCTTGATTTATACAATCTAAACGTATTTCAGAGTCGTGATTTATAAGTAAATCAGGATTTTTGATAACTGAAGTTAACCATTTTGAAGTTTCAACAATATCTTTTACTCTAATTTTGCCATCATGATCACAATCTAAAATTTCAAGAGTTTTTTCGTCAAATTCTAAACCTTTTGAAGGACAACTTAATACATTCCACATTTTTTGATCTAGTTCTGGTAAATGTACAATGTCTTCTCCCGTTTCGATATTTACACGAGTTGCTCCTCCAATTTTAGAAAATTTCCATTTATAATTTGAATTATTTTCCATTTTTGTATTGTTATTATTTCATTTTCCAAATTTATGGATTATTAATTAAAAAGTCAAGATTTTTTGTTGCTTATAGATTTTGTTGTAAGAATATTTACTGCAAGTCTAAGAGTTTTAGACTTACTAAGTTCTGGTAAAATATAATTATATTTGAATTTAAGGGAAATGATTTTTATTTTATTAACAATTATTTTGTCGAATATTATTCTAAATAATGTTTTATTATTTGAATATCAATTGATAAAAAATCAGCAATTTCTTCGATACTATTTCCTAATGAAAATAGTTTTTTTGCCATTTTTTTATCTTTTTCAATCAATTTATTTTGTTGTTCTTCTAATTTATTTTGTTGTTCAACTAATTTATTTTCTTTTTCAGCTAGTTTACTTTGTTGTTCAACTAATTTATTTTGTTGTTCGTTAACAATTTCTTTTAGATCTTTATTTTCATTTTCAAGATTAATGAAATTTTTCCAAGCATGTTGTTCTAAGTTAAGATTACCTTGTAATTGTTTGTCTCCAGATGCTTTTTGAAGAGCTTGTATCAAAATTTTATAATCTTCGGAGTCGTCAAAATATTCGTCGATTTCTATTTCGTGTTGAGGATTATTTGGATTACATTCACAAAAAATAGTTAATAATCTGTCTAAATGCGTTTTAACGTTATTCTTAGTTAGTGGAGCTATCACAAATGTGATTTTGTGTGTTAACCCTTTAATATAATCATTGTTTTCTGGCACATTTATAACGTTTCCTTGTTGATCAAAAAAAACGTTTTCACCTTTCATTACTGAATATTTCAAACCATCACCAAGTTCATGTCCTAAAATATAAATGGAATGTATAGGATATGGATGTTCAATTTCTTTAGTTCTGCCTTTATACGTTTGAATTATTTCTTTGTCACATTTTGTTTTATCCATATAAAGAATGCCAAGATATTCTCTAAAACGCATTATTTCACCACTTTCCAGAGCTTTTTGAACTTCGATATGAATTAATTGGTTTTGATTATTATTATCAAGAATAGTTGCTGTAAAATCTAATTTAAATACATGTTTCCCATCTGGTAAAATTGCAGAATACTCATTATTGTTCATAGAAATATCAACAATTTTAGTATTTAAAATATTACCAATCAAGACTTTTGCTACTCGTGGGTCTTGCATAATGTATTTAAATACAGTGTCGTATATCGGATTTACTACTCTTGCCATGTTTTTTTGAGTTTCAAATTTTGTTTTGCAAATTTAATAATTATTTTGATGATAGACAATAAAAAACGGATGATGGTATGTTTTCAGCATCCGTTATTATTAAATCAGAAAGTGTACTTTTAATTATTTCAACAAAAAATCATCAAAATATTGTTCAATTTTTTTGAAAAGATGAACTCTGTCATGTCCTAAAACATTATGTTCGTGTTGAGGATAAACTGCATAATCTATCTGAACATCAGCATCTATGGCTTTTCGTAAAAGCATTAAACTATTTTGCCAAACAACAACATTGTCAATATCACCATGAATTACCAAAAGTCGATCTTTTAGATTTCCAATTTTGTTTATAACAGCCGAATTTTCATAACCTTTAGGATTACTTTGTGGTGTATCCATATAACGTTCGCCGTACATTACTTCATAATATTTCCAATCACAAACTGGACCACCTGCAATTCCTGCTTTAAATTCGCCTGGATAAGTTGTTAACATATTGATTGTCATAAATCCTCCGTAACTCCAACCATGAATTCCAATTCTTGATTTATCTACAAAACTTAATGATTTTAAATAATCTAACCCAACTTTTTGGTCTTCAGTTTCATATTTTCCTAAATTTCGATGAATAATATGTTCAAATTCAGCACCTCTATTTTCTGTTCCTCTATTATCCATACTAAAAACAATATAGCCTTTTTGTGCAAAATATAATTTCCATAAACTTGCACCGTAAAGCCAACTTCCGTCAACTAGTTGATTATGTGGACCTCCGTATAAATAATCTATTACAGGATATACTTTTGTTGAGTCAAATCCAATTGGTAAAATTAATCTTCCTGATAAATCAAATTTCCCATCTGCACTTTTTAAGTTTACTAAGCGAATTTCTGGCATTTCAAAATCAGAAAAAGGATTTTTAATTTCTTTTAAAACTTTAATTTCTTTTCCATTTGATGTTTTTAAAGTACATTTCAATGCCATATCAGGAGATGAAAAATTATCAATAAATTGTGTACATTGTTTATTAAATTGTGCATTATGAACGCCTAATTCACTTGTTAAACAAGTAATTTTCCCTGATGTGTTAACTTTATAAATATCTTTATAAAGATAACCTTTTTTATTTGATTGAAAAAATATTTCACCATTATTTGTGCCATAAAGTTCTGTAACACAATAATTTCCTTTTGTTAATTGTTTACATTTTCCATTTTTAATATTGTATAAATATATGTGTCTAAAACCATCGCGTTCGCTTATCCAAACAAAATTATCATTGTCTACAAACATTGGAGGAATACATGGCTCAACCCATTCATTATTAGTTTCTTCAAATAGAGTTTTTTTGGTAACTATAGTATCTTGATTATAAGAATTTAACCAAGATTTATAAACATTAAACCAAAGATGATTTTGTTCTCGATTGATTTCTGCAACTAGAATATTTTCTTCGTCTGGAGTCCAACATATATTGGTAAAATATCTATTAACAGGTGACTCTGTAATCAAATATTTAACTTTTTGAGTGTTTGTTTCATAAACACCAATACTTACTTCATGACTTTTTTCACCAGCCATAGGATAACGAAATGGCTTTTCTTTGGCAATTCGTTGTGTTATATCCACTTTAGGATATTCTGCAACCATTTTTTCATCCATTTTATAAAAAGCCATTTTTTTACCTGATGGTGACCAAAAAATACCTTTGTCAATTCCAAATTCGTTTCTATGAACAGATGTACCATAAACTATACCATTTTCTTTCCTAATATTTATTTTATGGGTACCCTTATAGTTTGAAACATAGAGATTTCCTTCGGATGAATATGCCACATGTTTATTATCGGGAGAAAATTCAAAATCTGCATAAATATCTTTAATAGAGTCTGTTACAGTTTTTGTATTTAAATCTACGCAATATAAAGTTGCATTTTGATTTGAATATACAAAAACAGAATTTATATCATACCAACTTGATACAAAAGTATATGTTGGTTTATTTTCTTTTTGTAATATAGAATTTATTTCATCTTTTTTGCTTTTTGTGTATTCATCCGAAATAAAATTACCTGTTTTATGTTCAAAATAGCCACAAAAAGATGAAAAATCTTCTCTATTTATATCATTTCCTCCCCAAACTGTATTTTCTAATGTAAATTTTTTTTGAGAAAATATCGAGTTAGAAATACTTAATACTAATCCTAGTAATATTACTTTTTTTAAATTTTTCATATCTTTAAAATTATTACTCAGCAAACCCTTTTAACATAGAAATTTCATCAGCCCAAATAAGTTCGTCTGGAGTTTCTAAAATTAAAGGAATATTGTCAAATCTTTTGTCTTCCATAATTCTTTGGAAAGTTTCTTTGCCAATTGTACCGCAACCAATAGAAGCATGTCGGTCAACTTTAGAACCTAATGGTTTCATAGCATCGTTTAAGTGCATGCCTTTTAGATATTTAAAACCAACAAGTTGATCAAATTCTTCCCAAATTCTTTCGTATTCATATTTGTCTGCCAAATTATAACCTGATGCAAAAGCGTGGCAAGTATCAATACAAACGCCAACACGATTTTTATCGTCAACAAGACTTATAATTTTTTGTAAATGACCAAATGAATATCCCATGTTAGAACCTTGACCAGCAGTGTTTTCGATAACTGCGCACACATTTTCAGTTTCTTCCAAAGCCAAATTTATTGACTCTGCAATTCGTTCTAAACATAAATTAGGATCAATTTTTTTTAAGTGACTGCCTGGATGAAAATTAAGACGATTTAATCCTAATTGTTCACAGCGTTTCATTTCGTGAATAAAGGATTTTCTTGATTTGTCAAGTCCTTCATTTTCAGGACTTCCCAAGTTAATTAAATAACTATCATGCGGAAGAATTTGATCTGGTGTATATCCTAATTTTTTGCAATTAGATTTAAATTCTTCTATTTCGCTATCATTTAAATCATTAGCAAACCATTGGCGTTGATTTTTTAAGAAAAGTGCAAATGCTGTAGCTCCAATAGCATAAGCATTAACAGGAGCGTTTTGAACGCCACCTGACGCACTTACATGTGCTCCAATATATTTCATGTTGTGATTTTTGTTTTATTTTTACGCAATATTGCAAAAAATAATTTTTTAATACAAAAAAATTTAAATCAAATGTTGTTGAATTAGTTTCTTATAATTAATTTTGCCACGTTTTGTTGCTTAACGGAGTTCTTCGTTTGGCATTAAAAGGGAATTCGGTGAAAATCCGAGACAGTCCCGCTACTGTAAACTCATTATATATCAATTCATTACTCATGCCACTGCAATTTTTTTTGTGGGAAGGCGAATTGATTAGAGTAAGTCAGGAGACCTGCAAAACATTTTTGGCTACATAACTTCGAGGAAAGTGATTGTAGATACTTTGTAAATAATTTAAAATGAATAATTTGCTAAAATTCTGCATTTTTGCAGTAGGGATTGTTTTGCCTTTATTTTCGTTTGCTCAAAGTGATACTACAATTGAGCGAAATTTAGACGAAGTTTTGGTTAAATCTAAGCGTAATAAGTTTTCTACAAATTCAACTCAAATTATTACTAATGAACAACTTAAATTAATAAGTGTAGAAAATATAGCTGAAGCTGTTAAACTTTTAAATGGTGTAAATGTAAAAGATTATGGTGGAATTGGTGGTCTTAAAACTTTGTCTGTTAGAAGTTTAGGTGCAAATCATACTGCTGTAATTTTAGATGGAATTGCTGTAAGTGATTGTCAATCTGGTCCAATTGACATTGGTCGTTTTAGTATTAATAATGTTGAAAATATACAATTGTCGATTGGTCATAACGATGCTTTATTGCAAAGTGCTAAAAATTTCGCTTCTGGATCTGTTTTGAATATAAATAGTTCAAAACCTGTATTTTATGATAAAAATAATAAATCTGAAATTATTTTAAAAACTGGTAGTTTTGGATATTTTAATTCTGAAATAAATACATCTCAAAAGTTATCTAACAATTTGATTATTAAATCTGAATGTGAATATTTACGTGCTGATGGAAATTATCCATTCTTATTAAAAAATGGACGCAACATTTCAACAGAGAAACGTAATAATTCAGATATTCAATCAATTAGAGGGCAATTTGATTTATTTTTGTTAGATACAAATAAAAATGAATTGAATGTAAAAATTTATGGTTATTATTCAGACCGACATTTACCTGGAGCTGTAATACTTTACAATCCAATTGCTCGTGAACAATTATGGGACAAGAATTTTTTTGTTCAAAGCAACTTTAAACATAAAATAAATAATAGTTTAAGTTACAGAATAATAGGCAAATACAATTATTCTTGGAATAAATATGAAGATCACAATGTAAAATATGAAAATGGTTTAAAACAAGATTTAAACAAACAAAACGAATTTTATATTTCGTCATCAATCTTAGCTTCTTTAAATAATAATTTTTTATTTTCTTTGGCTCTTGATGGATTTTATAATACATTGAATAGTAATATGTTAAATAATCCACAACCTGATAGAATTTCATTATTATCTGCATTTAATTCAAAATATATTTCAAATAAATTTAGTGCAACTTTCACAATTGTAGGAACATATATAACTGAAAATGTAGAATTTGGAACAAAACCAGATTTAATTAAAAGATTATCTCCTTCTTTTAGTTTAAAATTTAAACCTTTTGATAATAAAGATTTTATTATCAGAACTTTAATAAAAGAAACTTTTCGAGTACCAACATTTAATGAATTGTATTACACCACAATAGGTAGCACATATTTAAAACCAGAACGCGCAAAAGAATTTAATTTTGGATTATCGTATCAAACAAAAATTAGTAATAAATTTTTATTAGAATTATCAACAGATTATTATCATAACAATGTGATTGACAAAATTGTAGCAATTCCAACCACATACGTTTGGAAAATGCACAATTGTGGTAAAGTAAAAATTGATGGATTAGAAATTAATTTTGCTTCTAATTATCAATTTTTCAATAATTTAGATTTAGAATTTAATGTTGGATATAATTATCAAGAAGCAAAAGACATAACAGACAAAACTACAGTTTATTATAAACATCAAATAGCTTATACGCCTAAACATAGTGGAAATATTTCTGCAATTTTAAAAACAAAATATGTAAATCTTGGTTATTCGGCAATTGCTTCTGGTATTAGATATATTTCAAAAGAGAATATGCCTGAAAATGAGGTGGATAAATATATTGATCAATCAGTTTCAATTTCTAAAAAGATAGAATTTCAAAAGTTATATTTTATTATAAAATTTGATATTCTCAATTTTACAAATAAACAATATGAAATAATTCAATATTATCCAATGCCTGGACGACAATTTAGAATTTCAATTAATATTAATTTTTAAAAAAAATATAAAATGAAGAAAAATTTTTTATTATTTGCAATTGCTTTATTAGCAACAACATGTGTTTTTAATTCATGTAAAGAAGATGAAGAAAATTTTAATGATGAAGGTTCAAAAGTATCTCTACCTGATGAACGAATTTTTATCTTAAATGAAGGAAGTTATGATGGAAATAATTCTTGTATAGATTTTTATGCCCCAAATAATGATTTAAATTCAGAAAATAAATCATTTATTTCAAATTTTAATTTTACTCAAAATGATATTAAATTAGGAGATACAGGTCAGGATATAATTGTGTACGAAAACAATATTTTTGTATCGGTTTTTGGATCAAGTTTGTTAGTAAAATATAATTCAGCTTTAGTAGAACAAGGTCGTGTTCAGTTTTCTGAACAAGATGGACAACCTCGTTATTTAACAGCAAAAGATAATAAAATTTACGTAACTTTGTATAGTGGAAAAATAGCAAAAATTGATGCAAAAACCTTAATAATAGAAGATTATATAACAGTAGGCAAAAATCCAGAAGAAATAACACAAGATGCTAATAATCTTTATGTTGTAAATTCAGGGTGGGGAGCTGATAGTACAATTTCTGTTGTTTCAATAAAAGATTTTAGTACAATAAAAACTATAAATGTTGAAAATAATCCATTTTCTGTAAAATATTCTAATGGAAAATTATTTGTTTTGTCTTATGGAAAATTTTATGATTATCCTTTGCAAATGGTTGATATTTATAATAATACAGTTGAAACAATAGGCAATGGGGTTAAAATTGCAGAAAACGATGGAATTTTGTATGTAGTTCAGTCTATTACAGATTGGGCAACAAATAAAGTAGAAAATAATTTTTATTCATATAATGTTCAAAATAATCAAAAAATAGAGCAATCATTTATTGATATTTCTGATTGTGAAGAAATTGCATCAAATTCAATTTATATGTTTGAAATAAATCCTAAAAATGGAGATTTTTATATTTCAACAAGTGATTTTGTAACAAACGGAATAGTTTATAGATTTAATAAAAATGGAAAATTAATTACTAAATTTACAAGCGGAGGAATAAACCCAAGTCATGCTGTGTTTATTTATTAATTATCAAAAAATTAAGATATGAAAAAGATTGTTGCAATCTGCATTTTTTTTATTATAAGTTCATGTTTTTCACCTAAAGAAGAAAATATTAAAAAAGGCGAACAAATTGAATTTAAATATGCCACATATTTGAAAATTAATAAGTTAGATGATTGTTATGAAGTAAACATTCGTAATCCTTGGGATACAACCAAACTTTTACGAAAGTATTATTTTGTTAATAAAAATATTGAAAATCAATATAATTTTTCAGATGGAACAATTGTAAAAATTCCACTAGAAAAGTCATTGATTTACACTTCTGTACATTCATCACTCGTTTATGATTTAGGAGCTGAAAGTCAAATTGGCAGTATTTGTGATACTGAATATGTTAAAAATAAAAATGTTAAAAATTTATTACAAAGTGGCAAAATAAAAAATGCAGGTTCTGCAACAAATCCTAATATTGAAAAATTTATAACATTAAAACCAGATGCAATTTTACTTTGTCCATTTGAAAATAGTGGTTATGGACTTGTTGAAAAATTAAATATTCCTATTATAGAATGTGCAGATTATATGGAAGTTTCACCATTAGCACAAGCGGAATGGATTAAATTTTTTGGTATTTTGTATGGAAAAGAAAATATTGCTGATAGTTTATTTCAAGAAACAGAACGTAAATATTTAGAAATAAAAATGTTAGCACAAAAATCAAATTATCATCCAACTTTAATATCAGAATTAAAAACAGGTTCTGCTTGGTATGTTTCTGGAGGACAAAGTACTATGGGACAATTTTATATAGATGCAGGGTTCGATTATATTTTTAAGAATGTTGCAAAAACAGGCGCAATTCCATTGTCAATAGAGCAAGTATTTGAAAAAGGCGAAAATGCTGATTTTTGGTTGTTTAAATATTATAATACTAATGATTTAAACTATAATGATTTAAATGTTCAAAATGATTTTTATAAAAATTTTAAAGCATTTCAAAAACATAATATATATTGTTGTAATACAAACAAATGTGATTTTTTTGATGAAATAGAATTTCATCCTGAACTTTTGTTGAAAGATTTGGTTAAAATAAAAAATCCAGAATTGTTTCAAGATTATAATTTAAAATATTTTAAAGCATTAGAAAACTAAAATGCAAAAAAAATTATTTATATTATTGTCTATCTTATTGATTATATTAATATTATTAAATATTTTGATAGGAAGTGTAAAAATACCAATATCAGAAATATTTAAAATATTGATATACAAAAGTAATGAAAATCAAACTTGGCAAATAATAATAATGCAATCACGTGTTCCACAATGTATAACAGCCTTATTTTGTGGTGCATCGTTGTCAATTTCAGGATTATTATTGCAGACATCATTTCATAATCCGTTAGCAGGACCATCAATTTTAGGAATAACAACAGGAGCAAGTTTAGGAGTTGCCATTGTAACATTAATTTCTGGTGGTGTTTTGTCGATGGGAACATTTTCGGGATGGTCTTTTTCAATAATAGGTGCAATTTTAGGAGCATTTGTTGTTATGTTTATTATATTAATACTCAGTAATTTAATAAAAAATAATATAATGTTGTTAATTGCAGGAATGATGGTTGGATATGTAGCATCTTCTGTAATTTCGTTGTTAAATTTTTATGCCACATCTGAAGGTGTTCATTCATATACAATTTGGGGAATGGGAAATTTTGGAGGAGTTTCGTTGTCGCAACTTCCATTATTTGTTATAGTTAACGTTATTGGCTTATTATTGTCTATTTTTTTGATAAAACCATTAAATGCTATGCTTTTAGGAGAAAATTATGCTCAAAATTTGGGAATAAATATCAAAAGAATTCGAAACATTTTATTATTATCTACAGGAATATTATCAGCCATTGTAACAGCATATTGCGGACCAATTTCGTTTATAGGACTAGCTGTTCCGCATATTTCAAGATTGATTTTTAAAACGCAAAATCACAATATAATTCTTCCTGCAACTATGATTTGTGGTGCAATTATAGCCTTGATTTGTAATTTATTAAGTATAGTTCCAAGCGATGGTGGTATTTTACCAATAAATGCTATAACTCCAATTATTGGTGCGCCAATAATAATTTATGTAATAATTAACCAACGAAAAATTCAATATTTTAATTAATTATGAATGAATTTATAATTTGTGGTAAAAATATCTTAATTGGTTATGAAAAAAAGCCAATTAGTTATAATTTATTGAATTTTAATTTAATAAAAAACAAATTAACAGTATTATTAGGTTCAAATGGAGTTGGAAAATCAACCTTAATCAAAACAATTTCACAACTTTTACCTAAAATTTCTGGAGATATAAAAATTTATAATAAAAATATTGAAGAATTTTCACAAGAAGAATTATCTAAGACAATATCAGTTGTATTAACCGATAAAATATCAGCAGGAGGATTAACAGTAGAAGAATTAGTTTCTTTAGGACGCCAGCCATATACAGGATTTTTGGGTAAATTGTCATTAAATGATAAATTATTAGTAACCAATGCAATAAATTCAGTTAAATTATCACATAAATCGAATAGTTTTGTTGCAAATTTGAGTGATGGTGAAAAACAAAAAGCATTAATAGCCAAAGCATTAGTTCAGGAAACCGAAATTATAATACTTGATGAGCCAACTGCATTTTTGGATATTTCTGCAAAAGTAGAAATTTTAAATTTGTTACGAGATTTAGCTCAAAATCATAATAAAACAATATTATTGTCTACTCACGATATTGAATATGCTTTGAAAATTGCTGATTATTTGTGGATTATAAACAATGACGGCTTATTTTGTGGACAAACAGAAGATATGATTTTGTCAGGAAAAATTGATTTAATATTTAATAATAATTTACTAAAATACAATATTTTAACTAATACAATTGAAAATAAATTTCAATTTAAAAAAACAGCATTTTTAGAATGTAATGATGACATTGTTAAAATATTAATAACCAATTTATTAAAGCGAAATGGTTATAAAATTTTAGCTAAAAAAAATGATTATGATATTTTAATTATAGTTATGTCTAATAATTGTTTTATAATTAAAAATAGGCTAGGAGAGGTAAGAGAAATTGAAGGATTTGAAGAATTTGAAAAAGTAGTTAGTAGTAATATTTAAAAATTATAATTTAAATAATATACTACTAACTGCTATTTTTTTATTGCGTAATAATACCTTCGTCAGAAATATTAGGAATATTATCGTAAATATCAGTTTTTGTAAGATCTTGTATAACCTTGATAACCCTTTTTTGAGAGTCGATATGAGGTCCTTTGTTAGGTGGTTTTATCTGATATGTAGGAATAATTTGAGCAGAAATAAAATTTCCAGTTTTACTATCCATTTTAACTCTGAAAATAGGCGCAAGTCCGTTAACACCTGTAATATTAATATTGCTGTAAGTAGCAAAATTTCCCATACTATAAGCAATAAATTTGTTTTTGTAAATTTCAACAGCACGAGTTACGTGTGGACCATGCCCAAGAACAATGTCAGCACCTGCGTCGATAACAGTATGAGCAAATTTATAAACATTACCACGATTTTGACCTAAAAATGTTTCATATTGACGAGTAACGTGTTGATGGTCACGACCTTCTGCTCCTCCATGAAACGAAACAATAACAATATCACAAGTTTCTTTTAATTTTTTTACTAGTTCACAAGCGTGAGCGTGATCGGTGATTTGAACAGTTCCTTGATTGGGTGCAAAAGCACAAAAACCATATTTTATTCCATTAACTTCAAATTCGGCAGTTGGTTTTTCAGTAAAACCAGCCCAATTGATTTCTAAACTATCTAACAAATGTTTTGCATTTTTTTTGCCATATTCGCCAAAATCACCACTATGATTGTTGGCAACACTAACAACATTAAAACCAGCATCTTTAAAACATTTAGCATATTTTCTTGGCATTCCAAAAGTGAAACAAGTTTTTGGATCGTTGCAATTTTTAGCACCTAATTTAGTATCAGAAAAAGTACCTTCAACATTACAAAAAACAACGTCTGCATTTTTAAAATAAGGACTAACTTCTTCTAATAAATGACTTGCATCATTATTTGGAGGACAATACGACATATTTGGAACAACACTTCCCAACATAATATCGCCTACAGCTATTAATGTTATTGTATCAACGGAAGTTGGTTCGTTTATAATTTTAGTTGAATTTTCTATAGAAATAGAAGTTGTGTCTATTTTTGCTAAAGTATCAGCAATCGCCTTTGCTGTTGTGTCTTGTGCATAACTTTTATTTGCAACAAACAAACTGATAATTAGTAAAAAAGAAAATGATAAAAATTTGTTCATTATTTTATTTTTTTAGAAATATTTGATTACGAATTTTAAGAATAATTAATTAACTTTGAACTTATATAAACTAACTAAATTTTATACAAATGATTTTAGCTAATTTATTTAATTACAAGAAATTAAGTTTTGTTGTTTTTGGATTTCAGTCAAAGCTTTGCTTAATTGATCGGGGCAAGACGTACCTCTGCCACCACAATCGATGCCTGAAAGTTTTGAAATAACGTCGTTAATCTTCATGTTTTCAACTAATTTTGAAATTCCTTGATGATTTCCCATACAACCGCCATAAAATTGTACGGATTTAATAATATCGTTATCAATTTCAATTTCAATTAATTGGCAACAAGTTTTTTGGGTTCGATATTGGTATTTCATAATATATTTTTTAAAATAATTATCAATAATAAACGCATCACAAAAATATAAAATATGTTAGAATTAAAAAATGTAACCAAAAAATATGGTGATTTTTGTGCAGTTAAAGATCTGTCATTTAAGGTTGAAGAAGGAAAAATTGTTGGATTAATAGGTCCAAATGGAGCTGGAAAATCTACCACTATTAGAATGATAATGAATATCATAAATCCAAATAGTGGAGAAATAATTTTAGATGGTCAAAATTTAACAATCCAAGACAAAGATAAAATTGGATATTTGCCAGAAGAGCGTGGTTTGTATAAAAAAGAAACCGTTGTTAATATGCTAACTTATTTAGCATCGTTAAAAGGCATGTCAAAACAAGATATAAATAAAGAAATTGACAAATGGCTTAAAAAATTTGGTTTGTTTGAATGGAAATACAAAAAGTTGGAAAATTTGTCGAAAGGAATGTCTCAAAAAATTCAATTTATTTCTACCATTCTTCATAATCCTAAAATAATTTTTTTAGATGAACCATTTTCAGGATTAGACCCAGTTAGTAGTGATGAACTTTTGTCAATAATAAAAGAATTAAAACAAGACGGACGCATTATTTTGTTTTCGACACACATAATGGAAACTGCCGAATTGATTTGTGATCATATAGTTATGATAAATCACGGACAAAAAATACTTGATGGAACACTTCAAGAAATTCGTCAACAATTTGGTTCAAATTCTATAACAATAGAATGTAATGGCCAACCAAATTATTTACAAAAAATACAAGGAATTATTGACGTTAAAGAACGTGGTAATCAATATGATATCACTTTTGATATAAATATTGAAATAAATGATTTGTTGATTGAAATAATTACAAAAGCTAAAGAAAATAACTGTTTAATAAATAGTTACAAAGTTTCACAACCTTCATTACATTCAATTTTTGTAAGTTTAGCAAACGAAAAAACAATTAAATCATTAGGAGACAATTAATTATGAATAATAAAATATTAGAAGTAATAAAATACGAGTTTTTAAAAATTGTAAAATCCAAAATATTTATAATAGGTACACTATTAGGACCAATATTGTATATAGGTTTAATGTTTGTAGTGATTTATTTTACCGAAAAATCTAACGACAGGAGTAATGATATTATAAATATTGGATTATTAAGTAATTATCAAGATTCTACAACCAATAGTGTAATATCCAATTTGAAAAATCAAGGTTGGAATATTGTAGAATACAATAATCAAGATTCACTTAAACAATTGACAATCAGAGATTCAATAAAAGGTTATATAGTAGCAGATTCGTTAGATCAATATGGTTATTATTCAACAAATTTAACCGATAGATATATAAACAATACAATAGAAAATGCAGTTACAGCAACAGTTAGAGAAAAATATATCAAAGAAAGTGGATTAACAGGAGAAGAAATATCCAAAATATTAAATCCTGTAGTATTTCAAACCTATAAATTTAGTGAAGAAGATGAGTCTGCAAAATCTACAGATTCAAAAATGGAAGAAGCCTCAAATTTTATAATTTCTATTATAATTGCATTTTTAACATTAATGTTGGTAATGTTATATGGACAAACAATAGGACGTTCAGTTGTAACAGATAAATCATCAAAAATTGTAGATATTTTATTAACATCAGTAAATACTAAAGAGTTATTAATAGGAAAAATAGTAGGAGTTGGAAGTGCGGGAATATTACAATTTTTAGTGTGGGTATTAGGAGGATTTTTATTTGCAGTTTTTTCGAATAAATTTTCAATTGATATACCAATCAATTTAAATGGATGGTATGTATTAATAATATTTGTACTCTTTATTTTAGGATTTATTTTATTTTCAACCATTTATGCAATGTTTGGAGCATTATCCGATACCGATCAAAATTTTAATCAAATATCACAAGCATTTACAATGATTACCGTAATGCCATTTATGATACTTTCTCCAATATGTACAAATCCAAATTCAATGTTTTCTATAATAATGTCAGAAATACCATTTTTTGCACCATGTACAATGGGATGTAGAATAGTTTGTGGTGAAGTTCCAATTGGTCAAATTGCATTAAGTTTAATATTACTTGTTCTTACAATTGTGATAGTAGTAAAGATTTCAGCAAAAATATTTAGAATAGGAATTTTGACAAGTGGAAATTATGGATTTAAAGATTTGATTAAATGGTTGAAAACTAAAGAGTAATACAATTATAAGACACAAAAAAAGCGGTGAAATAATTTATAATCACCGCTTGATATTTATAATGTTAAGTTAACATTAATTACATTCAAAAGTTGAAGTTGTAGAAGCACCTTCTTGTTTCCAAACTAATTTGTTTTCTGTTAATTCAATAATTTCGTATTTAGTAGGTTCTGATTTATATTCATTTTTGTCGTAATCCCAAGGAGTTAGCAAAAGATATTTTTCATCTTCAGAAAATTGCCATTTTCCTGCACCAGTTGTGGTAGAAAGAATACCTTGACCTGCTGTAATAGAGTAAACTTGGTCTGTGTGAGTTTTTGAGTCAAGACCAAATAAATATTTACCAGCTAAGAAATTTCCAATTTTTTCAACATCTCCACCTAATTGAAAATCAGATTTAATACCAGTACTTTCTTCTAAAGCCTGATTGTCGCTTTTTAGATTTGCATTAAGATTTGGAACCCAATTTTTGTCCATAAGCATTTTTTCTTTTGCAGAAAATTCTTTAGAACTTCCGCCACATGCAACTAAAAATAAACTTGCTGTTAAAACTGCAATAATTAAATTAAATGTTTTTTTCATTTGTTTGTAAGTTTTTAATAATTAATAAAAAATAATTTTTTTTCGCTTCTATAGTTGTAATTTAATTCAAAAATTGAAAAAAAATAAAAAAAAAATCTTGTTCCCAAAAGAGAACAAGATTATTAAAACTATAAAAATAAAAAAACTATTCTAAAGTCCACCATAGTTCACCATCTTCATTGAGAACTATAGATAAAGTAGTTCTACCAGTTAAATCAATTTCGTCAAAATCAATGTAATCGTTTTCTAAATCATCAGGATTTTGGAATAAACGAATGTCCCAAGCTTGATCTTTATTACCAGAGATTGTGATAACAGCTTGTTGACCGTTAGGAAATTCATCATTAGGTAAAACATCAGACCATTTTTCTTGAGAAGAAGGCGACATCATAATTCCATAGAAATCATAACCAGAAAGATTTACAATATTAAAAGTACTAGTTGTAGATTGAGTACTTTCTGTTTTTTCTGTAGAACTAGAATTGTTAGAATTTGTGTTAGAAGAACCACCACAAGATACCATAAAAACAGCTACTAAACCTAATAGCATTGAAAATAATAATGATTTTTTCATTTTTTTAAATAATTAAAATTAATAAAATAAATTGTTTTTGTATATAAGATGAAAAACACATCGAAATTCCATAAAAAAAAATCACTTTTTTTTCATTTTTTTTTATTTTATTTTATAAGTTGTTGATTATAATATAATTATAAAAAAATATTTTATAAAAAAATTATTTCATAAAAAATTAAAATAAGTATTCATATATTTTTATTAACATTGCAAAATTTTAATAAAACGTTCGATAACACATAAAACATTCTTATCATGGCACATATCATAAACGAAATCTCAAGGACATTCAACGAATATTTGTTGATACCCGGATTAACAACAAAAGATTGTACTCCCGACAATGTGGATTTAAGAACACCATTGGTAAAATTTAAAAAAGGAGAAACCTCAGCAATAACATTAAATGCGCCATTTGCATCAGCAATAATGCAATCTGTATCAGATAGTAATATGGCTATTGCGCTTGCAAAAAATGGAGGTATATCTTTCATTTATGGTTCTCAATCTATTGAAGATCAAGCCGAAATGGTAAGAAGGGTAAAAAAATATAAAGCAGGATTTGTTGTTAGTGATGCAAATTTAACACCAGAAGCAACACTTCAAGATGTTATAGAATTAAAACAACGTTGCGGATATTCAACAATAGGCATTACCGAAGATGGAACATCAAATGGAAAACTATTAGGATTAGTAACAAGTAGAGATTATCGTCCAAATCGTGATCCAAGAGATAAAAAAGTTAAAGACTTTATGACTCCATTTTCAAAATTAATAGTTGCAAAATATCCAGTCACTTTAGAAGAAGCCAACGATATAATTTGGGAAAATAAAATAAATGCACTACCAATTATAGATGATAATCAAAATCTTAAATATTTTGTATTTAGAAAAGATTATGATAGTCATAAATCAAATCCATTAGAATTGTTAGATAGAGAAAAACGCCTTTTAGTAGGCGCAGGAGTAAATACAAGAGATTTTGCAATACGAATTCCAAAATTAGTGGAAGCAGGCGTTGATGTAATTTGTATGGACTCGTCAGATGGATTTTCAGAATGGCAAAAAGAAACCATAAAATGGGTACGTGAAAATTATGGAGATAGCGTTAAAATTGGAGCAGGCAACGTTGTAGATGCCGAAGGATTTAGATATTTAGCAGACGCAGGAGCTGATTTTGTAAAAGTTGGTATTGGAGGAGGTTCAATATGTATAACTCGAGAACAAAAAGGTATTGGACGTGGACAAGCAACAGCAATAATTGATGTTGCCAAAGCAAGAGATGAATATTTCCAAGAAACAGGCATTTATATTCCAATCTGTTCTGATGGAGGTTTGGTTCAAGATTATCACATGGTTTTGGCATTAGCAATGGGAGCAGACTTTTTGATGATGGGACGTTATTTTGCACGTTTCGACGAAAGTCCAACCAAAAAAGTGATGGTAAACGGAAGTTATATGAAAGAATATTGGGGTGAAGGTAGTAACCGTGCTCGCAATTGGCAACGTTATGATATGGGAGGAGCTACAACATTAAAATTTGAAGAAGGTGTTGATAGTTATGTTCCATACGCAGGAAAACTAAAAGATAACTTGACTGTTACAATTGATAAAATAAAATCAACAATGTGTAGTTGTGGTGTTACAACTCTTAATTCATTGAAAAACAATGCAAAAATTACTCTTGTTTCTTCAACAGGAATTATTGAAGGTGGTGCTCACGATGTTGTTTTAAAAGAACAAAAACAGTAGATTTTGTAGTTAGTAGCAAGTAGTAAGTATACGACTTGTTGATTTGATATAAAAAACGGAGAGTTTGAAAAATACTTCAAACTCTCCGTTTTTTTTATTAAAAATTGTATTTTATATTTTTAGTTTTTTATATTTGCCATTATTTAATCAAACAAAAAACTAATATCTCTAAATAATGCGAATTATAGATTTATTTAAAAACGAAAATAATATTGTTTCAGAAATTAACAATATAGAATACAATGAATTAAGTGTATTATATTATTTTTTAGACACTTTATCCAAAATAGCAGATTTAGGATTTTAAATAATAGATTATAACAAGAATAAAATAATTTATTTATCAAGTAATATAACAAATTGGAGTGGAATATCATTAAAAAATATAGAACAAAAAAGTCTAGACTTTATTTCAGAAACGGATTTGACGTTGCTTTTAGAAATAAATAAGGCTTTTTTTGAATATATAAAACCTATTTCATCAGAAGATTATATAAAATATAGCATATCATATAATTATAGATTTATTTCAAAAACTGCTAAATTTTTAATAAATCAAACATACGCACCAATACAAATCCGTAATGGAAAAATATGGCTAGCCTTATGTACAGTAACACTTTCGTCTCGTTCCACATCTGGCAATATTATACTGAAAAAAAATGATTCAGATATTATTTACACATATTCAGTTGAAAATCATTGTTGGAAAAAACAGCAAAAAATAAAATTAACATTAATAGAAAAATTAATAATAAGATATTCAGCACAAGGATTAACAAATAGCCAAATATCGAACAAAATATTAAAATCAGAAAATTCAATAAAATCATACAAAAAGCGATTGTATAAAAAGTTGCAAGTTCATTCAATAACCGAAGCAATAGTCTTTTCACAAAATCAAGCATTATTATAAAAACGCCCCGAAAGTGTCATTTTTTATCAAAAAAATACCCGAAAGTGGCTATCTAATTCAATATTTTTTATTATATATTTGTGGGTGAAAATTAAAACCAAGATAAACAAATTAAAACAAAACATTATGCAACATTTAAATTCTAAAGTAATATTTTTATTATCAATATTTATTTTAGCTTTGTTATTGATATCATGCGAAAAAATGAGAGATGAAGGAACAAGTAATGATGATCTCTATTATGTAACAACTAATAATATTGTAGATTGTTATTTTACTCCTAAAAAACTAAATATTTATGTTTCTGAAGATAAGCGAATTGTAGGAGATTGGTTTGCTACTGAAGGTTTTGAAAAAGTGTTTGGCCCTGATTATACAAGAGATTTTAAACAAGAATATTCATCTCGTTACTATTTTTTAGATGAATTAAGTATAAAAAAATACATAGATTTAAAGAATAAAAATTACGGAATAAAAAATTTTATTGATAAAAATGATATAAATAGTCCATATAAAGAATATGCAACTTATTTTGGCGATACATTATGTATAAGCGACCATTATGATGGAGGTGAGTTTTATGGAGAAACAGCTTCAGTATTACCATTAATAGGAGTAGATGTAATTAGCGACAAAGATTTTGACGAAAATCATTCAGCAGGAACATTGTTGAACGACATTATTAAATATGGTTGGACTGATAATATATATAATTGTCTTCATGAAGTTGATGAAAATAATAATTTGCGATTTTATGGAAAAAGAGATTTTGAATTATATTCATCTGACAATTTTTTATTAGAACCTTTTTCAATAACATCTTTACCAACTAATCCTTTGTTAATGATGGGTAGTAAATTCTATTTAAAATTTGACCATGAACCAACAAATTCAGGAACATATCAATTTACAGTAAAATTTATATTTGGATCAGATCCAATAACTGGCGAAACTGTAGATATTGCTCCTGCAACAGTAAGTATTGACTTTTAAGATTTTGATACTATAAAAAAACGGTGAGTTTGAAAAACTACAAACTCACTGTTTTTTTTTATTAAAAATTATATTTTAAATTTTATATTTGCCATTATTTAATCAAACAAAAAACTAATATCTCTAAATAATGCAAATAATAGATTTATTTAAAAACGAAAATAATATTGTTTCAGAAATTAACAATATAGAATACAATGAATTAAGTGTATTATATTATTTTTTAGACACTTTATCCAAAATAGCAGATTTAGGATTTTAAATAATAGATTATAACAAGAATAAAATAATTTATTTATCAAGTAATATAACAAATTGGAGTGGAATATCATTAAAAAATATAGAACAAAAAAGTCTAGACTTTATTTCAGAAACGGATTTGACGTTGCTTTTAGAAATAAATAAGGCTTTTTTTGAATATATAAAACCTATTTCATCAGAAGATTATATAAAATATAGCATATCATATAATTATAGATTTATTTCAAAAACTGCTAAATTTTTAATAAATCAAACATACGCACCAATACAAATCCGTAATGGAAAAATATGGCTAGCCTTATGTACAGTAACACTTTCGTCTCGTTCCACATCTGGCAATATTATACTGAAAAAAAATGATTCAGATATTATTTACACATATTCAGTTGAAAATCATTGTTGGAAAAAACAGCAAAAAATAAAATTAACATTAATAGAAAAATTAATAATAAGATATTCAGCACAAGGATTAACAAATAGCCAAATATCGAACAAAATATTAAAATCAGAAAATTCAATAAAATCATACAAAAAGCGATTGTATAAAAAGTTGCAAGTTCATTCAATAACCGAAGCAATAGTCTTTTCACAAAATCAAGCATTATTATAAAAACGCCCCGAAAGTGTCATTTTTTATCAAAAAAATACCCGAAAGTGGCTATCTAATTCAATATTTTTTATTATATATTTGTGGGTGAAAAAATATTATTTAATCTATAAAATTCATTTTAAATAACATGAAAAAGAAAATTTGTATTTTCGCATTATTATTGATTTCTGCATGTAGTGAACCACTGCAAGAAAGCGAAGAATTATTTTTGGATATCCAAGACGATGAAGAAATTTCATCTATTATTGAGTTTTCACCCGAAGAAATTCGATTGATAGAAGAAATTGCAAACAATTCTCCTAAAATTAGTGAAGAAAATGCACAACAAACAGCATTACAAATTTTAGGGTTGAGCAATGAAAAATCAAATTCACCACAAAATTTGATGTCAACTATTATTTGTAATCCTAAAATAAATACAAAAAGTTTAAGAAAATCATACACAGCAGAAGCAGATACTGCAATATATATATTTAATTCGCCCGATGATAATGGCTTTGCAATATTATCAGCCGATTTAAGAGTTCCCGATCAAATATTAGCATATTCAGATAATGGAAATTTTGAAATTGATTCAGAAAATCCAGCAATGGAATATTTCTTAGAACTAGCAAAAGATTATGTAGCAAATTGTATAGAAGAAGCAGAACAACAAAAAGATTCATTAACAGAGTCGATTTGTCAAAAACTAGGAATAGTAAATGATTCAATTCAACAAGTGATTAATAATATGACCAAATCTACAGAAATACAACGAATAAAATGTACAACTGTAGGTTTACCTAAAATAGTAAGCGAAGATTTAGGAAAAGTAAATCCATTAATAAAAACACAATGGCATCAACATTCTCCTTATAATTTATTATGTAATGGAAATAATGCAGGTTGTGTTCCCATTGCTATTGCTCAATTATTAGTATATTGGCATTATCCTGATGTATTTAATGGTTATAGATTTAATTGGGAAGTTATGGAGATACAAGTAATTTAAATTATAAAACACAGGTATCATTATTAGTTAGTATATTAAGAAATGGACTTAAAACCAACGGAACTACAACATTAGATAATAATGCAAGAAAATATTTAAAAGATTTTCTTCATTTAACATCACAAAATCAGTATTATGATTACATTTATTATAAAGTTACAGATGCTTTGGATAATGGTATTCCTGTTTTTATGATTGGGAAAAGAGATAATATATTTAATGGCCATGCTTGGATTGCTGATGGTTATCTTAAAAGACGAGTTACAAAATATGAAACATTTAAATATTGTATTGTTGAGCAAGAAAATAATGGAACAATAACAACAAGATTTGAAGATATACCATCTACAACAATAACTAGTTATGAGTTACTTCATATAAATTGGGGATGGGGAAGTGGTAATGGTTATAATGGATATTATAATCAAAATGTCTTTGATACTGATAAAAAAATGGTAGAAGATGAAAATGGTTTTTTTAATCAAACAAAAGCATCTTTGAAAAATAGATTTAATTATAATAAAAATATAGAAATAATAACAGATATAAAACCAAGATAAACAATTTAAAACAAAAACATTATGAAACGATTATTTTTTTTTAAAATGGCATTTCAATTTACAGTATTTTTTTCAATGTTAGTAATTACATCTTGTGAAAAAAATGGAGTAGTAGGAACAAGTAATGATGATCCATATTATGTAACAACTAATAATATTGTAGATTGTTATTTTACTCCTAAAAAACTTAATATTTATGTTTCGGAAGATAAACGAATAGTAGGAGATTGGTTTGCAAGTGAATATTTAGGAACAGAAAATTATATTTATAAAGAACAATTGGATGTAGAACAAAAATTTACAGAACGTTATTATTTTCTTGATGAAATTGATGTAAAAAAATATGTAGATTTAAGAAATGAAAATTATGGAAAAGAAATTTTAATAGATAAAAATGATATAATTAGTCCTTTTAAAGAGTATTCTATTTATTTTGGTGATACATTATGTAAAACTGATCATACAAGTGGATATTATGGCTTTGGTGATAATCCTGCATGTGTATTACCATTAATAGGAGTAGATGTAATTTGTGATAAAGATTTCGATGAAAAACATCCAGCAGGAACATTATTGAATGACATAATTAAATATGGTTGGACAAGTAATATATATAATTGTCTTCATGAAGTTGATGAAAATAATAATTTGCGTTTTTATGGAAAAAGAGATCTTGAATTATATTCATACGATAAATTTTCATTAGAACCTTTTTCAATAACATCTTTACCAACTAATCCTTTGTTAATGATGGGTAGTAAATTCTATTTAAAATTTGACCATGAACCAACAAATTCAGGAACATATCAATTTACAGTAAAATTTATATTTGGACCAGATCCAATAACAGGCGAAACTGTTGATATTGCTCCAGCAACAGTAAGTATTGATTTTTAAGATTTTGATACTATATAAAACGGTGAGTTTGAAGTTTTTTTCAAACTCACTGTTTTTTTATGATTAAACTCTTAATTTTTTAATTATTTGACTGTTTATTAGGCAATTCAAGACCGTAATTTTTGTTTTTGTCTTCGGCTTTTAGCATAAAAGAGAAGATAAAACCAATAACGCCAGTAACAGCAAACCAAATCATAGGAATAGTGTAATCGTAAGTAGCGTTAATTCCATTTTGAATTTGTTCAGCCACGTTAGGATTATATTTATCAAGAATATAACCAATAAATAAAGGCATTCCCATAAGTCCCCAATTTTGTATCCAAAAAATAACAGCGTATGCCGAACCTAAATATCTTTCGTCAACAATTTTACTAATAGCAGGCCACATACTTGCAGGAACAAGACTAAATGCAATTCCTAAAATTATCATTAAAGCGTAAGCCAAACCAATACTATCACTTCCAAAAGCAAAAACAAGGTGTACTACAATTAACATTATTGAGCCAAAAATCATAATACTTGCACCTTTGCCTTTATAATCAAGAATAAACCCAAATAAAGGAGTAAGTATCAGAGTTCCAAGTGGTAAAAGACCAGGAATGTCTCCAGCAGTGTCAGGATTAACGCCAAATTTATTAACCATTAAATCAGGTGCATATTTCATAAAAGGAAAAACCGCAGAATAAAATGCTACACATAAAATTGATATGTAGATAAAACCACGATTTTTAAATAAGAATTTTAGGTCTGCAACTTTAAATTGTTCTTCGTTATCTTGTTGATTTTCAGATTTTGTTTCATTTTCTTCTTTATCAAATTTACGTTCCATAAAACAATAAATCAAGAAAGCTCCAAAAGAAGCAATTAAAATAATAAGACCAAAAGCAAGCGGACGAGTAATTAATTCATTTTCACCAGCTAAACGCCCCGACATATAAAAAACCGCTAACATTCCAAGACGTCCAAAAGCAGTGTTAAGTCCCATAGCTAAAGCAAGTTCTTTACCTTTAAACCATTTTACAATAACTTTTGACGCAATAATACCAGCAATTTCCATTCCCGTACCAAAAATTGCATAACCAAGTGATGCAAGTTTTACAGATGGTGAATAATCAGTTAGAAACGAATTAAAAAAATCATAACCAAAGCCTCCATTTAAAAACGTGTCGCTCATAGCATAATAATTTATGCTTGCCCCAACCAAAATAACAGAAATGAAAATTTTACCAGTAAAACGAATACCTAATTTATCAAGAATAATACCTCCAAAAATTAGCATCAAAAAGAAAACATTAAACCAAGAATACGCACTAGAATACATACCGTAAGCAGTGCTATCCCATCCAAATTTTGGATTACGTTCAATCATACTTTTGAGAGGCGACATAATGTCGGTGAAAAAATATCCGCTAACCATAACTAGCGAAATCAAAATCAAAACCGTCCAACGTGCAGTTTTGCTTTCATGAAGATTTTTCATAATAGAATAAAGTAGTAAATATTTAAATTTTATTTATATTTTCCGTTCCATAAACGGTTAATAGTTTCTTTAGCTTTATTTTCGGCAGGATTGTCGCATGGTTGATAAAAACTTGTACCTTTAATTTGGTCAGGCAAAAATTCTTGATCAACAAAATGTCCAGGATAATCGTGAGAATATTTGTAATCTTTACCATATCCAAGTTGTTTCATAAGTTTAGTTGGAGCATTTCTAAGATGTAGAGGAACAGGTAAATCGCCTGTTTGTTCAACCAATTGCATAGCAGCATTTATGGCATTGTATGCAGAATTACTTTTAGGCGAATTTGCAAGATAAATAACAGTTTCGCTAAGCATAATTCTCGACTCTGGATATCCAACTGTGTTAACAGCATTAAAACACGCATTAGCCAACAACATAGCATTAGGATTAGCCAATCCAATATCTTCACTTGCAGAAATAACAAGACGACGAGCAATAAATTTTAAATCTTCGCCACCAGCCAACATTCTCGCCAACCAATAAACAGCTGCATTTGCATCACTTCCTCTGATACTTTTTATAAAAGCCGAAATAATATCGTAGTGCATTTCTCCATTTTTATCATACATAGCAAGATTTTTTTGGAGACGTTGCATAACAGTTTCGTCGTTGATAACTACTTGGTCGGAAGTTTCAGCATTAATAACAATTTCGAGAATATTAAGCAATTTACGTGCATCACCACCACTTTGACGAAAAAGAGCTGAAGTTTCTTCAACTTTGATATTCATTTTTTTAAGTTCAACGTCATTTTCAATGGTATGAGTAAGAAGTTTATCAAGATCTTCTTTTTCTAGTGATTTTAAAACGTAAACTTCACAACGTGAAAGCAATGGTGAAATAACTTCAAACGAAGGATTTTCTGTTGTAGCTCCAATTAAAGTGACAATACCTTGTTCTACAGCAGCTAAAAGAGAGTCTTGCTGACTTTTGTTGAAACGATGAATTTCGTCGATAAACAAAATAGGAGAGGGCGTATTAAAAAATTGAGAACGTTGCGCCTTTTCTAAAACATCACGAACATCTTTAACTCCACTATTAACAGCGCTTAATGTAAACATTGCACGATTGCCACTACTAGCAATAATTTTAGCAAGAGTAGTTTTTCCTACACCTGGAGGTCCCCACAAAATAATACTATGAATACGTCCTGTTTCAATCATATTTCTAAGAACAGCACCTTGTCCAACAAGATGTTGCTGACCAATATAATCGTCCAATTTTTTAGGCCTCATGCGTTCAGCCAAAGGTTGTAATGCCATTTTTTTGATAAATTTTTATCAAAGATAAAAATTTTAATTGATAATTTAAAATTGATAATAGGTATTTGAATATTCTTTTAGATTATTGATAAAAATATAGAAATTTAACAAAAATATTATTCTTTTTTTTCTACTTTTTTTACTACCCAAACGCTTAATTCAAAAATTAAATAAAGAGGAAAAGCTGTTAAAAACATTGTAAAAACATCGGTTGAAGGTGTAATAATAGCAGAAATAATTAATACTAAAACAAACGCATGTTTTCGATGGGTTTGCATAAACTTATATTTTAAAATACCAATTTTTGCTAAAAAATATGTGGCAATTGGTAGTTCAAATGAAATTCCTGTGGCTAAACATAATTCTACCAAAGTGTCAATGTAAGAGTCTATTGAAATTAAATTTTCGATATCAGGCATCACTTGATACGATGCCAAAAAATTAACAGAAAGTGGAAAAATTAAATAATACGCAGTAATAACACCTAAATAAAATAGTATTCCTGTAAAAATCAATGCTTTAGAAATGTATTTTTTTTCGTTTTGATAAAGCGCAGGACGAATAAAAATCCATATTTCACCTGTTATGTATGGCACACAAATAACAAGAGCAACATAAAAAGAAATGCTCATGTGCATAAAAAATTGACCTGCAAGACGTGTACTAATAACTTTTACAGGTTCAACTAAAATAGAACCATCACTAACTCCTAAAATTGAAGTAAAAAAATTAAACAATCGAAAAGTAGGAAAATCACTATTAGTAGGTGCAAAAATTATTTCTTCAAAAACAAAATTTTTGAGTAAAAAAACAACAATCGCTACTACAAAAACAGCAATAAATGACCTAATTAATACACCTCTTAACACTTCGAGGTGATCCCAAAAATTACCTTTTTGTGGATCCATTTATTTTGTAGAGTCGTCGGTTTCGGTTTTGTTAGAATTTGACTTATTATCGTCTTCAGAATTTCCATTCATGGCATCTTTGTATTCTTTTACACCTTTGCCAAGACCTCGCATTAGTTCAGGAATTTTTTTAGCACCAAACAAAACTAATATAATTATCAGAATAACAATAAGTTCCTGACCTCCAATAATACCTAAAATTGTCATAATAATTAAGTTTATTTTTTTGACAAAAATATAAAAAAAGTTGTTGACCTAAAATATTTTAAGTCGACAACAGAAAAAAATTATTTTATTTCACAAAATATTTTGTTGATATATGGATAAATATTTGATTATTAAATAGTTTTTCCTAATGAATTTTTTAATAGATTTGGCAAAATAAGAGTTGCTTATTCTGCCAAATTACATGTATTTTTAATAGATTTGGCAAAATAAGAGTTGCTTATTTTGCCAAATTGCATATATTTTTAATAGATTTGGCAAAATAAGAGTTGCTTATTCTGCCAAATTGTATGTATTTTTAATAGATTTGGCAAAATAAAGACCGCTTATTTTGCCAAATCGTATAAATTTTATATCTTTGTGGCAAAATAAAACACATATATTATGCAGAAGATTATTGGTAGAGCAAAGGAAATCAGTGAATTAAATGACGTATACACATCAGGAGTTCCAGAATTTGTTGTGATATATGGTAGAAGACGTGTAGGTAAAACTTTTCTAATAAGAGAAATGTTTGCTGAAAAATTTGCATTTTATCATACAGGATTGGCTCCTCAGGATATTGACGAAACAAATATGATGAATAGTCAGCTAAATAACTTTGCATCTTCGTTGCGTAATTATGGAGAACAATGCGGAGTAATTAAAGATTGGATTTCTGCATTTTCTAAACTTAAAACTCTGCTAATAAATAGAATAGAGAAAAATCCCAAGAAAAGACAAGTTGTGTTTATTGACGAACTACCTTGGCTTGATACACCACGCTCACAATTTATATCTGCATTGGAACACTTTTGGAACGGTTGGGGTTCTGGAATATCTCAATTAATGTTGATTGTATGTGGATCTGCTATTGCTTGGATTTCGGATAATCTATTGCACAATAAGGGCGGATTATACAATAGAAAGACAAGAGAAATAAAATTACATTCTTTTACACTTTGCGAAGCTGAACAATTTTACAAGTCGCGTGGCATTGTACTAAATAGATACACTCAATCTCAATTATATATGATGATTGGTGGCATTCCATATTATATGACTTATGTGGAAAAGGGTAAAAGTTTAGAACAAATTACAGATAATTTATTTGCAAATCGAAATGGCAAATTGAGAAACGAATTAGATCAATTATTTGTGTCGCTATTTACTAATCATGAAGAATGTTTAAAAATAATAAAACTGCTATCCAAGAGTAAGATTGGATACACAAGAAAGGAAATTGCAGAAATTACCAAAATTCCATACGGTGGTGGATTAACTAAAACATTGAAAGCTCTTGCAGAAAGTGATTTTATTTGTCAATATACTTATTACGGCAAACCTTCCAAAGAAGAACGCTATCGACTTGTAGATTTCTTTACAATATATCAGTTGTCGATAATCAACAATAAGAAAAATCCAGACTCTAAAGATTGGAAAGATAGATTTGGTTTGAAAGTAATGTCAGCTTGGTATGGAACTGCATTTGAGGCACTTTGTTGGAACCATATATATCAGATAAAAAATGCACTTGGCATACCATCGGTACATACCGAAGAATTTTCGTGGAGAGTTGAAGCTTCTGAAATTACAAAGGGGGCACAAATAGATCTTATGATACGACGTGCAGATGGTATTTTTAATCTTTGCGAGATGAAATTTTCAATATCTGATTATGCTTTTGATAAAGATGAGGAAAATAAACTACGAAATCGCATTGCTACTTTCCAAAACATTACTAAATGCAAAGAACCAATAATGCCAATTCTTGTAACTACTTATGGACTTACACAGAATATCTACAGTAATTTGATACAAAAAACTATTACTATGGATGATTTGTTTAAATAATAAGGTTTATTCTTTCACCTTTTTAATTTCTTCAATGGACAATCCGGTTTTTTTGGCAATTTCTTCGTTGCTAAGACCGAGTTCTTTTAACATTTTTATTAATGAAATAAGTTGATTGTCTTTTTGAGCTAACTGATTGTCTTTTTGAGCTAACTGATTTTGTGTTTCTTCCAATTCATTTTTCAATCCAGAAATCTCATTCTCTTTTTCTGTCCATTTTTGTTCAATTTCTTCTTCAAGTTCTAATTCGCCTTTAACCTTTTGAGAAGCAGTGGCTTTTAAAAGAGTTTTCATAAGTTCTTGATATTCAGGAGAAGAATAACGAGTATCATCTAATTCAATGTATTTTTTTTCAACAACTTGACTTTGATCGAAAATGCTGAGCAATTCTTCTAAAACATTTTTTGCATTTTTCTTAACGTATGGTATTTGAACAATAATAGTATCGTGAGTGAGTCCACTAACAAATTTATTTGTTTTTGGAATTGAAATTTCGTTGCCTTCATCATCATGAAAAACGTGTTTGTCTTTAATTACGGCGTATTTTAAATTGTCGCCAATAGAGTGTCCCAGAATATAAATTGCGTAGATATGATATGGAGTTTCTATATTAACTTTTTTACCTCTATTTATAATAGTTTCAGTATTACAATTGTCATCATTTTGATAATGAAATCCGAGATATTTACGAAAACGCATAATTTCGCCTTTTGCTACGGCTTTTTGCAATTCAATGGTTACAACTTCTGGATTTTTTTCTCCTTCATTTTGAATAGTGGCTCCAAAATCAATACGCAATACAGTAATACCATTTTTTGTGGTAACTACATAGTCGTTGTTTTTCATCTTGAGACTCAGAATTTTTTTATTGAGAATACTACCCAAGAGAAATTTTGCAGCTCTATCGTTTTGCATCACGAACTTAAATACAGAGTCGTATATTGGATTAAAGACTTTAATCATATCAATTGCAATTTTTGATTTGGCAAATATAGCAAATAATCAATAATAAAGGGTTAATAATTAAGTGAATTTTTAAAGTTAGTATTATTTAAAATCTTTCTTTTTTAAGCATAATGCAGGTAAGAAAATCATAATTCCAATTAATGACATCACTAATCCACCAATAGTTCCAACTGATAAAGGAAACCAAAAACCTTCTTTTTCAACGCCAATTATAAAAGGTATAAAACCTAAAACTGTTGATAAAACAGTTAATAGAATTGGTATAATTTTGATACTAAATGCTTTTATGTAAGCATGACGTGTTTTTCTACGTTGTTGTTTTATTTGAAATTCGTTTACAATATAAATACTTGCATTTACTGTAATTCCACACAATAAAACCATTGCAGCAAAACCGCCAGTATCAAATTTTATTGAGAATAAATAGAACGTTAAAAACAAACCAATATATGCAATAGGTATAGTTGCAACAATAATTAATGGATGTTTCAATGAGTTAAACAAAATAGAAGTAATAAAAATAATAATAGCTAGAACAAGAGCTAATAATAGATAATGGTTAGAATTTTCGTTTCCAAACCAATAATATCTCCTATCAGCTTTTATAGAGTAGCCAATTGGTAATCGTTGAGTATAAATAGAGTCTGTTTCTTGTAAAACTTTGTCTCCCATAATACTAGAACCTATATATTCATATTGCAAACATAATTGATATTGTTGATTAGATTTTCGAATATCTTGAGCAGATTGTTCTTTTTCAAAAGTACATAATTGATTAATTTTATACATTCGTCCATTAATTTCGACAGGTCTATTTAATAGAGACCAAATGTTATATTCTTCTGACTGTTTAGTATACATAATGATTTCTTCAAGACGATCGCCATTCCAAACCGTTCCACAACCTTGATTGTTAACAAACGATTGTTGTATAACCCAAAAAAGATATAAAGGTGAAATATTTTGTTTAATCATTTCTTCAGTTTTAGGTTTTAAATGATATTCTTGATAATCACTTTTGTAATATTGTTCAGTAGAATTTATCATAACTTCTTTGATACGTTTATGAGTTAACAAAAAGTTTTTAACCGTATCTGCCCAATCTAACAGACGTTCATAATTATAGCCTGCCATATCAATTTTATAAGAACCCGCCGACTCACGAACATCGTTAGAAAATCCTTGATCTTGAAGACCATAAACACTCCAACTACCACCACCTAATTGTAATCCTTTGCTAATAATATTAGATTTTAAAGTGTATGGAAAAACTCCATGTTCTGTTTCTTTAGTAAAATATATAGAAATATTTCCTTGTTGAGCTTCTACAGTGGTTTCAAAATGTTTTATTTCTTTAAATTGGCTTAAATAACTTTCCATTTTTCTCATCAAATAATCCATTTGATTAAAAGTTGTTCCGTATGGAAGAGTGGCGTAAACTTGCAAAACCACTTGATTACGTCCACTTCCCCAATATTGACCAGTCATTACTTTTTCTGCAAAAAGTCGCAAACTTCCACCAAAAATAACATCTGTATATGGACGAATTGACTCTTGATAAACTTTAGAACCAAAAATTGTGTTGTAAAAACTTGCAAATTTAGAGTCACTTTTTATTTCTTTTGGCATTAAAAATAGAGGAATACCAAATCCCCAAATTCCTATTATGAAAGTTAATTTTTTGTGATTAACAATGAATTTTATAAATTTTTGATATCCATGATTAAAATGAACAGCAAATCTTAATCTACGTTTTGAAAGACTTTTAATTTTAACATCTTTTTGAAGTTGAATAATAGCAGGAACTACCCACAAAGCAGTAAACATAGAAATAAATAGGTTTACAATCATAACAACAGAAAAATCATATAGACTAAGTTTTATTCTATCGTCAAGAAAAAATACAATAGATAAAGCACCAATTGTGGTTAAAGTTGCAGAAATAATTGGGAGAATGGCTGTTAGATTATGTTCTCGTCGCCAATGATCTGCCATAATAATAGTGTTGTCGATTATTAAGTTTAGCGAAATTGTAATACCAGCCAATGAATATAATTGAAGTTCAACGCCTAAAAGATAATAAGCTAAACAAGCAACTGCTAAATTGCAAATTAAACTACAAACAACAACAACAACTTGTCGCCAACTAAAAGATGTTATCCATATAAAAACCAACAAAATCAAAATAGTTAACCCAGAACGAAAATATATTTTGTCTAATTCTTCGCTAATTTGTTCTGTTGCATCGTAAGCTAAATTTAATTCATATCCTTGAGGAAGTCTTTTTTTAAGAATATTAATTTTTTCAACAACTTTTTTTTGCAATTCAATTTGATTAGCATTTTCTGTTGATGAAATATTTAAATAAATCGAATTTAAACCGTTAATTCTTCTAACAAATGTAGGATCAGCATCTTGATATTTCATTTTAACAAGACGATTAAGACCAATTTGACCGCCATTGGGTAAAGGTAAATAAATATCTGATAAAATTAACGAAGAGTCTGATATATTGGTAGATAGAGTGTATTTACCAATGTTTATTTTGGTACGATAATTACTAATAGCTTTTTGTATATCATTTTCGTTAAGACCGAGTTTTTGTATCAAGTCAACATCATATTCAAGTTTACGTTGTTTACGTTGAGCACCAGTGATTTCAACTTTGCTAACATCAGGAAATTCAGAAAAACCAGTTTGAAAAACACGTTCTGCATTTTCTAAAATAACTGACGGTTCAGCTAAAGCATTAATAGTGTAACTTAGGAAAATCGGATTATTTTCGTCAGAAGCCCCTTGAACCATGATATATGGATAACTAACCCCTTGTGGTAAATCAGGCCAAACTTGACGTATCAACATAGAAATTTCAAATCTTGACGTTTCTATATCGGCATGTTTATCAAGTTTTATTGTGATATAACCACCTCCATTATATGATGTAGAATTAATTTCTTCAACACCGTTCATTCTTGAAAACATGGCTTCTAATCTACTAGTAACTTCCGACTCAACAATTTTAGATGTTGCATTATTCATCGAAAAATTTACATAAATAGAAGGCATTTTTTCAGAAGGTTGCAATTTTAAAGGTAAAAACGGCAAAAAAGCAATCCCAATGATTGACAGACACAATGCACTAACAATTACAGTAAACGGAGATATAGTTTTTTGCTTTTTCATCTTAAATTGTCGAAATCAAATTGTTCAGAAAGAGAAATACCTTTATCAAAATCGAATAAAGTTTGCTGACGTAAATTATAATAACAATACCAATATTGATATAAACTTGAAATATAATTGTTTTGAGCCGATACCATTCGTTGTTGAGAACTTGTTAATGTTGTGATATTACAAGAACCTTCTTGAAATCTAAGAATATTTTCTTGATAAATTTCATTAGCAAGATTTTGTGCAGTTAAAGCACTTTGAAGCATATTATAACGCGAATTTAATTCCCCAATAGTAATAGTTAAATTTTGTTCAAGTTCTTGAATTTGTTGTTCTTGGTCAATTTTAGCAATATTTAAATTGCTTTCAGCTTGATTTTTTTGCCCTTTTCTCATTCCCCAATCCATAATAGGAATAGCCATCGAAACTGAAATAACATCTTTACGCATCAAATCTTTATAAGCATCAGCAATTTCTTCGGCTTGTTGGTTAAAACCAACATTTGCATTTACGCTAATAGTCATTCTATTAGATTTTTTAATACGGTCGTATTCTTTTTCTGCTTCTAATACAGATTGTTTGTTTTCTAATAATTGATAACTATTTTTATGAAGATATTCTAATGCTAATTCGTTGTCAATGATTAATTCATTAGGATTTTCAGGAAGAATTAATTCTATTTTTGTGGATTTATCAATTCCTAAAAACGAAGTTAAAGCTAAAGATGCTTTTTGCATATCCACTTCAGCTTGTGCAATTTCGTTTTTTGCATTTACAATTTCAAGTTGAATATCCATTAAATCAGTTTTGGTTATAGACGCAATTTTAAATCTTCGTTCAGCAATAATAAGCGTTGTATCAGCTTTTTGAGCGTTGTTTATAGCATTTTTGTATCTAACTTGCGCTTGTGCTAAATTAAAAAAATATGTAACAGCATTTGATGCAATTTGTTCTGCATTATATAAATATTGAAGTTTTGCTTTTTCAAATTTTAGAGGTTCAATTTTTTTGTCCCATTTAAATTGATTAAAACCAAACATATTGTGTTGATATCCAATACTAAAAGGAGCAGAAGTAAATTGATTATAAGTATTTGCTCCAAAATATCTTAAATAATCTAAACTTGATTGAATAAAAAATGTACCACCTAAAGGGTCAAAATTTTGAGAAAGCATTAAACTGCCACTGGCAGAATATGATTTTTGTTGACGATAAACATCTATATCGTTTTCAGAGTCATATCTTTGTATTAATTGGCGATTATATGAAACAGGAACTAAATTTAAACTTAACGAAGGCAAACGATTAGCTTTATAATTTCGATACGACCAATAATTAGATAAATACATATTTTTATATCTAAAAGCCGTAAGCGAACTATCTTGAGCTTTTTCAATTGTTTGGTTTAAATCGAGATATAAAACATTTGAGTTTTGTCCAAAAATTGGAACATATACAAATGTTAATATTGATATTATTATTGTTTTTATAATGTTATTCATTTTTAATGTTTTTTTTCTCTATAATTGTGTAAATCAAAGGAATAATAAATAAACTTACAAAAGTACCAATTGTCATTGTAGAAATCATAGCAATAGCAAGAGGACGTTGAAGTTCAGAACCCATATCGTTTGTAAACAGAATAGGTAAAGTTGCGCCAATGGTTGTGAGCGAAGTCATTACAATTGCTCTTAAACGGCGTTGTCCAGCAGTGTGAACAGCTTCGGTCAATTCCATTCCTTTTCTGCGTAATTCGTTGATAGTGTCTAATTTAAGAATAGAGTCGTTGACAATAATACCACACGAAACTATTATACCAATTCCAGACATTAAATTTATTGAAACTCCACACAGCCAAAGAACTATTAATGCAAAAGACGCGTCGATAGGTATTTCCATCAAAACAATTAATGGTTGTTTAAAACTTTCAAATTGTGCACACATAATAAAATACATCAACATCAACGAAATAAACAAAATTATTATTAATTGTTTCATCATTTCTTTGTTGCTGAAAAATGCACCTGAAAAATCCACTTCCCAACGATTATCTTTGTTTACAATATTTCTAATTGTATTACAAAGGTTGTCTGCATTTTCTATATCATAAAAATATATCGGAATATAATCATTATTTTTTCCTGCAGTAATAGTTTTTAATTCGTCGGTATAAACTTCTTTAACCAATTGTCGAATAGGAACATAAATTGTTTCTCGATTTTCATTATCATAAACAGAAATAGTTCCATTTTGAATAGTTTCTTCTACTTTTTCGGCGTTTCCCGACAAGTAAATTGGCATATAACTACTATAAGAATGTAGCTCTGTGATTTGAGAACCTGAAATTAAATTACTTAAATAGTTTTGAAGTGTTGCAATATCAACATGATATAATTCTAAAGCGCGACGATCAATTATCAACGTTTTTTCAGGAACAAAAGCTAAATTAGAAGAATGATATTCTTTTGTAGCTTGTTTAATTTGATTTTGAAGGTCTTTAATTTCATCAATAGAAGGATCTTGACCACGTTTATTAAATTGAGCAACAATATCAGCTTCTGAAGTTTCAAACAATTTTTCAAAAATTGTTGTTGGAGGAGCAAATTTTATAGATGCTTGTGGATAATTTTTTGATAACCAATTTTTTACATTATTTGTTAGAGGTTCAATGCTATCAGGAGAAGATGTTTTCCAATAAAGTTCTGCTTCGGTTTTTGACAATTCGTTTCCTGCATCCACAACATAATCTTGAACTCCAATATATGCTGTATATTCATCTGCTGAATTGCCAACTGCCTTTAATAAACTTTCTGTACGATAGCGATTTTCTTCAATATTTATTTCAGAATTCCATTCAATTTTTGCAGTTTGTTCATAATAATCAATTTGGGGCATTTTTGATTTATTAATAACTGTAAACATAATCCAACATATTGGTAATGAAAGTAATGCAATTGTTAAAACAATAGTTTTGTGATTATTTATAAAATCAAAAATTTTGTTGTAACCTGTAGAAATTCGTTGAATATGATTTTCAACATCAGCACCTTTTTTAGCCACTTTTCTAGCCATAATAACTCGATAAATTACAGGAAGCAACATAATACCAACAATATACGAAACTCCTAACCCCGTTGTAATTGCAAATGCTTGATCTGAGAAAATTGCTCCTGCCATTCCATCAATAAAAACCAACGGAATAAACACTGCTACAGTTGTTAACGACGAACTCAAAAGTGGTGAAATCATTTCACTTGTTGCTCCAGAACATGAAACTCTAAGAGTTTTGCCACGTTGATGCCATTGTGCTATATTTTCACTAACAATCAGGGCGTTATCAATCATCATACCAACCACCAATATCAAACCTGATAATGAAACTATATTAAGAGAGCGTCCTCCTATATAAAATGGTATAAATGTGATAATTATAGAACTTAGCATGCTAATGCCAATAACAAGAGAAGTTCTTGCGCCACCCATAAAAAGCATTGCAACTAAAATAATCAAAATAAAACCTATAATTAGGTTTTGTTTAAGGTTACTTATCGTATAATCGAGCAATTCAGTTTGATTTCTGCAAATTTCGAAATCTAAATTTGGAAATTGAATTTTAAATTGGTCAACAATTTCAGTAATTTTATCTCGCATTGCATCTAACCCTTCGTCTGATTGCTTAATAACTGCCAAAGTAACAACACGTTTGCCATTAGCAAGCGACATTCCTTGTTCTTGAAGCGTTGAAACTGAAATATTACAAATTTCTTTTAATTGTATAATTCGTTCACCACAAGTGATATAAATATTTTCAACATCTTCTTTTTCGCTCAACAAAGTGGAAACTTTAATAGTATATTCATAAATTCCATCTTTAACACGCATACTATTAGCTTCTCTGTTATTATTAGTTATTGCATTTGTAATATCATTAATTTCAAGACCATAAGTGTGCATTTTGTTAAAATCTGGAGTAACCATAATACATTGAGAAGGTACGCCCGTCATATCAGCCATAGCCACTTCGGGCAATTGTTCCACGCGTCTACGAATGATATTTTCAACCACTTCGCACATTTGTAAAAATTGTCCTTTGTCGTTGTTGTCGTTTTTAAGTGAGATATTTAGATAAAAAACAGGAATATCAGTAGCACTTGCTTTAATAGCTTTTGGACGTTGAGTACCTTGAGGCAAATAATTCATTGCACCGTCAATTTTCTCATTTACTTCTATATAGGCGAGGTCGGTGTTAGTTCCAAATTTAAATTTCATGTTTATAACACCAATACCATCACGAACTTCGCTACGAATTTCGTCTAACCCATTAACTTGCAACAAATTATTTCTAATGGGTTGAATAATACTTTTTTCAAGTTCTTGCGACGATTTATTTGCGTCACTAGCTTGAACTGTGATTTGCGGAATGGCAATATCTGGCAAAAGTGATACGGGCAAAGTTTCGTACATAACCAAACCAATCACCACAAAGGCTAAAAATGCCATTATCACAGCTATCGGACGTCGTACTAAAAAATCCACGAAATTTTAATTTAAATGTTTATAAATATCTGTAGATTAGTAAATTATTTCGGTTTTGTCGGCTAAATAAGTGTTGCCAGAAACTATAACAGAGTCGCCGGCTTCAATGCCTGAAATTATTGCAATATTATCGCTATTTTCGATTGAAGTTTCAACATAACACCATCTTGCCAAACCATCTTTGGCTGTAAATACTACAGGACGATTTGAACGTAAAACCACTGCACTTTTAGGAACTGAAATAAATTCTCCAGCATTTTTACTTATTTTGATACTAACATTCATTCCTTCAAACAATTCAGAACCATTATTTACAGTAGCTTTTACGCGAACCATTCCGTTATTTTCTACAAATGGATTTATTTCTTTTATTTGACCTGTCCATTTTTTGTCGGGCATTGAATATGCCGAAATTTCAACCTTGCCACCTACGGTAACCATGTTTAATTCATTTTCAATAACTGTAAATTCTACACACATAGAATTTTGATCTATTATTCGGCAAAATGGTTTTGAATTTGAAGTTAAATTACTAACACGGTCATTTAAATTTGCAACCACGCCACTTATTGGAGCTTTTATGGTGCTATGTTCGTAATCGTATTTTGTTGAATTATAAGATGATAGTGATTGTAGATAACCACTTTTGATTTCAGCCAATTTTATAATATTATCTGGAATATTAGTTGAGTCGGGATTATAACCTTGACCAATAATAGTTTCCTTCATATTTAGTTTTGATTGTTCAAGATTTGCTTGAGCCGACTCAAATTGATTTTTTAATTTATAAGCGTCTAATTTTGCGATAGTTGTTCCTGCTTGAACATGTCTACCATTATTGGTAAAAATTTCAGAAATTGTTCCGCTTACTTCCCAATAAATATCTGCATATTTGTCGGCTGTAATTTTTCCATTGCTTACAATTTCTAAAGCAAATTGACCTTTTTTTGCAACTTCGGTTGTAACTTGTTGACGATCTTCAACAAGAATATTTTGTTGACGTTCTTCTTCTGGCTTTTCTTTTGACGAACAAGAAGCCAAAATCAATGAGATTGAGGTTAGTATTAATCCGTATTTCACTTTTTTTATTTAATTAGATGATTATTAGTTTTTTTCAAATTAATAGTTAGAATAGATTTATAATTAATTAACACGACAAACTTAGTTAATTTTTTATTAACTAACTATTTTTTGAGATTTTTTTTTAATAAAAAATGTTAAATGAAATAATGTTTTTAATTCAGTATTTAGTGTTATAAAATATAAAAAAGGAGAAAAATTTATTTTCTCCTTTTTTAATTATTCATGAATTAACTAAAAAGCCATACCTTCCACCGAATAAACAATCGGTTTTTCTTTAGAATTTGTTTTAACATAAATTTCGCGAACAAATTCTTCTGGTTTATCGGTTTTGAAAGATACTGAAACTATTGCAGAATCAGACTTTTTAATTACAGATTTGTCAATTTTTGCAGTAGTACATTCACAAGATGTAAAAATTGTATCAATTTTCATTTCTACTAAACTATCATTTTTCAATACAAACTGAGTTTTCATAGTATCCGAAAAAGGGAAACGTCCAAACGAAAAACGGTTTTCATTTTGATTATCAGCAATATTTATATTTGTTGTATCAATTCCCAAACGTTCACAAATTGTACGAATATATAGGTCTTTGATTTTGGGATTTTGAACTGGATTACCAATTAGAATTACGCGATTGTTTTCGTCAAGAAGGAAACATCTAAATTGTTCTTTATCAGGAAAATGATTTAATTTGTTAAAAGAATCATTTATATCAATACAAGTTGGATAATTATAATCGGATGTAATAATTTCAAACAAAGCTTCACTTTGACGTTTTGGACTTATATATTTTAAAATCAAAACATTATTATTAGTAAGAGATAATATATTTTGATTTAAAGTTTTCCATTCGTGCAACTTTAATTGACAACCTATGCAACCTTTTGGATCTGTATAAGTAACAATTTTTAGTTTATTATCATTGCAATTTATCTTTAAAGTATCATAACCAGATAAAAAAATAGAGCTATCAGAAAAAATAATCTCTTTATTACTCCAATCTTTTATAAGTTGTTCTATATCATTCTTTACTTGATTTTGACAAGAAATACAAATAAATATAGACAAAATTATAAAGTAAAACTTTTTCATTTATTTTCTAAATTAATTTCATCTAAATCTAAATATCCAAGTTGAATTTCATCGTCAAATGTAAAAATTAAACGATTATTACTTTCATCATAACAGAAATTTTTAATATTATAACCAACATCAAATGTTGAAATATACTCACCGTTTTTATTAAAAACAATGCATTTTGTTGTAATTATTGGGTTTTGCTCAAATTTTCCACCATTGTAGATACAAACTAGATATTTATTGGTAAAAAGAGAGTTCCCAAAACATATTAAACCTTCTTCATCCCAATCTGGACCATAAATATTACTTATTAAATTACCATTAAAATCAGCTATACTAATCAAATCATACCATATATTACATTCTGCATAAATACTATCTTTATACGAAACTGCTAAAACAAAACGATTTTGTTTAAATTCTTTATGAAAATTATTAAATAATTCAATTTTTCCTGATTTAATATTCCATTTTCCTGTTAATGCAGTTGTTTTATTATACCCAATTTCTGCCATAACTCGACATAAAGAAAATGTATCATTAGCGTAAATGTATTGTAGTGGATAATTGTCATTTGAGATATGGTATTTTTCAATAGGAGAAAATCTATTATTGATTAAAAGGCTATCTAATTTATAAGCTAAAATTTCACATTTTCCACCATCTTGAACATATATTTCGCGAGTAATTTCATTCCAAGATAATTCTCCAGGAATAGTTATTTCATTTGGACTTTGTCCTATATTTCCAAATGGTAATACATAATTAAAATTATTTTTGTTAAATAAATGAATTACAGATTCTAACGATTTCGTATCTTTTATAGCTAAATATTCACCTATTATGTATGGTACAGAACTATTACTAAAGTAAATCGTATCTATATTAATTTTATGAATTAATTGATTTACATTAATTATATTGTTGCGTTTCGTTTGATAAATCTCAGTTTTTGAATTATTTTGACAAGCAATAGTTGTAATTAAAATAATCAAAATAAATATCTTTTTCATACTCAAAATATTAATTTTATAGTTCGCTTGTAAATATTAATATCACAAGCAAACTATAAAATATTAATTTATAATCAATTATCTAGGACATAAATTTGCATTTAATAAGTCATTACGATGACCATTACAATCACATCCGCCAGTCCAATCTTTACAACCATATGGACAACCACTTTCCCCTTGTGCCAAAAGTTCTACATTTTCCATTTGTAATTCAGACAAATTATTATTATTATTGTTTATTTGGAATACGCCAAACACTACTGCAACTGCAACTGCTACCGATATAATTAATTTTTTCATTTTTGTATAAAATTTGTGAATTTTCTCAGACTATGATAAATTTTTATCTCTAAGAAAAATTAATAAATAAATTTATAAAAAAAGATACACTTAAAAATTTTAGTTAAGTGTCGTTATCGCACATTAATTTCTTGAATTATGTTGACAACTTTTTGGATGGTTAATACGTTTAAGTTTTCGTAGCTTTATTATTTAAAGTTAGACAATAGGGGAAATGGTTGAGAAGTTTGGAGGACGTCCGCAATCACTCCCCTTTTTTTATAACCATATTTTTCTTAATGATTACGAAACAAATGTATAGTAGTAATTTTACATTTCCAAATATTTTTTCATCTTTTTTTTATTTTTTTGCGTATTGAATATAAAATATTGATTATTAATTAGTATTATACAAAAAATAGAATAATATTCGAAAATATATTGATTACACAAATTTAAATAACCACATTTTTTGTAGTAACTTGTTGACGGTCTTCAATAAGAATGTTTTGTTGACGTTCTTTTTCTGGCTTTTCTTTTGAAGAACAAGAAACCAGAATCAAAGAGATAGTTGATAGTATTAATCCGTATTTCACTTTTTTATATATTAGATGATTATTAGTTTTTCAAATTAATAGTTAAAATAGATTTATAATTAATTAACACGATAAACTTAGTTAATTTTTTATTAATAAACTATTTTTTGCGATTTTTTTTAATAAAAAATGTTAAATGAAATAATGTTTTTAATTCAATATTTAGTGTTAAAAATATAAAAAAGGAGAAAAATTTATTTTCTCCTTTTTTAATTATTTATGAATTAACTAAAAAGCCATACCTTCCACTGAATAAACAATAGGTTTTTCGTTAGAATTTGTTTTAACATAAACTTCACGCGAAAACTCTTCAGGTTTATCGGTTTTGAAAGTTACAGAAATAATTGCAGAATCAGACTTTTTAATTACAGATTTGTCAATTTTTGCAGTAGTACATTCACAAGATGTAAAAATTGTATCAATTTTCATTTCTAATAAACTATCATTTTTTTAAACAAACTGAGTTTTCATTGTATCCGAAAATGGAAAACGTCCAAATGAAAAACGGTTTTCTTTTTGATTTTCAGCAATATTTATATTTGTTGTATCAATTCCCAAACGTTCGCAAATTGTACGAATATATAGGTCTTTGATTTTAGGATTTTGAACTGGATTGCCAATAAGAATTACGCGATTGTTTTCGTCTAATAAAAAACAATGAAAACGTTCATCTGACGGAAAATTATTTAGTATGTTTAGAGAATCGTTATAATCAATGAAAATAGGATAATCAAAACCACTAGTTTTAAGAATAGTTTTGAAATTTCGTGTCTGAATAATATCATCTTTAGGATTAAATGTTATAATAGTTGGACATTTGTTATCAGAAAGTTTCATAATTTGTTTAATAAAATTATTCCAAACTTCTAATTTTAATTTACAACTTGAACATCCAGAAGAATCTATATATCTAAGCAATTTTACTTTACTTTTGACTTCTAATATATTATTGTCTTTATTTGTTGTATAAAAATTTATATCTTGTGGAAATTCTATTTTTTTATTTGTCCATTGCGCAAATAAATCATAAGATTTTTTTGCTGTATCATTACAAGATATTAATGTTATAATTAAGACAAATATTAATACAAATTTAGTTTTCATTCTATTCGTATTTGAATTTAACAACACTAAATTCTGGTGTTACAGCATAAATACATTTCTTGTTTTCATCAATACAAAAATTAAAAATTTGAGTATCCAAATTAAATATTTTAATTGGATTACCTTCGTAATCAAAAACAAATATTTCATTAGAATATTCTTCATCAGCTTCAATAGGTTTTCCACTATATAAAGCCATAATATAATCAGAAGTTGATGCACAGCAAGGATAAGTATCTCTTTCAATATCACCTTTATGAGGCAAGTTCATTGGACCAATAATTCTTTTATATAATGTTAAATCACTATTATAAATATCAATCATATCATTAATTGAATATGCAATTACAATTTTATCACGATGAGAATTATAGCTAATAGTACTATGTAAATAATTAGACCAATTATGTTCTAATGAAAATTCAGGATATAAAACATTAGGATATGGAGCATACTTTATATTACTTGTTAATTTGGTATCAAATTCACACAACATCGTATCATTATTAGAATATAATGAAGTAATTAAATTTCCATTGTTATTCTGAATAAATGATGTTATAGTTTGATCAAATTGAATTTCTTCAATAGGAAGACAACCAATAGTTGTTACAAAGTCATCATATTTATATTTTCTTATTAATCGAAAATGAGGCTCTGCAGCCATTACATAATCATCTGTAACAAATATGAAATTACATTGAACACTTTCATTAGGTCCCAATCCACTTGGAACGTTATATGTTAGAAAATTATTATTATTTAAATTAAATGTTTGAACAAAATAATCTCCTGATCTATTAATTATAAACAAAAGAGAATCTTTTAAATGAATTGATAATGGATTCCAAATTGTATCAAGGTTCATTATTTCTCCATGTAATTTTACTTCCTTGAAATCTTCTCTATTTATTCTTATATAATCATTATTCGAGGTATTGTTATTACATGAAGAGAAAATGATTAACGAAAATAATAATATTGTTAGCTTTTTCATTTTTATATATTTTTAAGTTTATATGCTAGAATTTTTAACGACTTTGTATTCATTAATATTCTATTAATCAATTGTTTAGAAATCAATTTAGTTTCTTGAATATTAAGAATTTGATTTAATAAAGATTGAGAAATATTTGCATTTTTATCCACAATTAATACAAGTGGCGTTTCTTTATCATAAATCATTGGTTTTGTGTTAAATTTATAAAATTTAAAATATTCATTAGGTGAAGAATTTGGAATTTTATATTGAATATACATTTTTAAATTACTAAACACAAATAAAATATCATTATTTCTATATCCAGTTTTAAGAATATCAATATTTTCATTACATATAAACTTACCAAAACCGATAGATAATTTTTGCCTCATTTCATAATTTTCATTATAAATAATTTCAGGCGTAGTAAAATTGCTTGATTTTTTTAAATCATAATAGTTAATAGAAATATTCCCTATTAATGACTTAAAATCAATTGTTTGTTCTATAGAATTAAAAATAGCTTTTTTATAAATTTCGTATGTCTTTAAAAATTCTGCACTATATACTTCTTCAGTTTCTTCTTGCTCTTGAGCTAATAAATACTTATTATTAAATAGTAATAATAAAAGAATAAATGTATTTAATATAATTTGCTTGTTCATATTATTTAAATATAACAATTTTGGTAATAATCAATTATTACCAAAATTGTATTAAATTATCATTATTTTACATATGTCCTGTAATACATGGATATGGACAACTACCATTGCATTTACTCCCACTTTGCGCACCAACACCTACAACATCACACCATTTATTATTGAAAAAAGCATTCTTACAACAATTATTAATTATTTCACCATAATCAGCTAATGCTTCTAAATTATCCATTTGTAATTCACTCAATTGATTATTATTTTGATTAGCTTGGAATACACCAAATGCACTTGCTGCAATAAAAGCTACAGCGATAAATAATTTTTTCATTTTTGTTAAAATTTTGCATTTTCTTAGACTTTGAATATTTTTTACGTCCAAGAAAAAAATTAATAATTTAATAGATAAAATAAATCCACTTAAAAATATAAATTAAGTGTCGTTATCGCACATTAATTCCTTGAATTATGTTGACAACTTTTTGGATGGTTAATACGTTTAAGTTTTCATAGCTTTTTATTTAAAGTTAAACAATAGGGGAGATGGTTGAGAAGTTTGGAGGACGTCCGCAATCACTCCCCTTTTTTTATAACCATATTTTTCTTAATGATTACGCAACAAATGTATAGTAGTTATTTTACATTTCCAAATATTTTTTCAATATTTTTTTGTTTTTTTAATATGATATATAATTTTTTGATTATAAAATATTTAGTTTAACTGTTTTATTAAATTATGTATTAATTTACAGCCACTCCATCTACTATATAGACGATCGGTTTTTCTTTAGAATTCGTTTTTACATAAACTTCACGCGAAAATTCTTCTGGTTTGTCGGTTTTGAAAGATACTGAAACTATTGCAGAATCAGACTTTTTAATTACAGATTTGTCAATTTTTGCAGTAGTACATTCACAAGATGTAAAAATTGTATCAATTTTCATTTCTAATAAACTATCATTTTTTTAAACAAACTGAGTTTTCATTGTATCCGAAAATGGAAAACGTCCAAATGAAAAACGGTTTTCTTTTTGATTTTCAGCAATATTTATATTTGTTGTATCAATTCCCAAACGTTCGCAAATTGTACGAATATATAGGTCTTTGATTTTGGGATTTTGAACGGGATTGCCAATAAGAATTACGCGATTGGAAGAATCGAGAAGGAAACAATGTAAATATTCTTCTGGAGGAAAACTATTTAAATTAAATATTTCATTTTTTTGATCTATAACAACAGGATGTTCAAAATAAGCCATTCTTAAATTAGTATGAATTTCTCTAATTTCATTTTTTTTATTTTTAGGATTAATTATAAATAATTTAGCGCACCTATTATTTGTTTTTGCATCAATATAACTAAAAAAATTATTCCAATCAGTTAAACGCATTTTGCAATTTGTACAGCCAGTTGAATCAATGTAAAACAATATTTTTAGTTCATTATTACTATTATACTCAATTGTATCAGTACCTAATTTCGTAAATATTAAATTAGGTAATTTTATTGTTTTATTTGACCATTCATTAACAAGATTTATATAATTCTGTTTATTGTTACAAGAAAATAGTAAACATAATATAAATACAAATGAAATTAAACTATAAAATTTATTCATTTATTTATAATTAAATTTAACAATACTAAACTCTGGAGTTTCGGCAATTGCATAAATTGAATTATTTTCTTCATCAACAGCCAAACCATATATGTCAATATTTAAATTGAAAACCTTAAAAGGATTTCCTTCATAATCAAAAACTAATATTTGATTTGGAATAGGATTATCTGGTGCAGTTTTCCCCTCATAATAGCAACACCAAATATATTTTTTTGTTAAACAACATAATACACATGATCTTTTAGTAGAAGAATTAGGACTTAAAAAGTTATCACGTTCTACCATTAATGGTTCAAATCCTATTGGTCCGTGAACACGAGATATTAAATTTAAATCATTATCATAAATATCAAATATGTCTGTAAAAGCATAAGGAACAACTATTCGTTCGTTGCTATCATTATAATAAATTCGATTTTGGAATGCAAATTTGTTCTCAATGTCTTTATAATTTTTAGAACTTTCCAAAATAGGATATGGAGTATGTTTATCTATTTTATTACCTAAACTATCAAATAATGTTATGGTATTACTTGTATCAATATGACTTGCACCAACTAAATTATTATTAGATAACAAAACCATTGCGGTTGGATAATAATCTTTTGCTTCGTATGTTGCTATATTACAAATATGCGATTTTTCTAAAAAGTCTTTTTTAGAATATTTCATTAGTTGATTTGTTTGTATACTAAATGACAAAATATAATCTTTCATAATCTGCAAAGACCAACAATCAAGACTTTCATTTGGACCAACACCAAAAGTAATATTTTCACATTTTTTTAATTTTGTCTCAAAATCAAATACTTGAGCAAAATTTTCTTGGGATTTATCTATTAATATTAGATTATTATCTTCAATAAAAATTTGAGTTGGTTTCCAAATCGAATCAAGATTAACAATCTCATAATCAAGATTTTCAATTGATTGAAAGTCATCATAGGTTATATTTTTGATTGACTTATCAAGATTATTTTCCGAATTGCAACTACAAATAAATATAGCAATTATTATATAAAAATTTATTTTTCCCATGTTTTTACACAAAATGTTAATATTTCAAAATAAGTAGTATTATTTTTTATATAATTTATATCATTTTTATTTATTTCTTTAGTATCCTTTACTGATAAAACACGATTAATAATATCTTCTGGAATATTATTTTTTTTATTTAATACTAAAGCTAAAGGTATATATCTATTTGTTTTAAAATCTTGTATTTCAAATGGATATAAAATTATATTAATATTTTGATGCTCTCTTTTAAATGGAATATATAATGTTCCACGTGCTGTTGTTGTCATAACACAACAGATATCATTTTGATCTATTGCTAACGCAAAAATATGACTTAATGAACTATCAAAATCTTGATAAAAATAAGTTTTCCCATGAAAAAAGTCACTTTTTTCTTTTAAATTATAAGAAAAAACAAATAATCTTGCTTTTGCATTTAATATAGGAATTTTATATTTTATATTACTGTTTTTTAGAATTATTGCGTGCGGATTTACAGATCCAGCTTGTAAACCAAATGATGCAACAGCAACTTCTCCTTGGGCATAAACATTATAACTTAAAAATACAAATATTAAAATAAAAAATATCTTCATAATAATACGAATAATTTATAATTCTGTTATTGATATTAAATCAATAACAGAATTAATCTATAATAAATAGCCTATTATATAATAAGCAAAATTTTTTAATTAGGATAACTATCAGGACAACGCTCAGTATATCCAGTACTTGTATACATTATATCACAATACCAATAAGGATTATAATGACATACCATACGACATCCATATGAAGCACTTTCACCTTGTGCCAAAAGTTCAGCATTTTCCATTTGTAATTCACTCAATTGATTATTATTTTGATTAGCTTGGAATCACCAAATGCACTTGCTGCAATAAAAGCTACAGCGATAAATAATTTTTTCATTTTTGTTAAAATTTTGCATTTTCTTAGACTTTGAATATTTTTTACGTCCAAGAAAAAAATTAATAATTTAATAGATAAAATAAATCCACTTAAAAATAAAAATTAAGTGTCGTTATCGCACATTAATTCCTTGAATTATGTTGACAACTTTTGGATGGTTAATTCGTTTAAGTTTTCATAGCTTTATTATTTAAAGTTAGACAATAGGGGAAATGGTTGAGAAGTTTGGTAGACGTACGCAATCACTCCCCTTTTTATTTTTATAACCATATTTTTCTTAATGATTACGTAACAAATTTATGATAGTAATTTTACATTTCCAAATATTTTTTCAACTTTTTTTTTGTTTTTTTTAATATGATATATAATTTTTTGATTATAAAATATTTAGTTTAACTGTTTTATTAAATTATTATGTGTGTATTATATAATTTAAATACCAAATAAATGATTTTAATTATTAGTCTTAAATAGTTTTTCCATATTTTCCACTTTACTTCGCATTTCGCGAGTAGCTTCTGACTCAATTTTAATAAATTTATTCATAATTATTTCATATTCAGCCTTTCTGTTTTCAGGCTTAAAATAATTTTCATTTGCATATAACAAATATAATAAGTAATGAGGATAAAGTCTATTCGGTAATCTGTGAGACGAACGAATATAATATTTTTCAGCTTCAGAATAATTATTTAAGTTTTGATAACATTCTCCAATAACATTAAATATCATAGGATCAGAAAGATAATTAAGACATTTGTTTAATTCTATAATAGCATCTTGATATTTTTCTGTTTTATAAAGCGAATGTCCATATTCATAAAGAAATCTTCCATTCCAATCCATTTTATCTGACATTTCAGCATAATATTTGGCTGCTTTTGTGTAAACTTTCATATTATAAAACATTTGCGATTTTTCCCATTTTTGCATTAAATCAATGCGTTCTGAATAAATTGGACGTTTTATAATCATAAATATTGCTAAAATAGAAAGTAAACTAGCTAAAATAATTTTATGATAAACATAATTTATGTTTTCTGGAATAATTAATCCAATAGTTAAAATAATCAGAAGTACCACAAATGCAGGTATTTGCATTGGGTAAGATGCAAAGCAAAAAACTAACAACGAAATTATTCCACCAACAAATTGAAATCTCTTATTTTTATGGGCAAAAAATATTGCAAAAACTAAAAATGCAATAATCAATAAAGTTAACGGAATTCCATATAATATTGCAAATTGTAAATATTCATTAAACGCATAATCAGGAGAAGTGGCAATATTTTCTTCGTTACCAATATTAAAATATCCTTTTTTTTCAATAATGTTAGCAAAATATTTTTCTTGAGCGTTGCCGTATGCAGGTGAAAAAATGTCGTGCCCCGAAATTGGAGAATCCATTACAGCTAAAGTAGAAATTTTCCATAAAAATAATCTACCATTTGCCGACTCGCTTTTCACTTTCCAAATACCTATTCCAGCTAAAAATAATATTATAACACCTATTATTAATAATAATTTTTTGTTGATTTTTATTTTGTCAAGATATTTTTTTAAAATTCCTGAGCATAATAAAACATATATGCAACCAAAACAACCTGAAATCCAACTTGTTCTACTCATGGTTGATGGCAAAACAATTATTAATAAAACTAATGTAAAAATTAATATATAATATTGCGATAATATATTGATTTTCTGAAATTTAGTAATATTTTCAGATTTATTTAAATTTTCTTTTTTCACTTTGATATTCAGCCACATATTTAATGCAATAGGAAGTGTAATTGCCAAATATCCGCCTAAAGGTCCTGGATTATAAAACGAACCTGTTAATTTAAATATAGAGTGATTAGAATAAGAAAAACCGTATAATTGCATCAAAGAATAAAATGCTTCTATACAGCCAACTATAACAATACACCATTCTAAAGTGGATAAAATATGTTTTTTTTCAACAAAAAAAATTGCTACTCCTATAATAATAATTGGAAAAATTCCACGTAAACAAAATGAATTCCATTGAGAAATTTGCATTATTTCGTCGGATAGTTTTGCTACTCCATAATTTAGCATCAACCAATATATTACGCTAAAAAAGATTAATCCACAAAATATTTTTCTAAGTGTATCAGTCATAGTTTTTTGAAGTAAATGCTATCTTGATTTATTGTATAAAGTAAAGATTAATTGCTATTTTTCAAGATATTTATATTTATTTTGACGTTGTTGCCAACGTTCTCTTGCATATTGTTGCATATCAGCAACTGTATCTTTTTCGTCGATAATTTCAAAACCAAGTAGAGTTTCAATAATATCTTCCATTGTTGCAATTCCGTCCATTCCACCATATTCGTCAACAACTAAAGCTATTTGTTCTTTTTTCTTTAGTAAATCTTCCCAAAGTGAAATAACAGGTTTTGTGTTAGGAACCACAACAATATCTCGTTTCATGTCTTTAAGTTTCATTGAGTCATGATCTTCTGCCAACGACTCCATAACTTGTTGACGAAAAACATATCCAATAATATTTTCATCGTTGCCATTATAAATAGGAATTCTTGAAAATCTTAAATAATCTTTATTATCAAGAAATTGTCCTAAAGTCATATTTTCATCTGCCACCGAAACTACAACTCGTGGTGTCATAATATCACTTACACGATAGTTTCTAAGTTTCATAAGGTTTTGAATTATAGTATTTTCCTTTTCTTTAAAAATACCTTCTTCTGTACCAATAGTTGCAAGAGCAGAAATTTCTTCACGACTGATTGTTGGTGTATTTTTATCTTTTTTAAATAGTTTTGTAAGTTGTTGAACTATAATAACTAATGGAAATGTTATTATATAAGTTATACTTATTAAATGTCCCACCAAACCAGCAAGTTTTTCCCAATATTTAGCGCCAATAGTTTTTGGTGTAATTTCCGAAAAAACAAGAATTAAAATTGTTAAAATTGCCGATACAATGCCTAAACTTTCAGAACCATACACTTTTGCTGCTTGTGCACCCACCATGGCGGCACCTGCGGTATTTGCAATTGTATTTAAAGATAAAATTGCAGCTAAAGGACGGTCTACGTCTGATTTTAGTTTACATAGTTTTTTTACGCCTTTGCTTTTAGAATTTTCGTTGATTTTTATAAAAATGGGTGTTACACTTAGTAAAACACTTTCCATCAGCGAACATATAAAAGATATTAATAATGAAGCTGATAAATAGATAATTAATAGAGTCATAGTCTATTTTGATGAATAATTTATTTTTGACAAAAGTATAAAAAAACGGTTAGGAACAAAAATCCTAACCGTTTTTTATGATAGATTATTTTTTTATTTTACATTACCAACTTTGATAAGATATTCAGCAATTTGAACAGCATTTAAAGCTGCACCTTTACGAATTTGGTCACCACTAATCCAAAGTGTTAAACCATTTTCGTCAGTGATATCTTTTCTCATACGTCCAACAAAAATATCATCTTTACCAGCAGTTTCAAGAGGCATTGGGTAAACAAGATTTGTTGGATCGTCTTTTAATTGACAACCAGGAGCCGCAGCAATAGCTTTTTGAGCTTCTTCAACGCTGATTGGTTTTTCGGTTTCGATCCAAATAGACTCAGAATGAGAACGTAAAGAAGAAACTCTAACGCAAGTTGCAGAACATTTAACATCTGAATGCATAATTTTACGAGTTTCATTATACATTTTCATTTCTTCTTTAGTGTAACCGTTAGGTTGAAAAACATCAATTTGAGGAATAACATTGTATGCCAATTGATGAGCAAATTTTTTAACTGTAACAGGTTGATTATTAAGAATTTCAGAATATTGTTGTTGTAATTCAGCCATTGCAGCAGCACCAGCACCCGAAGCTGATTGATAACTAGAAACATGAATTCTCTTGATGTGAGAAATATTTTCTAGAGGTTGAAGAGCAACAACCATCATAATTGTTGTACAATTAGGATTTGCAATAATACCACGAGGACGGTTTAAAGCGTCTTCTGCATTACATTCAGGAACCACCAAAGGAACATCTTCGTCCATACGGAAAGCACTTGAATTGTCAATCATTACGGCACCGTATTTAGTTATGTCAGTAGCAAATTCTTTAGAAGTGCCAGCTCCAGCTGATGTGAAAGCAATATCAACGTCTTTAAAATCATCATTGTGTTGAAGAAGTTTTACTTCAATTTCTTTACCTTTGAATGTGTATTTTGTTCCTGCACTACGTTGAGAACCAAATAATACCAATTCATCCATAGGAAAATTTCTTTCGGCGAGAATGCGCAAAAATTCTTGTCCTACCGCACCACTCGCACCTACAATTGCTACTTTCATTTTTTATATATGTTTTAAAATTTAAAGTCCCAAAATTATGCTTTTTACATGATATTTCAATAGCTTTTTTCTAAATTTAATTTTGATTTAATAATTAAGATTTTTTATTTTTATTAATGATTTGGTAATACTATTAATGTAATATTAAACAATGAAAGATGTGTTTTATTATCTTATTTTGTTGTATTTATATAATTAATAATAAATATTTATTTTAATAAACTTTTATAAATTCCCATTTCATTTTTTGAAGAGTCTAATCCTATTGCATATATTTCATCATTATGAATAGTAAATGAAGTAATTGGTATATTGGTTTTATATAGTTTTAATATATTACCTTTATAATCTATTTGATATATAATGCTATTTACATTACCTTCCGAAACTTCTTTAAACGAATCATTCCAACATAGTGACCAAAAACTATCTTGATAAGCAATCACATACGTAAAATATGTTAATTTTTCCTCATTATAAACTATTTCATTATTATTTATTTCAAAATTATTTTTGTCATAATCTTTAAAATAAAGTCTTCTATTTAATTTCATATTATTTATAGAAACTAAATCTATCATTTTATAGTTTTTATAAGCTATTACTATGTTTTTTTCATTAGCAGAATATGTCGATAGAAATATTTGCATTGTTAGACTAAATTTTGATAAATCTTTATATTTTTTAGGAATTTTGTAAAAATTATAATTTGAAATAGAATCTTTCTTTCTATCATAATATTGTATTTGATATTCTCCTGTTTTTGTGACAACTATAGCTGTATCATTATATAATAAAACATTATTAACCATAAAAAAATCTTTAGGTAAAGGTTTTTCTGTAATGTTTTCTTTACAATTTGAATTTACAGAAACTTGTAAATATTTATAATCATCAACTATGTTAATAGCTTTTTCTTCATTTTTACCTTTTGATACTAAAAATGGAATAATGAAATCAGTTGGTCCTTGTCCTATATTTCCAAATTCTAGAATTAATGTATCTTTATAATATATCTTAAAAAAATTTTTTTTGACTTTTGTAAATTGCTCTGAAACAATAAATAATGAATCAAGAAAACAACAATTTGTTGGTATTAATGGTTGTATATTTAATTTCAATGGCTTAAAATTTATTGTTGTTGTATCAATACTTATATTATCTATAGGTTCTATTAATTGTTCTGAATTATTAGAACAACTTGTAATGTAAAATAGTAGTAATAATAAACACTTATAATATTTATTCATAAATAAAATATTTTTAATTAGTGAAATATTTTTAATTAGTGAATAAATATATGATTTTATAATATATTTATTCACTAATTAATTATAATGATATTAGGTTTGTAGAATATATAATTATTTACATCTTCTAATAACTTCTACGCAAGCAACTGAACTACAAGAACAATCACGAGAACAAATATTATTTTCCCACATATAGTTTGAAACACGGTATTCTGCAATACCCCAATCACAATTATTACTACCTCCACCACCTGAGCTTTCTCCATTTTCTGCACCCAATGCTAGTAATTCTACATTTTCCATTTGTAAATCACTCAATTGATTATTATTTTGATTTGCTTGGAATATACCAAAAGCACCTGCAGCTACTATGGCTACTGATATAAAAAGTTTTTTCATGTTTTCTTTATGTTTTAAGATTAAAAATTAATAAAACAACCGGTTGGTCAAACTTCCAAGAAAAACAAATTTAATTTTTTGAGTCACTAGTAAAATCAAAATCTTAAATAGTTCTTTTAGGTTTTGACGATGCAAATATAGAAAACGCATTTTTTATTTCCAAATATTTTGTAAATTATTTACGTTTTTTTTTTTGATTAACTTTACATCTTTTAGAACGACACACCATCTATTGAATAAATTTGAATTTTTATGTTTAATTATTTAGTTTTTTGTTTTTAATTAGTAGAGAAAGATAGTGAGATTGTTTCTAGATTAATCATACATAATTTGATAATCTTTTTTTCTACCTCTAATCCAAAATTCTTGAGGAATAGCTTTCCAATTTCCTTTAGCATGAGGCGAAACAACTTTCATTTCTTCGATATGACGCATAATAATATATCGTAAATCTTTGCTAGTTGCAGAAGAAATACGTTCTAATAAATTTTCGTGACAAATACCAGAACCATCAGTTAAATGACCACCGCCACCATTTCCACGATACGAATTTATGGCAACAGTATAAATTTTGTCAAGTTCAAATGGTCGTCCATCGGAAAAACTTTGAATTGTAATTTTTTCACCAGCAGGTTTTGTTAAGTCAACTGTATAATTTATACCAGAAGCAGATGAATAATTATAAAATTTTCCAGCGGTTCGGTCGTTGCCTTTTTCGTCAACTTCAAAAAGAACAAGATGATCTTTTTTGTCGCTCATTGTGTTAAACCATGTTCCGTAAGAATATTCAAGATAATCGAGAATTTCTTTACCTGAAAGTTTCATTGTATATAGCAGATTTTCAAACTTGTAAAGTTTAAACATATCTCTAATACAAACTGTACCTTTTGACACTTTGCTATCAAAAGTTAAAGGAGCTGCAAACGAAACATCAGCACCAGTTTCTTCTAATTGAATACTATGAATTAAATCAACAAAAGCCGAATTTCCAAACATTGCATCTCTTGACGAAATTGTTCTTGTAAATTTTGCAATTGGTTTAGAAACATAATGTTTAATCATGTTGATATAGTCAGAATAGCGTTTCATCATTTCGCTATCTGGTTCACAGCTATTCATTTCCATGATTAAACCAGTAATTTTTTTATCTATGAGTTTATCACCGTCTTTTTTTACTTGAATAGAAGCAACAGCAGCTAATTTAGCGCAATTTTTAGGGTCAAGAATAATAACGCGTCCGCCTTCTGAATTTCTAACCACCATATTAAATTCTTGATGATCGTGACCTGCAAAAATCAAATCAAATCCAGGAACTTTTTGAGCCACAAGATTAGAAGCGTTTTCGTTTTTATATTCTTCGTCACTTCTATTATTATAAGTGCTATCAACTCCAGAATGACATAAACCAACAATAATATCTGGATTTTCTTTTTCTTTAACAATTTTAATCCATTTTTGAGCACATTCCACCATATCTTGAAATTCGATACCTTCCCAAATTTTTTCAGGAAGCCAAACAGGAATTGATGGAGTAATAAACCCAATAATAGCAATTTTTACATTTTTACGCGTAATAATTGTATATGGCTTAAAATAAGGTTCCCCCGTTAATTTATTAACAGCATTTGCTGCCAACCATGGAAAATTAAATTCATTAATAAGTTTGTCATAAACTTCATGCCCAGTTTCAATATCATGATTACCAACGCTTGCAGCATCGTATTTCATAAAATTCATAACATCGGCACAAATATGCGACTCGCCAGGTTTTCTTTCGTAGTTTGAATAATAAACCACAGGTTGACCTTGAAGAAAATCTCCATTGTCTAATAAAATCACTTCTTGACTAGTAACGCTACGTTGTTCTTTAATATAAGTGTAAACTTGAGCTAAAGAAGTGTTAAGAGGTTCATTTTCAATAAAATCGTATGGAAAAATAGCTCCGTGTACGTCGCCTGTTGCGATTATTTTTATTTTGATGGTTTCCGGAACCGTTGTATTTTCCATTGTTTTATTGTGTATAATTTATTGTTTGTTAATATTTTATATGATTTTTTTAATATTGTAGTATTTAAAATAATCATTTTTCAAAATTAATGAATTTTTTTAATATTTAGTAAATATTTTCGACTTCTTTAATTTTTTTACACAATTATTTTTTATTTTCTTTATGATAATAAGGTATAATATTCTATAAAACATAGACTTTGATATTTTATAATTTAATAAATTATTATATAAATTTTTTTTATTTTTTTATTTTATAAAAGTGATTTTTTAAAGAAAAAAACTTCTGTTAATTTTGCACAAAAATTGAACTATGGCAAAACGATTAAAAAAATATATAAATAAAAAGGTTAAATCGTTGAAAAAAGTTAAAAATTCATTGTCGCGCGATTATAAAAAAAGTAAAATGAATACCAAAAAAGGAAAACGCAAAATGAACTTTTTTTGTGTGTTGATAATGATTGTATTAGGTATATTTTTGTTTTCTTTATGTGTAAAAACCACCGAACCTGTAAGTCCTAAAGCAAAGGGTGTTGATATTGCAATGTATAATTATGGTTCTGAAATAAAAAGACTTTCAAAACAATTTAATTTGTCACCTTCTTATTTAATGGCTTTAATTATGTTAGAGAGTTCAGGAATGAAAGAAGTGCCACCACGATTTGAAAAACATGTTTATAAAAAATTAAAGTCGGTTCAAGAAAAAAAAATATCTGATTTAGAAAATATAAGTTATAAAGAAATATCCCAAGCTAGTGACGCAGCCTTAAAAAATCTTGCATCATCTTGGGGCCCATTTCAATTGATGGGTTATAAATGTATCCATTTGGGAATTGAAATTAAGGATTTGAGAGGTGAAAATTCGTTATATTATGGAGTTTTGTGGATAGACCAAACCTACGGCGATTATATTCGTAAAAAGAAATATAAAGATGCGTTCCATATTCACAATACAGGTCGTCCAGTTCCAGCAAATGGAAAATATAAAACGTATAATCCTGATTATGTGCCTAATGGAATAGAATATATGAAAATTTTTGAAGAAAAATTTAAGGAATAATGTTTTATTATATAGTTTTGCAAAATTTTTGTAATTATTATAATCAATAATTAACTCATTAATAATATTTAATTTAATAAAAACAATATGAAAATCAATCAATCCAAAGCATTAATTGCAATATCTGCAATAGCTTTATTTTCGATTTTGCCTTCAAGTTCTGACGCTCAAATCAATCTAAAATCTGACGATGGCAAATTAAGTTTAAAATTAATTGGTCGTACCAATTTTGATGCGGGTATGTATCTTGATACTATTGATCATGCAGATAATGGCGTTTGTGTAAACGATACTCGTCTTGGTATAAACGCTAAATATGGCGAAAAATGGTCAACTAAAATTGAAATTTGTTACACTGAAAAAACTATTTCTTTCCGTGACGTTTATTTCAATTATGAATTTAACAAAAACAATCACATTCAATTTGGTAACTTCTTTATGCCTTTTGGTATCAAGGCTTTAGGTCTTGCTTATAAATTTGTTGAAGATGCCTCTGTAGACTACGCATTTTGTCCTGCTCGTAAAATGGGTATCGCTTATATGTATACTTCTGATAAATTTAATTTTACTGGTGGTATTTTTAGTGATGGTAATGTTGATAAAAAAGCTATCAATCAAGGATTAAATCTTTCTGCCAAAGTTATTTTCCGTCCTATTATTAACGAGTCTACTGTTTTACACTTTGGCGTAGCTCCTTTGTATACTAATAGTCCTAACGAACCTTCTTTCACAGGCATTATGCCAACTACTATTCATACTAACAAATTGATTTCTACTGGTACTTTAGGTGCTCCTTCTTATTTAAGATATGAAGGTGAATTAATTTTTATTCACAAAAAATTCTATTTAGAAGGTCATTATCAAGGTGCTAATGTTGATATGAGAAACGAAGATGCTTATAATTGTGGTGGTTGGTTTGCTCAAGCTGGTATTTTGTTGATTGGTGATCAACAAAACTATAATAAATCTACTGGTTTGGCAGCTAATGCTTCTCCTAAAAACTTAGAATTGTTAGCTCGTGTTGACGAATTAGATTTTGGTACTAAAGGTGGTCGTCAAAATGATTTAATGATTGGTATCAACTATTTCTTTAGTAAAAATTTAAATATGAAACTCAACTTTGTTAATGCACATGTTAAAGATGGTGAGTCTTTCAATTTAATTCAACTTCGTACACAATTCTCTTTCTAATTAAGAGTTTAATATTTATAAAAAAATCCTATCAAACTTTATTTGATAGGATTTTTTGTTTTCTATTCTGAATTATCTAATATAATTAGTTTTAACAGCAGGTTCGCGAGTTGGTTTATTGATACCAGCTTTTTTACCATTTTCGATACATTTTAAAAGCCAAGCCATATTGTCTGCCAAAGTTCGCATAGTTTGCATTCCTTCAAGATCTTGAACCACTTCTTCAGGTGCGTTTCCATGAACTTGGTTCCAATATTGAGAACTAACAATTGGCATACAATTAATTCCAAAATATTTGTTTATATCGTCAAAAGCACAACTAGCTCCTCCACGACGACAACTTACTACTGCTGCGGCTGGTTTGTAAGCAAGTTTACTTCCTGCTGAAAAAAACAATCTATCCATAAAACATTTTAATTGTCCTGAAATTGCTGCATAATAAACTGGCGAGCCAAATACAAATCCATCAGCGGAGGCATATTTCTCAACAAATTGATTTACAATATCATCTTGTATACATTTACCTAATTTAGGACATTGTCGACATCCTAAACAACCTGCTATTGGTTTTACGCCTATTTGAAATATTTCTGTTTCTATGCCTTGTTTTTCAAGTTGTTTTGCCACTTCACTTAATGCTGTAAATGTACAACCATTTTTACGTGGGCTTCCGTTTATTAATACTACTTTCATTTTTATTCTATTTTATTTCCATTCCATTTTTGATTTTTGCTAAAACTTCGTCTCCACAAAGCGCTTGAGCTAGAAATAATCCAAATTTTATTGATTGTCCAGCTCCGGTTGATGTAAATAGATTTCCATCTTGTTCTACGTCGTTGCCTGTAAATTGATAATTTTCAGACATTTCAGCTTTGCAACATGAATGTGATGTTACTTTTTTACCTAATCCAATTTTGTTTTTTAACAAAACTGTTGGACCAGCACAAATTGCAGCTAAAAATTTTCCGCTTTTATATTGATTTATAGCTATTTCTCCAACTATTTTGTTGTTACATAAATTTTCATATCCAGGATATCCTCCAGGTAAATAAATTAAATCTGCATCAGAAAAATCTGAGTCTTTATAAGTTATATCAGCTTCTACTTTCACTTTGTTTGATGCAGAAACTATTTTTTGTTCTGTAACAGAAACGGTTTTTACGTCTATTCCTCCTCTACGAAAAATATCGTAAGGTGCTAATGCTTCTATTAATTCAAAGCCATCTGCTAAAAAAATATATACTTTTTTCATTATTGTTTTGATGTTTTTTATTATAGTGATAATGCTTGTAATGCTTGCGTTATTCGGTCTTCACCAATTAATTTTGATGCTATACGGCGTTTATTATCAATCAGATACATTATTGGTGTACTAACTATGTAATAATATTCGCGAAAATGTGAATGATTTTCCGTGTCGCATAAATCTATCCAAGGAAAATTTTTGCGTTCTGAATTTTGACGAATACTTTCATACGAAAAATTATCATTACACAAAGAAAATATTTGATAACCTTTTTCAATTAATTGTGGATAATATAATTTTAGAGAATTTTCTGCACTATCGCAATGTCCACAACCATTTGCCCAAAAAAGAATTAATATTGGTTTTGAAGATGAATAATCAAAAATAGATATAGAGTCATCTGAATTTATTTTTCTTACTTTTATGTTGTGAGCATCATATCCAATAATTGCAGATTTGTAAATATCTCTCTGATTTTCAATCATTTTGTGAGTTTCTTCTGGTAATCCTTTAACAGTGTCGTTTAAAAAATATGAGTCGGCAATGTGAACAAAAACTTCGTTCATTCCAAGTTTAAAAAATCCTCGATAAAAATTTAATAAATAACCAGTTACATAATGGTATACTTCAATATTTTCTTTGCTTAAATTAATTAATTTGTCAGTTTGACGAATTATTTCAGGAACACCACTTTCTATATAATGAGCAATATGAGAGCGAATTACTTTATAAAAGAAAGGAGTTCTAATAAGTCCTTTTTGAGAAAAATTAACATAATTCCACATTTCTTGGTTCGAAAAGTTGGTGGAATTCATACATTTAAGAACGTCTTCAAAAAAAGTATTATGATTTTTAGAAGCTTCAATTTTCCACGCCTCATTATAAACTGCGTCAATTTTTGACAATTCAATATCCAGTTTTTCAATTTTAGAAGAGTCGGTTGTGTATTTTTTTAATGTGTCAATTTCATGCTGTTTTATAACAATATCTGTCATTCTACGTTGATAATCAAAAAAATTGCTATTCATTTCCGAGCCAGTAATTTTCATAGTTTTTTGCGGATCGTTTGCGTCACATTTCATAACAAATTTTTGATTATTTTCATCTATCAAAATATCAATAACTTGAGCATTTTTATCTAAAATTACGGAATAAATACCAGAAGGTAAATTTTCATTACCGCGAAAAACATAAAATCCGTTTTCACTTGAAGCAGAGTCGGTTATAAGATATTGTTTATCTTCATAATAATATGCAAGACGAACTTTTTGAGGTTCTAAATGTGATGGTTTTATTTTTATTTCATATCCTTGTGATAAACAAGTGTTTATACAAATTATAAAAGAAATAAATGTCAAAAATAATTTCATAATAATGATTTTTATTTTTTTTCAAATATACTAAAAAAAATGGACAGTAAAAAACTGTCCATTTATCAATAAAAAACTAAATAATTATCACTTTTTATTTTCAGCTTCTTCAATCATATTTATAAGTTCATAAACTTGAGTATGAGAAAGACGTTTAGCTAAAATTTCTTTCTTTTCGTCTAATAAATAAAGAGTTGGTGTACTATTAACATCGTAATTATCACGATATTGATCAAAAGGGTTCCAACAATTAATCCAACCTTTTTCAAATAATTTGTGTTCTTTTACAAAATCAAACCATTTGTTGATATGTCGGTGAAGATCACCAAGATTATCAACGCTTTTGTTCATATATACAGCCCAAACCGTAACACCATAATTTTTTAGAGTATCTTGGTAATATTTGAAAAGTTTTGGAATTTCTTCTTTACAATGGCTACAATCTGGTTCCCAAAATGTAATTAAAGTATATTTTGATTTAGAGTCGTGCATTTCAACATAACCATCAAATTTGTTAACAAGATTATCAAGAATTTTAACCACATCATTTCTACGAGCTTCAAAATCAGGTTTCTTTTTTTCAATTTCAACGCCTTCAGTTTTAAGCACTTCGGTAAATGGACGCAAAGCATCAATTCTTGTTGTGTCGTTTGGAAGCAATTGCATCAACATTGGTTTTGATTTGTTACCAACAAGACAATTTTCTTTTTTAGTAATTTTCTTTTTTAAAGCAGTTTTAAAAGAGTCGGTATCCCAAACAGCATCTTTAACATAAATTTCTGCTAATGAACAATATACATTTTCAGCCATCATTGACTCGCTTTTTGCATATTTATTAAAAAAGTAAACTAAAACATAACGGAAAAGTTCTTCGCTTGTTCTAGCTTTATTAACCATCATTGTAGTTTCTTTAATCAAAGAGTCAGGCATTTGAACCACAATATTTTCAATATATCTTTCTATTTTTGGTTCATAAAGAGCAGTTCGTAACAAACGTCCATCCGACAAATCAAAATTATCAAAATAGTGAGCTTTATAATAAAAATATCTTTCGTTTTGATCTGTAATATTTTCAGGAATAGTAATATCACGTGTAGCTGTCAAAAATTTAGAGAAAAACATATTTGGATATTTCGAAATTTGTTCTTGATATTTATTTTCAACATTTTTATTTATAACATCTAGTTTTGCTTGACATTCTTCAATTTTAGCTGTGTTATTTTTTTCTTTATATTTGGTTAAATCAGCTGAAATTTTTTCATATTCTTCTTTAGAAGCGTTCAAAAACTTTTGATAGTCAACAAATAATTGATTTTCTAAACTACCAGTAATAACCATTTTTTCTAAAAAGTCGGTTGTGTCGTTTTCAATAGAAAATTTTTGGTTGTCATTATCAATAAGAATATCAAAATAATTTCTATTTGGTAAAAATACAAAATACATTCCTCCTGTCAGTTCTTTTTTTCCTTTAAAAACACCTACACCTTTAGAGTCGAGTTTTGCAGTGTCATCGGGAATAAGTTTTTCGTTAAAATGATGACCTAAAATAACTTCCTGATTGGGAAGATTTTTGATTGTGATACCAATTTCGTGTTTTTGAGCCATTAAATTTAAGCTTAATACGCTAATCAGTATTAATAAAAAAATCTTTTTCATAATTTATTATAATGAGAGTTGTTTTGTTACAAATATAGTCTAATTTTTAAACGTAGAAGTTGTATCAAAATTCTAAGTTTAACTTTTTTTAGCATGCAAAACAAAGGTAAAAATTATATGTTATATTTTCAAATTATTTTTTTTATAAATAATATATTCGTAAATCAATACTTTAATATTTTCAATTATTTTTTTTTTCAATTTTTTGCTTTTTTTGCAAAAATATAGTAACTTACATAAATTTAAAAAAGAAATTATGAATAATAAATTATTATCATTTGTTTTACCATTTTTACTGTTTTTTGCAGTTAATGAGTATATAAATCACAGTAATATTAACCTGAATAATAAAATAATAGAAATGACACCTCCAAATTACGAAGAATTATGGAAAAAGGTAGTAGATTTTGAACATAAAGGTCTACCTAAAAGCGCGTTAGAAGTTGTAGAACAAATCTACAAATTAGCAAAAAATGAAGATAATGGCGATCAAATAATTAAAGCTATTATTCACAAAATGAAATATAAAGATAAATTTGAGGACTCTAAATTTGAAACAAATTTTGCTGAAATTTTAAAAGAAGCTGAGGGTGCCAAATTCCCTTTAAATTGTGTTTTGTATTCTTTTGCAGCTGATTTAATTAATCAATATACTGACGAAAATTATTATCAATTTATGTCAAGATCAGAAACTACTGATTTTGACAATAATGATATGAAAACTTGGTCTATTCAAAAATTGAATTCTGAGTTTTTAAAATATACATTTAAATCTATTGAAAATAAAGAAGAATTAGCTAAAATAAAATATGATTATTATCCATCAATAATTTTAAAAGGTTCAAAACCAGAAGGATGTCGTCCATCGCTTTATGATTATTTGGCTTATCATGCTTTTGAAAATGTAAAAAGTATGAAAACAACAATGCCTGAAACTTATTTTTTTGCAGATGATTTTTATTTTGACATTGAAAAATTTGCAAATACTGATTTGCAAGAAGGTGACTCATTGTCTGTAAATTACAATTCTTTAAAAATACTTCAAGATTTAGCAAAAATTAGAATTTCAGAAACAGAAAAAAACGAAGAAGCATTAGTTGATTTTATATTACAATATCTTGATTTTGTGTCTAATAAATCAGCAAATGCTAATAAAGATAATCTTTTGCTATGTGCTCTTGAAAATTTAGAAAACAAATATTCTAATTCAAAATATAAATCAGGAATAAGTTACACATTAGCAAAATTTTATTATGATAAAGTAGAAAACGTAAAAAGTTTTGGTGAAGGCAATAAACAATATAGAAAAATTGCTCATGATATTTGTCAAAAAATAGTAGATGATAATCCAAATTCAGAATATGGCATTTCTGCTTATAATTTAATTCAAAAAATTGAAGAAAAGTCTATTACAGCCACTTTTGAAAGTATTGTTGTTCCAAATAATAATTTTATTGGGCTTATCGATTACCAAAATTTGTCTGAAATTTATTTTAAAATCATAAAAATAGATTATGATAAATATATATCAATAAATGAAGAGCCTGAAAGTTATGATCAAAAATTTCAAAAATATTTAAAAACTGGTAAAATTGTAAATGAGTTTTCTAAGCAAATACCAGATAATCATGATTATATAAATCATAAAGTTGAAATTGTTTTTCCAAAACAAGATATTGGATTTTATTTAATTGCAATTTCAGATAATGCAAATTTTGCCGATAAAACTATAATAAAAGTATGTCCGATAACAATTTCTAATCTTTCCATAAATTTTCAGCAAAAAGATAATGGAAATCAAATATGTTATGTTTCGTCGCGAATAGAAGGAAATCCAATAGAAAGTGCAAACATTAAGCTATATTACCAAGAATATAGTAAATTACGTAGAAAATGGGTATGGTCTAAAATTTTAGACGTAAAAACAAATAAAGAAGGAATAGTTGAATTTCCAAAACCAAAATCTGATCAAAATAGTTATGAAGTAGTTGTTGGAAAAAATAATGATACTTTGCGTGCTGGAGAATTATATATGTATAATATCTCAAAACCTGAAGCACATGAACAAGTTTATATGTTTACAGATAGAGCAATTTATCGTCCAGGACAAACTATTTATTTTAAGGGATATGCAATGAATTTTGATGAAAATAACGTTGCTACACCTATTTGTGATAAAAATTATACAGTAATTCTTCGAGACGTTAATAATAAAGAAATTTCGTATGTAAAATTGGTGTCTAATGAATATGGAACTTTTAATGGTCAGTTTGAAATTCCTACAGGTTTATTGAATGGAAATATGACTATTATGACAAATCGTTCTTATTATAAAAGTGTTAAAGTAGAAGAATATAAACGACCCACTTTTGAAGTTGAACTTAATAGGATAGAAGGTACTTATGTTACAAATGATGATGTAATAGTAAAAGGAAATGCCAAAAGTTATTCTGGAATGACAGTTAATAATGCAGAGGTGAAATTCAGAGTTACTCGCACTCCAAAATTTGATTTTGGACGTCATTTTTACTTTTTTAGACCATCACAAAATCCTATTGAAATAGTTCATGGAACAGTAGTTACAAACGAAAAAGGAGATTTTGAATTTAAATTTAAAGCAGAACCAGATCCAATGGCTGGTACAACTCCAGATGTTGCATTTAATTATTCTGCATCGGTTGAAATAACTGATGTTAATGGTGAAACACATCAAGCATCTAGAAATGTAACTATTGGATTTTCTTCTATGGATTTGAATGTTTATACAAATTCGTTTTTCACTAAAAGTAATGATTTTGTAGTTGATATATCGGCTCGTAATCTAGATTTTGTTCCTATTAATACAAAAGGTGTTGCCAAAATATCTAAAGTTATTGATAATGGATTGTTAATCAATAGAAAATGGCAAAATCCTGATACTAATATTTACACAATAGAAGAATGGAAATCTTTGGTTCCAGGTTTTGTTTATGGAAAATCTTATTTTGATGAAAAATATTCAATTGACAAAGTTGTTTTAACAAAAGATTTTGACACTGAGAAAGAAAATAAGATAACAATTCCTGAAGTTAAGAATTTTGAGTCTGGTTATTATCAAATAGAAGTTGCATCAAACGATCCAAAAACAGGACGTGAAATAAAGTCAAAATCTTATTTTTCAGTATGTAATCAAACAGACAAAAAATTACCAAATTCTGATTATTTAGTAGTTGAGCGATTAAACAATAATTTAAAAGTTGGGGAAAAAGCACAATTTTTAGTAGGAACTTCTCTTAATAATCAGTCAATATTATACAGAATTTATCAAGCTAATACCTTGATTTCAAGCAAAATAATAACGCTTGATAATGAAATGAAAATGTTTGAAATTCCTATAGAAAATAATAAAGAAGGAAATATAAGGGCAATACTTTATTTTGTTAATCATAATACATATTTTGAAAAAAATGCAGTATTTTCAATACCCAATTATGATAAAGATCTTAGTATAGAATATTTAACATTTCGAGACAAACTTCAACCAGGAGAAAATGAAACATGGAAACTAAAAGTAACCGACCATGATGGCAAAAATGTTTCAGCAGAAGTGGCTGCAACTATGTATGATAAATCGTTAGATGCTTTTGCTAAAAATAATTATGATGTATCTGTTCCATATTCTTATAACTATTATAATTTAACTAGTTCAACACCAACTTTTGGAACTCAAGCAGCTAATTATATATCTAATTATATAGTTGATAGAAGATTTTTTAAATCTCAATATGGTTCATTAAATTGGTTTGGCTATAGATATTCAAATTATAGAAATAATTATAGAATGGCTGGCATGGCAATGGAGGTAATGGAAATGGAAGATTGTTGCGAAATGGTACCAGCTTCAAATGCAAAGATGAGTATGGGGATGGCTAAAAAATCTATGGCAATGGAAATGCCAATGGCAAGTATGGCAAATATGAGTGCTCAAAATACAGAAGTAAAAGACGAAGAAGAAAATCCTACCGAAGAAGTTCAAGTTCGTACAAATTTTAACGAAACTGCATTTTTTTATCCCGAACTTAGAACAGATGAAAATGGAGAATTAAATATTGAATTTACTATGCCAGAGTCGCTTACTTCTTGGCGAATGATGGCTATTGCACATACAAAACAATTACAATTTGCTTTTTCTGAAAAAGAAATTGTAACTCAAAAACAATTAATGGTTCAACCAAATGCTCCTAGATTTTTTAGAGAAAACGATAAAATATTTATTCCTGTTAAAATAGGAAATCTAAGTGAAACTGATTTAGATGGAAAAATTACAATTGAAATATTTGATCCTCTTACAGAAAAAAAAGTTGACAATGTTGTAAAAGTTTCAGAACAAAATTTTAGTGTAAAAAAAGGATTAAGTACTTCTGTAGATTTTGAACTTGAAATTCCAGAACGTTACAGTACATTGGCTTATAAGATTATAGCAAAATCAGGAAATTTTGCAGATGGCGAACAAAAAGCATTACCTATTATGAGTAATAGAATGTTGGTTACAGAAGCACTTCCATTGCCAATAAATGCCAATCAAACAAAGAATTACAAGTTTGAAAAACTTATAAATTCTGCAAATTCATCAACACTTCGTCAACACAAATTAACATTAGAATTTACCTCAAATCCTGCATGGTATGCAGTTCAAGCATTGCCTTACATGATGGAATATCCGTATGAATGTAACGAACAAACATTCAGTCGTTTATATGCAAATTCTATAGCAGCACACATTGCAAATTCGTCTCCAAAAATCAAAGCAGTTTTTGATGCTTGGAAAAATTCTGATAGTAAAGCTTTGCTTTCAAATCTTGAAAAAAATGAAGAATTAAAATCAGTTCTTCTTCAAGAAACACCTTGGGTGATGGAAGGTGCTAACGAAACAGAACGTAAACAGCGTGTTGGATTATTATTTGACCTAAATAAAATTGCAGGTGAAGAACGAAAAACTCTTGAAAAACTTCGTAAAAATCAATATCCTTCAGGTGGTTGGCCGTGGTTTGATAAAATGCCAGAAAGCAATTATGTTACACTCTACATTGTAGAAGGTATGGGTCATCTTAAAAAATTGGGTATCAATACTTTTAATGAACCTAAAAATCATAATATGCTTGAAAAAGCTATTAATTTTATTGACGATGAATTTGTTAAATATTATAAAGAATTAAAGAAAGTATATTCTGATAAAGAATTAAAAGAGGGTAATTTCTTGACATTTACAGCTATTAATTATCTTTATGCTCGTAGCTATTTTACCGAAATTCCTATTTCTTCAAAAACAAAAGAAGCATTTAATTTCTTTATAGGTAAAGCTGAAAAATATTGGCTAAAAACAGGTAAATATTCACAAGCAATGATTTCTATGTTTTTGCATAGATATGGAAATAAAACAGTTCCTAATGATATATTAAAATCATTAAAAGAACATTCCACTTCTTCAGAAGAAATGGGAATGTATTTTGCCGATAATGTTTCAGGATTTTTGTGGCACGAAGCTCCAATTGAAACACAATCTATTATAATTGAAGCATTTGATGAGGTTGCCAACGACCAAGAGATAGTAGACCAATTGAAAATTTGGCTTTTAAAACAAAAACAAACTACAGATTGGAAAACAACAAAAGCAACAGCAGAAGCTTGTTATGCTTTGTTGTTGCGTGGCACAGATTTACTTTCAAATTCTGAAATATGTACAATATTGCTTAATAATCAACCAGTTGATCCAAAATCTAATCCTGATATAAAAGCTGATGCAGGAACAGGTTATTTTAAAACATCATGGTCGGGCAACGAAGTAAAACCTGAAATGGGAAATGTTACTGTAACAAATCCAAATAATGGTGTAGCTTGGGGTGCGCTTTATTGGCAATATTTTGAACAACTTGATAAAATTACATTTGCTGAAACACCTTTAAAAATTTCTAAAAAATTATTTAGAGAAAATATTACAGACAAAGGTGTTGTTATTGAACCTGTTACAGAAAACTCAAATTTAAAACCAGGAGATAAAATTGTTGTTCGTATCGAAATCAGAACTGACCGTGATATGGAATATGTTCATTTAAAAGATATGCGAGCTTCTGGTTTTGAGCCAGTTAATGTTCTTTCTGGATACCGTTATCAAGGTGGAATTGGATATTATGAATGTACAAAAGACGCATCAACAAATTTCTTTATTGAATATTTAAGAAAAGGAACCTATGTATTTGAATATAAACTTTATGTTCAACATAAAGGTAATTTCTCAAATGGAATTACATCAATTCAATGTATGTATGCACCAGAATTTACTGCTCATTCAGAAGGTGTTAGAGTAGAAGTTAAATAGATTTTTATTAATATCAAGAAAGAGGAATGTGATTTTTTACATTCCTCTTTTTTTTCTCATAATTTTTAGTTATCTTTACGAATAAACCAATAAATTATATTATCATGAAAATAACCAATTTAAAAATAGTATTATTGACAACAACATTATTTATGTTGGCTTGTAGCAAAGAGTCAGACACTGACCCTGAAAATGGTGATAATCCTTCGTCAAGTGACCAAAATTATACTTATCACGAAACTATGGATGGAAAAGTTGAATGGAAAGATGCGTCAAAAAACACATATTTTTCAGGAAACAAAGATCCGTTTAGAACAATGACAAGTGATAATTATATTAAAATATCGCAAACATCTGGCAAAGGAAATGGTAAATTAAATAATTATTGTCTTGGAACATTTGGAAGTCAGTTAAATTGTTTTTCATCAGGATTTGAAACGGAATTTAAATACGTTTCAGGCGATTTAAATAATTATGGAGTATCATTAATTGGCAAAAAATGGGGCGGATCTTCTAAAAGTGGTTATACTTATCAAATGGTTGACGAATATAGATTTTCTTTGTATTTAGATGGGAAATTTGAAATAAATTATTATCCGTCAGCTGGTTATAATGATAATAAAACATCGATAGCTTCAATTTTACCAGAAGAGTCAAATATAAATGTAAAACCCAAAGCATCTAATATATTGTTAATTCAGTCATCAAAAAGTGGAATTCAAGTTATTATGAACAAAAAATTGATTTATACAATTCAAAACCCAACAGTAGAGTCAGGAATGATTGCAATATTTCAATCACAACCAAGCAAAACAGATTGTTCAGAAAATCCACTAGAAATGTATATAAAAATATTAAATGTTCAAAGTAATGAGAAAAATGAAGATAATCCAATGAATAAACAATAACAAAAACATATTCATATTTTGAGTTTTTTTAACTCAAAATATGAATTATGTAAAATTAATGTATTAAAAGCAATAACCGTTATTTTATCTTATACGATCTTCAAAACGTTTAATAACAATAGAATCTATATATTCTACACGTCTTTTAGGTTGATGACGTTTTTCGTATCTATTTTTAAAATATTGATAAGCCAAATCGTTTTTCAAAATTTCTTCAACAATATCATATAACTTTTTAAAATTTTCGATACGAGATTGAGGAAGAGTATTTGTTTCATATTTCTTTTTATTAAGGAAATACCATTGTTTAGACGAAACACTTAATGGTAATTCATTATACATTCTAACATATTCATACATACTCTTAAAATTTTCCAACCATTTATAATCGCTTTTTTTAGAAGTTAGGTCAGAATAAATATGTTTAATTCTTTGAATTTCTGTTTTGTGTTCATTAGATAAGATATCATAAAATTTGTTGATATCGTTCCACCAATTATGAAGTTTTAATTCTTCTATGTTTGATACTATACAGAATGGAAAATGTTTTTCACGTTGTAAAAACATTTCAATTTTTTGAAGATTTTCTGAAAATAATCTTTCAATTTCAATTACTTGAGTATTTCTCTTGTTCATTGTTTATTATTTTTTGAGTTTTGAATTATTCTTTTTTTAATTAATATATAATAAAAAAAACTTTCAATTTTTTACTATTTCAACTTGAATGTTATAATAATTTGTAAAATTATTTTTAGAAATTATACATTACTTTTATATTTATTTATAATATAAGGTTAAGTAATATTAATCTATCTTTTTTGTAATAAATTTCAAATTGATATATTACTTGTTATATCACACATTCATCATTAAACTAGTGTATTTTGTTAAGTATTTCTTTATTAGTATATTCATTATTAAAAATCTATCTTTATTTTATGGGACAAATATAATAATAATTATTTGATTAATCATTAACAATATTAATAATTTTTCAAATTTTTAATTATTTTAATTTAATCCTCTAAAAGTATGTTTTGTTTTCGTGTTATTTTTGTTGATATATTAATTTAAACGATTGATTATTAATTAAATACATGTGTATGAATTTAGACAAGTATAAATATTTAATCTCACGAATTTTGAAACATTTACCAAGTGATTATAATAAAAATATTCAATTTAATTTTTTTTTCATATAGCTAATATCTATTTTTGTTCCATCTTTTAGTCTTTGTGCAATAATAATTGGTAAATTTCATTTATTGATTTTTAATTAATTTTTTTTCAAATATATTTTTATATAATAGTATTTGTTATCATTTTTTTTATTCTACATGATATTAATAAGATTTTATTATTTAGAAGATTTTTTAAATATTAATTCTTATTTTTCTTTTCTTTTTTTATTTTTGTCAAAAATCAGTAATCATGACAAAAATTATAACAATTTTGTTTTTATTTTTATCACTTTCTGTTTTTTCACAACAAAAAAATGGAATAGTTTTTACGTTTTCTTTTGATGATAAACCTTTGATTTTAAACGAATTTCGTGAGAATTCTATAAAAGATATGAAATATTGTATTTGTCAAAGTCAATATTTTATTTCTAACATAAAATTGATTAATAAAGATGGAAGTGAACAATATTTTTCTAATAAAATTCATTATGTTGATGCCGAAATACCTTCAACTTTGCAATGGTTTGTAGACGATAATTTTTCTTTAGAAAATGTTGAATATTTGACTTTTACTTTTGGTTTTGATTCAATATCTAATCGCAGTTATATGTTTAAAAATCCGCCTGAAAATCTTATGTTCTGGCCTGATTATTTAGGTGGTGGTTATCATTATATGAAAACTAATATTCGTTTTGTGGATAATTTTAATGAAAGTTATGTTTTTAATTGTCATATAGGTCGTGGACAAGTTTATGATGAAGAAAATGAGCCAATTAGTTATATTGATAATGATTTTTCAGTTACTATTCCTATAAAAACAACAAAAATTAATGATAATGATTTTGCTATCATTAATTTAAATTTAGCAAAATTGTTTGATTCTCATTCTGCTTTAGAACTTATTGATTTACGTGGTATTATGAATAATCAAAAGGCTATGAAAATGTTTTCTGAAGAATTAAAAAATGCTTTTGAATAATTTATGAAACACATTTATATATTATTCTTTTTATTTTTTATTGTAGGCTGTAAAATTAATAATAGCCCAAGTATTTATTCGCCAATAAAATATGATATTGGCGTTCCAATGTTTCCAGATTCGTTGAATATTCCTAATGATAATCCATTAACAGTAGATGGTGCTAAACTAGGAAGATACCTTTTTTATGATGTAAGACTTTCAGGAAATAAAAATAAACCAATGAGTTGTGCCACTTGTCATAAACAAGAAAATGCTTTTGAATGTGGAATAAATGAGTTTCCTGATGGTCGTCCTATTGGAAATTCAGGACAAAAAACTCCGAATGTTATGTTACCACTTTTTAATGTGGTTTGGAACAATAGTGGATATTTTTGGAATGGTTATGTTTCAAAATCTAACACAACTTTAGGAAGTGAAAAATACGGAGTTCCTGCTGATTCAATTTATTCAATAACAAACATAGAGTCAACAGTTTGGATGGGAATAGCGGCACCTCATGAGATGAATGGTGATATTGACAAAACTGTTAAATTAATAAGTAAAGATCCATTTTATCAAGATTTGTTTTTTAAAGCATTTGGAACCAAAGAAATTAATATAACATTGATTTCAAAAGCAATAGCACAGTTTGTACGTTCAATAGTTTCATTTGAGTCAAAATTTGACCGTTTTATGGCTGGTGAACTTCAACTTTCAAAATCAGAAATGCGTGGTTTAATGTTGTTTACTACAGAGGGCGCAGATTGTTTTCATTGTCATGGTAGTCCTGCGTTGCCACTTTGGACAACAAATCAATTTATGAACAATGCAAAAGATATTGAATTTGAAGGTCAAAATGATAGATATGCAGTAACAAAAAATCCTATGGACAAAGGAAAATATCGTGTTCCAACTCTTAGAAATATTGAATTTACAGGACCATATATGCACGATGGAAGATACAAAACTCTTGATGAAGTTTTAGAATTTTATAACAATGGACTTAAACGTTCGCCATATGTCGATCCTTTGTCAATAAATGCAAATCATGGAGGTATGCACTTGAGTGATAAAGATTTAAAAGATTTAAAAGCTTTCCTTTTAACATTGAGTGATACCGCTTTTATTCACAATCCTAAATATTCAAATCCGTGGGATAATAATTAACAAACCACTTCATTCATTTTAATATCATGCTCTTCGTTAGGGATATTTTCTAAAAGTTGAAATGGAAAACAAACACCAATTTTGTAAGCATTTGTTAGTTTCGGTAATAGTCTATCATAAAAACCTTTACCTCTTCCTAAACGATTTTTTTGTTTGTCAAAAGCCATTCCAGGAATAATGGCTAAATTAATTTTATGATAATCACATTCTTCAAAAATTTTTCCTGTTGGTTCTAATATACCAAAAGCACCGATTTTTAGAGAATTTTTATCTGAATAAACTTTCAAAACTAAATTTTCTCCTTCTACAACAGGTAATAAAATGTTTTTTTGGTATAACTCTGCATTTTTGATAAGAAGTTGAGTGTCAACTTCATCAGCTAAAGAATTGTATAATAAAACATTAGTAGAAGCGCGCCATAATCCGTCATTTATAATGCTTTTGCATATATTTTCTGACATAGAAAAAAGTTCCGACTTAGAAAATCTCAATTTTCTAAGTCGGACTTCTTCTCTAATTTGTTTTTTATTCATTATATTGATTTAAATAATCAGTTATTTCTACTCACTACAAAACATCAATATTTTTTAAACCAACTAACAATTTTCATTTTTAGCACACCCCACACAGCTTCACCAAAAATATTAGTGCTCATTTTTGAAGTACCTTGTTTACGATCGGTAAAAATGATTGGAACTTCTTTGATTTTAAATTTCTTTTTCCAAGCAGTGAATTTCATTTCGATTTGAAAACCGTATCCTTTCATTTTAATATGGTCTAAATTAATAGCTTGCAACACTTTTTTTGTATAACAAACAAAACCTGCTGTTGTGTCCATAATTTTCATTCTAGTAACAGTTCTAACATACGCAGAACCATAATAAGACATTAAAACACGTCCAATAGGCCAATTAACAACGTTTACACCAGAAATATATCTACTTCCAATCGACATATCATATTTGTCAATAGCGCAAGCATTATAAAGATTTATTAACTCTTCAGGAGGATGCGAAAAGTCGGCGTCCATTTCAAAAATGTAGTCATAATTATGTTCTAAACTCCACTTAAAACCTGTAATATAAGCAGTTCCAAGTCCAAGTTTTCCACTACGTTGTATCATAAATAAACGATCTGGATATTCAGCCATTATATTTTTAACAATGTCGGCAGTTCCATCTGGTGAATTATCGTCAATTACCAAAATGTCAAATGGTTCTGGTAATTTAAATACAACTCTAATTATATTCTCAATATTTTCTTTTTCCTTATATGTAGGAATTATTATAACTTTATTAGACACGATTGGTGTTTTTTAAAATTCAAAAAATGTTTTCTTTTTCTTAATGATGCTATTGTAAACTATACTACCATTATATATTTCTTTATGGTTATAGTTTACGGCGATTTTTTTTAATTGTTTTCTCTGTTTTATTAGAGTTGGTAAATTAAAATAAAATGCAAAATGTGCTTTTATAACGGCTATAAAATATGAAAATTGTAATTTGCATAAATAAATTATTGCCGAAATACCATCAAGACACATTCTAAACCATAAAATAGGTAATAACCTTTTAGGAGACAGATTTTTATACAACATTTTCAAACTATTTCTGTAATTCAAAAATAGTTTGTGTGGATTTCCTTGATTTAAAGTACCTCCACCAAGATGAAAAACTTCAGCCTCTGCACAATATAAAACTTTCATACCCAAGTTTTTAACTCGCCAGCAAAAGTCTATTTCTTCCATGTGAGCAAAAAAATTATCGTCTAAACCGCCACACTTTTTATAAATATCTGCTTTAACAGCCATAAAAGCACCAGATGCCCAAAAAATATCTTTGTTTACCAAATTATATTGACCATTATCAGGTTCTATATTTTCTAAAATTCGTCCTCTGCAAAAAGGATAACCAAACATATCTATAAAACCACCTGCTGCTCCTGCATATTCAAACATTTCTGGTGATTTTAGAGATTTTATTTTTGGCATAGCAACGGCTACATCTTGATTTTCTTCAAGCAATTTTATTAATGGTGTAACTGCGTCGCTTTTTAGTTCTATATCGCTGTTACACAATATAAAATAATCGCTTTCTATTTGGTTTAGTGCCAAATTATAACCTTTTGCAAATCCATAATTTTGGTCTAATATAATAATTTTAACTTGTGGAAAATTGTTTTTTAATAAGTTAATTGAATTATCGGTGCTATTATTGTCGGCAACAACTACCTCATAATTAGGTTTATTACAATATTTAATTATTGACGGTAAATATTCGTTAAGAAATTTTTCTCCGTTCCAGTTTAATATAACTATTGAAACTTTCATCGGTAAATTATTTCATATAATTCTTAACTTTGTTAAGAAATTCATCATAAACGTTATTTCCTGCAGCAATAATTTCACCGCCAAAAATATAATTATCTTCTCCGTTAAAATCACAAACTTTACCACCTGCTTCTTCAACAATAAAAGCTCCTGCAGCAACGTCCCATGGATGAAGACCATATTCATAAAAAGCCTCAAATCTTCCGCAAGCTGTGTATGCTAAATCTGTAGCGGCAGAACCTAAACGTCTCATACCATGAGTATTAATCATCATATCAGCCATAGATTTCATAAATTTGTCCTGACGTGAAAAATCATAATATGGAAAACCAGTTGCTATTAACGAGTCTTTAAGATTGTTTCGTTTTGAAACAAAAATTTGTTTGTTGTTAAGATATGCTCCATTTCCTTTTGACGCAGCAAAACATTCATCCAAGCCTATTTCATAAACAACACCTACAACGGTTTTATTATTTTCTTGAAGAGCAATGCTTATGCAAACAGGAAAAATTCCATGAATAAAATTGGTTGTTCCATCAAGAGGGTCTACAATCCAATTATAAATATCCCCACGATCGTTTCTTGTTCCCTCTTCGGCAATAAATCCTGCTTCAGGTACTATTTTAGATAGTTGTTCAACAATTTTCTTTTCAGAAGTTTTGTCTACGTAAGAAACAAAATCATTTTTCCCTTTAATTTCAATTTTGTTAGTATCAAAATTGTCGTGTTCGTGACGAATATATTTTCCAGTTTCAATAGCAAGTTTTGAAACTTCGTCACATATTTTTTTGTAGTCCATTATAATAATTAATCTTTTTTTTCTATTATTTCAGCATTTGGTATTTGAGGAATTTGTTCAATAGGTTTACACAATTCAGAAATTTTGTCTCTAAATTTATAAGTTAGAAAAATAATAACTGCACCAGAAATTAATAAACCAGTAGCAATCATTTGAGCTTGTGTAACTTCCATTCCTAAAATATTAAATTTATTATTTACTCTAATTTGTTCAATTAGTAAACGTTCAATACCTTGCAACGACAAGTAAATACCAAGCAACATTCCTGGAAATTTGATTTTTTTTCTAATACAAAAAATAATTCCAAAAATAATAAGCATCATTAAACTTTCGTAAAGCGAAGTAGGATAAACACTTTCAGCTAACATTCTGCAATGTTGACCAGTACAATCAGGAATATGAATGCCATTATTAATCACATTGTGAGGAAAATTACTGCTCCAAGCCCATTCTGGTATCCAAGAAGGACAAGGATTATTATTAACAATTCCCCAACATCCATCACCTGAAATTTGACAACCTAATCTACCTAAAGCATAACTCATAGGTAAACCAAATGCTGCTGCATCAAGTGTATGAAACGAATTGATTTTTAGTTTTTTAAGGTATATTGCACCAGCAGTACCACCAACAATTAATCCTCCAAAAAAAGTAAGGCCACTAAAAGAAAATAATTCTCCAATCGGGTCGGCTAAAAATCTGTCAAAATTTTCAAGATTGTGAAAAATTTTTGCACCTATAATACCAAATAAACCAGTAACAACTAAAATATTGCCTGTTAATTGGTGAGGCATTTGTTTGATAATTACTGTTTTAGGTTTATCAAGTTTTTTCTTATTTCTATCATACCAAGTATAACCAGCAGTAATAAGTCCGCAAATTATACCTCCAACCCAACTACCGCGAGTTGAAAGTAAAAATTCTTGTGCATTTTCTGAAAATTCATTATAGTTAAAAATGATTTCTACAACTTTAAAACAAACTAAGAATGTTAATAAAAAAGATGAGATTAATTCTAAAGGAGTTGCTTTTTCACCTATTTTATCAATTTTGTATAGAGCGCACATAAGACCTTCTGACTCTTTACGTTTATATTCAGAAGTCATGATAAATGCTCCAACTATAAAAGCAACCGCAACAAAAAAACCATAGGTTTGAATTGGAAGTGAAAGATTTGTTCCTATAAAATCATTAATTGCATCACTTATAGTTGGATAGCTTAATAGAATAAATTTCATTTTTTTAGAATTATAATTTTATAAAGTTGCGAAATTATAAATTAATTTTGTTATTGCAAAACTGAAATACTTCTTTAATATTAATTATTAAATTATTATATTTTTTTTTTATAAATAAAATCAAATAAAATTTAATGAATATATTTTTTGAGAAAATTAATTATTGACAAAACAAAAAAAATATTATCTTTGTGTATTTACAAATTAAAAATATTAAACCTAAGACAATATGGAAAATCAAGTAGCAGGTTGGTTAGTGTTACACACTGAAGGAAAAGAAGTTATAAGTTTTGAATTAAAAGAAGGTAAAAACCGAATTGGTAGAAAAACAACTCAAAATAGTCCAGAAATTTTTATTGATGGCGATTTGTTTGTTAGTAGAAATCATGCAGTTTTGGTTGTAAGAAAAAATGAAAAAACTGAATATGAATATATAATAGCAGATAATACTGAAATTCAAGGAAAACCTAGTTTAAATGGAACTTATATTAATGGAAATAGTGAACGTTTAGGAGAAAGTCCTGTTAAACTAAAAGATGGTGATACAATTCAAATTGGATTAACTAAATTTGTTTTAAAAACTTCAACTGTTGCCATTAATGCAGAAGACGCTATAAAATTGGCTGCTAAAGTTGAATATACAAATACCGTTGAATTTGAAAATTCTCAAGCTGTTTTGCGTAAACGTTGTTAATTATAAATTTTTGTTTTGATGATAAAAAAGATTAATATTTTATTATTATTGTTATTGTTTTGTAATTATATTTATGCTCAAAATATAACAATAGAAGGTAATGCTAAATCTTATGCAGGTGATACGTTAAATATTTATGTTAATGATAATTATTTAACAAAAGATAACAAAATTATTTCATCTGCTATTGTTAATCAAGAAGGAGATTTTAATTTTTATATTAATATTAATGAAACTCAATTAGCTTATATTGATTTATCTGTTTTTGTAGGTTACATTTTTTTAGAGCCAAAACAGAATTTAACTATTGTATTGCCTACAAAACAACAATTAAGAATTGAAGATCAATTAAATCCATATTTTAAACCAATAAAATTTTATGTAAAATGTTTAAATTGTTTAGACGACGATTTAAATATCTTGATACCTAAATTTAATGAACTTTATAATCAAGCACTTGATACAATTTTATTTACATCATACAAAGATTTTTCAAAATCATCAACCGACAAAATTAAAAAATCTATTTCAGATAAATTTCCTACTAAAAATAAATATTTTATTGATTATAAAGATTATACATTTGCAATGTTAGATTATACAGCATATCATAGAAGTAAAGATGATATTGTAGAAAAAATGTTTACTAACAGAGATGTTTTATTAAATAATCCAGCATATATGGATTTGTTTGAAGAAATGTTTTCAAATGTTTTGTCTGGTGGTCAAACTTCGGTTATTAGTGTAAAAAACATTTATTCAGGTATTTATGACAAAAGTTATAATACTTTAAAACATATTTTAATGAGTGATAAAAAACTATCAGGAAATGATTTATTAACAGATTATGTTATTTTAAAAGGATTATACGATAGTTATTATTGTGATGAATATCCTAAGGAATATTTAATTGCAGTTACCGACTCATTAATGTTAAATTCAAAACATAAACAAGTTAAAGCAATAGCACAATCATTATCTCAAAAATTTACAAAATTAATGGTTGGTTATCCAGCACCACAATTTAGTTTAAAAGATAAAAATGGAAATGATTTTATTTTGCAACAGCAATCAAAATTTGTATATATAACATTTTTTAATCCAAATAGTTATACCGCACAATCAGAATTTGAATTGTTAAAACAAATAAGAACAGAATTTCCACCCGAAGTATTAACAATGGTAACAATATTTGTATCGTCACAACAATCAGAAATGCAACAGTTTTTAAATAAAAATCCAGATTGTAATTGGTCGATAGTATGGTATCAAGGTGATAATCAATTATTAAGAGATTATAATGTAAAAGCCTATCCTTCGTATTATATGGTAAATCCAGAAGGAAATTTAATAATGAACCCAGCACCTTCGCCTACAGAAAATTTTCAACCTAAATTTGCCTCTCTTATAAATGATTGGAAAATTTATCAAGCAAGAAAACAAGCTCGCGAAAACGATAAAAAATTAAGATAATTTGTTTTTTATTAAAATTTATATTCAAATAAATAGATTAGGTAATGTTAAAACTTGTAAAACACGGACTTACAAAATATCAAAGTTCTAAACTCAATTCATTTATTGAGAAGTTCTTGTTTTATACAACATTAATAGCATTTTTTGTAGCAGTTTACGAAATTGGTTTTTTAGATAGTTCAACAGATACAACTATTCTTCATAATTTTTATTATATTTATTTATTAGTTTACTTTTTTAGTTTTTCAACAAGAATTCCCTCTATGTTTCAAAAGAAAAGTAAAATATATTTAACTATAATAAGAATATTATTGTTTGCATTTTTAATATTTTATTTTTTTAATGTAAAATTTTTGTTTGATGCAGTAGATTATCATGGTTTATTTTATAGACTAATAACTAGTCCAAATATAGTTTATGTATTGATAATCAGTATATTTTTTATAGAAGTTTCAAAATCAACGTATAAAGTTCTTGTATTTAATATAACACCAGAAATACTTTTTGCATTGAGTTTCATAGCTTTAATATTTATTGGAGCTGGATTATTAATGTTGCCAAATGCTACAGTAACCAAAATAAAATTTGTAGATGCCTTGTTTATGGCAACAAGTGCAACAAGTATAACCGGATTACAATGTATCGACTCAGCAGTTGGTTTCACATCTTTGGGACAAGGTATAATATTGTGTCTCTTGCAGATAGGTGGTTTGGGCGTTATGACATTTACTTGTTTTATAGTTTATTTTTTTAAAGATACCAGTTCGTTTAAAGCAGGAGTAATGTTGGGAAACATGATGAGTACCGAACGTTTTGGAAATGCTTTTAAAACCATTTTAAAAATAGTAGTTTATACATTTACCATTGAAGGAATTGGAGGATTAGCAATATTTTTATCAATAAGATACGATAATTCTTTTCCAACCCTAACAGATAAAATAACATTTTCGATTTATAATGCAGTTTCATCATTTTGTAATGCTGGGTTTTCTACAATTCCAGGAAGTATGACGTCTGATTTAGTTTTCAAAAATTATCCATTAAAATTGATAATTTCAATGATGGCAATATTAGGAGGAGTAGGTTTTCCAATATTGATGAATTTACAAGACTCAATTTCAAAATTTTTTACAAATGTAAAAAATGCTTTTTTTAAGCATAAAAAATTTGTACATCTGCCACGAGTTGTAAATGTAAATACAAAATTAGCGTCAATAGTTTCAGTAGTTTTGTTGATATTTGGAACTTTGTCGTTTTTTATATTAGAATATAACAACACATTAAAATTACATGATGGATTATTGTATAAATTTATAGACTCGTTTTATTATTCAGTTATGCCACGTTCAGCAGGATTTAATGATGTAGGATTAGACACATTTAAAATACCTACATTGTTGATAATAATGTTTTTAATGTGGGTTGGCGCATCTCCAGTTTCAACAGGAGGAGGGATAAAAACCACAACATTCGGAGTTGCAATATTAGATATTTTTAGTATTTTGCGAGGCAAAGATAGAATAGAAATTTTTTGTAGAAAAATAGCTAATAGTACTGTACGTCACGCATTTGCAGTAATAATGATTTCATTAGCAGCATTAGGAATAGGTACATTTTTGTTGATGATATTTGAAGAAAAAAATTCATCAGCCAATTTATTAAATTTAGCATTTGAATGTACATCAGCATATTGTACCTGCGGATTAAGTATGGGAATAACCCCGGAATTAAGTGATGCAAGTAAATTATTATTATCATTTTTGATGTATATAGGTAGGGTAGGAGCATTAACAATAGCCGCAGCATTTTTTAAGAAAACAAAATCGTTGAAATATATGTATCCAAAGGAAAAAATCCATATAGGATAAAAAAATATAAATATGAAAAAATACATAATAGTAGGATTAGGAAATTTTGGTTCATCATTAGCCATAAAGTTGACAAACGCAGGCAACGAAGTTTTTGGAGCAGACTCAATTTTAAATAGGGTAGAAGCAATTCAAGATAAAATAACTTCGGCAGCAATGCTTGATTGTACAGATTTTAATGCAATAAAGTCGGCTCTTCCATATAAAGATACAGATTGTGTAATAGTTGCAATAGGCGAAGATATTGGAGCGTCAATTCTTGTAAGTGCCACATTTAAACAATTGAATGTTAAGCGAATAATGAGTCGTGCAATTTCAGAAACTCATCAGCGAGTTTTAGAAGCAATTGGCATAACAGAAATTGTGCATCCAGAGGAAGAGTCTGCATCAAGATTAACCGAAGTTTTGAGTTTAACTGGAGCAATGGATGTTTATAGTTTGTTTGATAAACATAAAGTTGTAGAAGTAAAACTTCCAGAACGATATTTTGGTAAAAAAATAATAGAAACTGATATTCGTCAAAAATATCATCTTAATATTTTGACTGTGATTAAGTTAGTGAAACATAAAACACTTCTTGGAAATACCAAAGAAAAACAAGAAGTTCTTGATTATGTTACACCAAACACATTGCTCGAGTCGGGAGATTTGATTGTTGTTTTTGGACGTTCAAGCGATTTAAAAGAATTTGTGAATGATTAAGATATGATTGATAAACTTGAGATATTTTATTAAGATTATATCTCAAGTTGATTATTATATTTTTTCTTATTTATTCATCGAATTAATAATTTTATATCCAATAAGTCTATTTCCACGATAAGAATAATTAGTATTGTAAATAGTTATAAGATAGCTATTTTCAGTATTATACCACGAACCATCAAGATATTCAATTGAATTGTCAGAATGTTGATTTATAAATGTAAAATTATACAAACCTTGTTTTAAAAGCATATTACATTCATAAAGATTGGTTTCAGAATTAAATTGTAATAGGTTTTCTTCATTAAGTTCATAATTAGAAAGTTGACCAAAAACATAAATTTTACCATCAGCAAACGCATCATATTTTAGTTTAAAATTTACGTTTATATAGTCAGCTTCAAGTTCATTGTCAAAACCTCGATCGTTTTTGATATAATATTGCCCGTTTAAATCTTCTTTATAAGAATATGAATTGTATGAAGGATAATATGTTGTAAGATCAAAAGAATATAAATTGTTTTTAAATTCAATTTTGTCAATTCCCAACGATCTAAAATTTTTATCTTTAGCGTCAAAAAATTCATATTCACAACCACCTTTAAAAATGTTGTTACCTTCGTTGTTATTATACCTTATATTGTATGTATCAGCATAATTGTGGTTTAGTTCACAGCGTGAATTAATGTTACCATTTTGTTGAACGTAAACTTTCATAAATTTTGTTGGATTAGAAATACGTTCTTTGCTATTATCAATATTTATGTTAATTTGTTGACAATCAATAGAATATTCTGCTAAAAATGGTCTCTCAATTTCTGCATCAACCATTAATTGAGTTTCATTATCGCAAATCATAAATTTTTTTATCAAAATAATATTATCAGGATTAGATGTTTCGTAAACTTTTATAATATAATTTCCACTAATATTTAAAGTTATATCGTTGTTTGGAATATTAATTTTATAGTGAGTAAATTTAGAATGAGTGTTAAACGAGCTAGAAAAATCGTCGGCTGTTCTATTGTCAAAACCATCTGCAAATTCATAAAAATCTAAATCGTCGGGAACAAAATCTGCATCACAATGTTGAATTGTATACGACAAATCAGAATAATTATCGTTTATAATGTCGAACGAAAGAGTTAAACTTTCTGATAAATAACAAATTGGAAGTCCAAAATTTGTTTCAGTTTTACGAAACTCAACAGTTTTAATATCTTTTCCAATATATTCTTTAATGGCGTTTTGTGCTGATATATTGAAAGATATAAATATTAAAAATAAAAAAATTGCTAATTTTTTAGTCATAATAGTATTTCTAATTTATTTTGATAATAACTTTGCAAAGGTTATAATAAAAATGTTTAAAACAATAAAAAATGAAAATAGTTTGTGATAATAAAGTAAGATTTTTGGGAGATGTATTTCATGGCATTGCAAATGTTGAATATTATCCAGGAAGTGAAATAGATAAAACCAAAGTAAAAGACGCTGACGCATTGTTGGTTCGCACTAGAACGCAATGTAACGAAAATTTACTATCGGGAAGTAGTGTAAAATTTATAGGCACAGCCACAATTGGTTTTGATCATATTGATACAAATTATTGTGAAAAAAATGGAATATTTTGGACAAATGCTCCAGGTTGCAATTCAGGTTCTGTTTGTCAATATATTATTTCTGTATTACATTGTTTATCAAAATATTATGGGTTTTTATTAAACAAAAAAACAATTGGAATAATAGGAGCGGGGCACGTTGGTTCAAAAGTGATAAAAGCTTCAAAAATTCTAGGAATGAATGTTTTAGTAAATGATCCACCTTTACAAAAATTAGGAAACAAAGATTATGATTTTTGTGATATAGATTATTTATTAAAAAATTCTGACATAGTAGATATTCACGTTCCATTTAATAAAGATGGAGAATATTCAACCAATCATTTAGTAAATAGTGAATTTATCTCAAAAATGAAGAAAAATTCTATAATAATCAATTCGTCGCGCGGACCAGTAGCTGATAATTTAGAATTATTAGAAGCATTAAAACACGAAAAAATTTTAACAGCAGTTCTTGATGTTTGGGAAAATGAACCAAAAATAAATATTGAACTATTACAACGTGTATTTTTAGCCACACCACATATAGCAGGTTATTCTGTAGATGGCAAGGCAAATGCCACAATGCAGATTGTAAGACAATTAAGTAAATTTTTTAATTTAAATTTAAACAATTGGACACCGTCAGTAAAAGGTTATGATGGTTTTATGCTTAATTATGATTTAATTACAGATTATGAGCAAGTTATTAAATCGTATAATGTTTTAAGAGATAGTGAAAAATTAAAAACTTCACCCGAAAAATTTGAATGGTTTAGAGAAAATTATCCTACACGACGCGAACAATTATAAAAAAAACGGGCCTTCAAATGGTCCGTTTTACTAGGTTAAAAAATGTTTTAGTTTTTGGTTTTAAAGTGTAAGTTCGGAATAACGTATAAAAAAAGTTTTGTTTTAGTTTTGTTTGTTTTCATATTAAAGACACTTTTGAAGTGTTTTACCCTTAAAAAAAAATAAAAAAAATTATATTTTTATTTAAAATGTTGAAAATTAATTATTAAAACGCCATAAAATACCAAACATAAAATGAAAGTCTGGAATAGGATAAACATCAGTAGGCGCATAATAATCTTGAAACATTTCGTCATTGATGTGTTCCCATTTAAAAAACATTAATACACCCTTGATTTTGATGTTAAAAAATCCATTAATAATAGGATAATTACCCACAGTATATCTGCTAGAAGGGTAGAAAACCGAAGTTGCCGGAGAATAACCAAAAGCATTATATTCACCAGAATATCTAACTTCACCACCTATTTGAGTTAAAAGAACATTTTTAACTAAATAAAATTCAAAATAAGTTGAATGATAAAGAGCATATTTAGGTAAATTAAAAATTTCGTTTTTATTAGAATTTTGCCAAGTAAATCTATTCGCAAAACGAACATGCCAAACAAAAAAGTCTTTTTGAAGGCTAATAGTTTGAACCGTAATAGCATCAGAACATTGTTCTGGCACAACGTCAGTGTTAAAATATATATATTTGTTAAGCAAATAATTAGAAGCTCCAATTTTTAAATGCCAACGAGGAATACCAAATTCAGCACCAATTCTAGTTACTTGAGTTTTACTAAAATTATTGTTCCATTTAAAATTATTGCTATTATATTTTTGTTCAAAATAAGTAGGTTCCGTATTATAAAAATCAAAAGTAGCGTTTAAATATCCATTAATCGTATCGCTATTATTTTTGAAATATTTATAACCTAAATTAGCATTAAATTCAACGTCACCAGAACGATATCCAGTTAAATATTGTTTATAATCAGCATTTAAAAATAAATTTTTTGATTTATTTTTAAAAATACCAGCTTCAAAAAAAGTATTTTGATAAGTATTTTGATTAAGACTTTCGATATGATTAGTTAAATTGTAGTACATTTCATGTTCAACACCTAATGCACCTCTAAGACCAGGAGAATAACCCATTAATTGACCTTCGCAAACTTTAAGTTGAACTTTGTTAGTTAAACGACGAAAGAAAATAGAGTCATATGTGCTTTTTTTAGATTTGAAAAAATTATGATAAATGGAAGTATCCATATCATTATCAGTGTATGTTCTAAATTGTTTTTCAAAATCGAAAATATAATTAAAAGCTAAACGAGGAGTATAAATTTCAGTTCTTGTAGTATCGTTAATAATTTTAAAATCAGTAGTTCCAATAGAATATTCAGACACCAATCCCCAATGACGATAACCCCAATAGCTATCACTTTTGCTCATTTTTGTATTAAAACGTTTGTCAGTGATTTCAACAGTGTCGATAATACCGCCATTTTCTTGAATTTGAAATTTATTAAATTTATAAAAAGCATGAATACTAAAATGTTTTCCTCTATAACTAATGTTTGGAGCAATAGAAGTTAAACGAGTGTGTTGATTAGTGATACGACCTTCGCTACCATCAAGGTTTATATTAAAAGCCCAATTAAGTTTTTTGTTAACATTTTGAGTATGAGTAAAATCCACAATTTGACAGTTTCTAGCTTTAGGCGTTGTGGCATAATAAAGCACAGTGTAAGGATGATTAACTTGGTAATATTTAGTTTTTTCAGGAGTGTTCCAAAAATCGTTTAAATAATTAAAAAATATAATAGAATTCCATTTATTGATAGGTCTATCGTCAAAAATGTTAGAAATATAAGGCGATGCCATATTTCCAAGATTAGAATTAGAAATAGAACTTTTATCAATTTTGTCATAAACTTGAAAAAGATGTAAACTAGTATCTTGCGATAAATCATATTCAACAGGCGAATAATCTTTACCTAAGGTCCATTCATTAACAACTAAAGGAATATCTTTTTTGTCGCTTTTTTTGTCTTTTTTTTGAGCAACAACGTTACTAGTCGCCATAATCATAATTAAAATGGCGAGAAAAATGTTTTTGTGTTTTATTTCACACATATTAAAAATATATTTGTTCATAAACAAAAATTTCAAGATTATCAACCAACAAATATTGTTGGTAAAAATTTTCTGCAAAAATAAATTTCAATTATCAAAACATCAAATTTAAAATTTGAGTAATTACTAATTTTTTGAAAATTTTTATTAAATTAAGTTATTATTTTCTCAAAAAAGAAGAATTTATAAAAAATGCGACTTTCAAAAACATTGTTTTAATCTCAAAAAATAAAAAAAATAATCAATAAAAATAAAAAAATAGATTGCAAATATCTTAATATCAATAAACAAAAAAAAAGTTTAAAAAAAAGTTCAAAAAAATTTGCAAGATATATGAAAAAGACCTTACATTTGCACCCGAAAAATGAGCCGAGGTAGCTCAGTCGGTTAGAGCATCGGATTGTGGATCCGAGGGTCATGGGTTCGAATCTCTTCCTCGGTACTCAGTTTTAGGTCGTCAAATTTCTTTTGGCGACTTTTTTTTTACTTATTTTTCCAAATTTGATATTATTCCTAAAACTATTTTAAAAAGTTTTTCTTAGAAATTTCTTCTTTAGGTATTTATTAGATGATGTTTTATAAAAATGTATATTTTTTGATAGAACTATGAAGGTTAAAATAAATAACAAATTTTATAAAATTCTAACACCTAAAAGAGTAATGTCGTCTGTTTGAATAGAAGAAGACATCCAATAATCTAATTCATTCATTAAATTATTTTTTTGAATATTAACAGGAAGCATATCATTTTGAGAAAAAAATTCAACTAATCCAGGTTGAGAAAAACAATTTCCACATTCTCCACCTTTTTGATTTTGTAGTCCATTTGTAACAAAATAAACCATGTCATTAGGAAAAAGAGTAATTTGTTTTGTTGTAAAAGTTTCAGTATCAGATTTGATAATAGATTCAACCGATCTAGAATCACCTTTTTCAACAATCACTTGTCCTCGTCGCGAAATATATATATATTGACACGAAGTAGAAAAATCAACGTCGTAAGAATTTTTATAAAACTTACAAACCGTCATTTCCATACCATCTCTTTTTTTCAAAAAATATTCGTCAGCTTCTTTGTAAATTGTATTAATGAAAAAAGAGCCTAAACTTTCAATAATTTGAGAAGGTGATATATCAATACTAGATTTAACAAGAATATCTTTTAAATATGAAATGCCTAGCATAACCATAAAACCGCCAGGCACACCATGACCTAAACAATCAACTAAAATTAAAAATGAAAAATCACCATAGTTTTCAACAATAAAAAAGTCTCCACTAACAATTTCTTTTGGTTTATATAAAATAAAACTTTCAGGAAATAAAATTTTTAAATCACTTTCGTTAGAAATAACTGCCTTTTGAATTCGTTCTGCATAAACAATACTATCGTGAATTTGTTTAGCAAGTTTTTCTTCTTCAGCCTTTTGAAAACAAATATTATCTCTGAGCGACATAATCTCAGATTGTTGATTGATTAAATCAATATTTTTGTTATTTAATATTTTATTATTTTTTTTTCTCTTTATTAAAATTTGACTAACTATTATAAATGATATTAATAGTAAAAATAAAATAGTAAAAATTCCGTATGTTGTAATTTGAATTCTTCTATAATTAGAATTTGATTTTTGAGTATTAAAAAAAGAAAATTGATTAATTAATAATTTTTTACTATTAAAATCTATTTGAGATTTAATTTCAATTTCTTTTTTTAAAAGATTTTGGTTTGTAAGTTCAACTTGTAAAGAGTCATATTTATATGTATTATTTAAAGATTCTTTGTATTTTTCTAATTTGTTTAAAATAATTGATTTAAGTTTGTAATATTTAGACATAAAATAAATATCATTGTAAATTGATTGAGTATCAATATTTTGTAAATAATTTAAAGATTCTAAATATTGTTTATTTTTTAAACAAATACTTGGTAAAATAAGTAATATTTCATTGTCAATTATTGTTGAATTATTATTACATTTGTTATATTTATTAAAGTAATATAAACAACTATCTAAATAGTTATTTTGATTATATTTTGACAAATAAAGATAAATTTTACACAAATTAATATAATTTTTACAATGAATATTATTAACAATAGAATCTTTATTACTAAATGTATTAAGAATTTTATTTGACAATAAAGAAAACTTAATAGCTTCGTTTAATTTTAAATTTAATACAGAAGAATCAGCTTCCCTATATTGAAAAATATAATTTGAAGCAATATTAGAAAATGAATAAGCCGTTAAAATAGAATCATTTAATTGAGAAGCAAGTTCAATATTTTTAAAGTAATAATAATAAGAATCTTTATAATAATTATTATTAAAAGTAAAAATAGCTAATTTGTTGTTTATTGAAATTGCATCATTATAATTATGATTTAATTCTTTTAATAAAATAGCATTATCATAACAATAAAACATGTCGGAATAAACACCAATATTCATATAAACCTCCGCTAATCCTAAATAAGCGTCAATTAGTAAATTGTTCAAATTTAAGTATTTAGCATGATTAATAGATAATAGAAAAGCATTAATAGACGCATAGTAAAATTTTAATTTATAAAAATTTTTAGCCATTAAAATAAAACATCTACATGTGTTTATATTTGGAAAAGATTGTTGTAAAAAATGATGAGCTTTAAAAGAAAAAAATAAAGCAGAGTCTGGATTATTAGTAACTTCTGCCATATTTAAATAATAATCAATTTGATTATCAGTTTTGTTTTCAAAAGAAATTGATTGATATATAGAATCGTATTTATATAAACCAATCAACTCTCTATCAATGTTATAACTGTTTTGAGCTACAACAAATAGCGACCAAAATAATTCTATTAAGATTAATATAAATCTTTTATCCATAACAAAATATTATATGCAAATATATAAAAACCACAAAAAAGAATCAATAATATAAAAAAAATAGTTTAGTATTTTTTTAGCTAGAAAATAAACTGTACTTTTGCATATTCGGGTTATATATAATTAATATAATGAAAATATTATTATTATCAATTTTATTACTAATAAGTATAAATATTTCTGCGCAAACAAAAAATTATATTGATAGTTTAGAAGCAGTTGTAAACAACAATATAAGTGATAGTGCAGTTTTAAATGCCTGTACTCAAATTGGAAAATATAGTCCTGATGCTAAGCAAGTTGTTAAATATTCAAATCATGCAATAATTTTAGGATTAAAACTTAAAGATACATTATCAATAATAAAAAATTATGATTACTTGGGTTGGGCTTATTCTAATCAACAAGATTTAGATAGCGCCTTATTAAGTTATGAAAATTCATACCAATTATCAGAAAAAATAAACGATAAATATCACGAAGCAATTTCTTTAATGGGTTTAGGAACAATTTATCACGCCAAAAAAGAAAATATGCCTATGTTAGATTCTTATAATAAGTGTGTTAGCTTATTTATAGAACTCAATGATACAACAAATCTTTTAATGTTATACGAAACATTAGCATCAATATACAAAGAGTCAGGTCTTTATAAAAAATCATACGAATATTTATATTTAGGACTTCAATATGCAATAGAAAAGAATGATACCACTACTATGGCTCAATTTTATTTGAGTTTAACAAAATCACTTATTGCTCAATATTCATTTATGGATCCTAAAATAAAAAAATCAAAATATCAAATTGCATTAAATTATTGCGAGAAAGCAAAATCACTACTAAAAAATAAAAATATAGAAAAAACAACTTTAGAAATTTATATATTATTAAGCGAAATCTTTAATTCTTATATTGAACTAGATAATAATATTAGTAATTTAGATTCAAGTTCATATTATCTTAAAATTATTAATGATAATATTGATAAATTAACCACCCCCGAACTCAAAATACTTTATAATGTTGAATTAGCACGAAATTATAATTTTAAAAACAAACCAAAAGAAGCAATAAATGCCCTAAATTCTGTAGCTGATTTAAATAAAGACGTGACGTCTTTATCATTAAATGTATTATATTATTACTCATTAGCACGGAGTTATGAGCCTTTAAAAATTTATGAAAAGGCAAGAGATAATTATATGACATTTATGAAATTGTATCGTCAACAAATTAGTACATATATGACTAGTACTATTGCAGAAATTCAATTTCAAATATCATTTGAAAATGAGAAAAAACACGCTGCAATAGAAAAACAAAAAATAGAAGAGCAATTATCTCATTCACAGAAAGAATTTCATTTTAGAATATTAATATCAATAATTATTATTGTATTGGTTGGTTTTGTTTTAATAATATTGTTACGATTATATTATACTAAACAGCAAGCTAACAAATGCTTAAACCTAATGAATCAAGAATTATTATCACAAAATGAAGTAATAAATAGACAGAAAGATAGTATAGAACAATCAGTTTTTCAAATAAACGAAAGTTTATTATATGCCAAACGAATTCAAGAAGCAGTATTATCAACAGAAGCCGAATTAAAAGCTTTATATCCCGATAGTTTTGTATTATATAAACCACGAGAATGTGTTTCTGGTGACTTTTATTTAATAAAAAAAATTGGTGATACAAACATAATTATTGAAGCAGATTGTACAGGACACGGCATTCCTGGGGGATTTTTATCAATGTTGAGTATTTCTGCTCTACGAGATATTTTATCAAATAGTAGTCAGAATATTATTTCTCCTGCAAAAATTTTAAACCAAATCAGAGAATTTATTGTTTCAGTAATGGTAGACAAAGATAATAACAATTGTAGAATATCAGATGGAATGGATATGACAATTTGTGCAATAACAAATTATAAAATGTTGTTTGCAGGAGCAAATCAAAATATTGTAATAGGAAACAAAAATCAAACAATTAGGTATAAAGGAAATAGAATGCCAGTTGGACGATATTTTACAGAAATAAAAGAATTTGACGAACAATTGATAGAAATTAATTCAGGAGATATGGTATATATATATTCTGATGGAATTGCTGATCAATTAGGAGGTGTATCAAAGAAAAAATTTTCTCATAGACAATTAGAGATATTTTTTAAAGAAAATAATCAATTGCTGTGTCAGATACAAAAAGAAAAAATAATTAATTCCATAAATCAATGGATGAAAGGTATTTTTCAAGTAGATGATATAACGTTAATTGGATTTAGAATTAATTAATTTCAATTTATATTTTGAAAAATATATTATTATATATATTATTATTATTTTCAACTACTATTTATGCTCAAGATGTAGACATTGAAATTCATGAGATAGATAGCTTAAGAAATATTGTTAAATATTCACATTCTGATAGTATTAAAGCTCATTGTTATTTTCAAATTTGTAATCAAAGTTCAACAACAGATACTGTTATAAAATATAGTTTATTAGCATTAGATTATTATAAAAAACAAACAAATGATACAATTAATATAAAATTATATAATTATTTAGGTTGGGGATATTATTATAATGATGAATATAAAAAAGCATATAATAGTTATAAAAAAGCGCTAGAAATAAGTAAAAAAAATAATTTAATACAATCAAATTTAAGTATATCATTAAAAATGGCCAATTGCTTATCTTATATACAAGATACAGTACAAAACGAAAAATGGCTTATTTATTATTCAATTTATGAATCTGCTGTTCAAAATAATGATACATACAATATTATTTTTTCGAATAGAATGCTTGGAGAAGAATTTATACAATTAGAACTTTATAAATCAGCATATTATCATTTTTATTTTAATGAACAAATTTGTAAAGAAATCAAAGATACTTTAAATTTAGCATACACATATATAGATATAGCATATTCATTAGTTGCTCAATATTACGATTATTCAGAAAAAAAAATTGCCACAAAAAAACTTAGAATAGCCGAGTATTATCTTGATAAAGCAACCAATTATTTAAAAAATAAGTCTTCTAATGATTTCATATTACAAACATTTATTTGTAGAAGTATAGATATTTACAAAGATATTAATACCGAATATTATAAAATATATAAAGATCCAAAATACCTTAACAAAGCCCAAGAATATTCTTATAAAAATATAGCATGGAATGAACATGTTGGCGATGATAATCAATTATTAAATACTTATATTAATAATGCAAATATTTATTTTTTAAAAAAAGAATATAAAAAAGGAAAAAATGAATTAGATAAAATAGCACAAGAAAAAACGTCATTTATAGAAAATAAAGAAAAATATTATAAATTATTACATGAATATTATATACATATAAAAGATTATAAAAATGCTTCATCAATAATGGATACATTGATGAAAGAGAAAGAATCTCAAAAAATGATTACTTCAATAATTGAAGAGTTAAAGAATGAATCTGAAATTAAATTAAAAGTAATGCAACAAAGCAAAGATCAAGAATTAGAACATAATAAAACTAAATTTAAGACAGAAAATGAATATAATACAAAACTCAATATATTATTAACTCTTGGTATTTTAATATTATTAGGACTTACTATAATAATAATAATCTTATACATATTGAGACAAAGAGCAGCAAAAGAAGTATCAAAACGTAAAGAAGAATTAGAACAAAAAGGCAAACAAATTCATAGTAGTATTGTATACGCAGAACGAATACAAAAGGCTGCATTACAACCAGTTGGATATGTAAAAAAAATATTCAATGATAGTTTTGTATATTATAATCCCAAAGATATTGTAAGTGGTGATTTTTATATGGTGTCACAAAATGAAAATTATAAATTAATGATAGTTGCCGATTGTACAGGACATGGCGTTCCTGGAGGTTTTTTATCGATGTTAGGAATATCTGCATTAAAAGAAATAATAACCTTATATTCAGATTTCAATCCTGGAAAAATTCTTAATTCAATGCGCACCTTTGTAAAAACCACATTAAATAACGGGCAAAAAGTTGACAATAACAATCAACAATTAATGATGGCAGATGGAATGGATATGATAGTATGTTCTTATGATGAAAAGAATAAAAAATTGTATTTTGCTGCTGCCAATCTTTGTGTTTATATTTGTAGAAATGGAATAATGACAAGATATAAAGGAGATTCAATGCCTGTTGGTTGTTATATAATTGAAAAAGAAAACTTTACAACAAAACAAATTGATATAGAAAAAGGCGATATGATTTATTTGCCAACAGATGGATTTCAAGAACAAATAGGAGGTGAAGAACAACGACGTTATTCAATTATAAAAATGCAAAATTTCTTTGCTTCAATTTATGATAAAGATGTTGACATTCAAAATAAAATGATAGGTGATGAAATAGAACAATGGACAAAACATTACTATCAATTAGATGATATGACTATAGTAGGTATAAGATTATAAAAAAACAGTCACAAAGTGACTGTTTTGTAATTTCTTTTTAAAGATTAGAAACTTAGCAAATTTCCTTCAGTGTCAAAAAAATCAAATTTAATAAGTCCATATTCAGAGTCGGATTGAATTTTAATAAGGACTTTATATTTGAGTTCCCATTTAAATCTAACTGAAATAAAACCTTTAGTAATATATGCCGCAATAATTGGATTAACTCTTAAAACCAATCTTCTATTATCATTTTCGGCTAAAATATTCTTTAAATTTTCTTCAATTTCATCAACTAAAAGAATAGAGGAATTAATTTCACCCGTACCGCCACATGTAGGACACGTTTCTTGGGTATTCATATTCATTTCAGGTCTTACTCTTTGACGCGTTATCTGCATAAGTCCGAACTTACTTAGCGGCAGAATATTATGCTTAGTTCTATCTGTTGCCATAGCCTCTTTCATTTTATCGAAAAGGGCTTTTTTGTTTTGGTTGAGGTGCATGTCGATAAAATCTACAACAATAATACCTCCAATGTCTCTGAGCCTTAATTGTCGAGCAATTTCGTCTGCGGCGGCCAAATTAACATCAAGAGCATTAGATTCTTGATCAATATTATTGGCTCTATTGCCACTATTAACATCAATAACAAAAAGAGCTTCAGTATGTTCCATTATTAAGTAGGCTCCGTTTTTAAAAGTGACTGTTTTGCCAAACAATAGTTTTATTTGTTTTTCGATATTGAAATATCTATCAAAAAGTGAAATATTGTCGGTGTCAAGTTTTACTATTTTTTCTTTTTCAGGAGCAATACTACCAATAAATTTTTTTGTTTCGTGATAAATTGCCACGTCATTAACAACAATACTATTAAAATTATTGTTAAGCGTATCACGCAAAATAGCACTAGTGGCATCCATTTCTCCAACAATTAATTTAGGAGGGACACCGTTTTTAGCTAGAACTGATACTGCAGTTTCCCATCTTTCAACAAGAGATTGAATTTCTTCGTCTAAAACGGAAACTCTTCTACTTTTAGCTTCGGTTCTAACAATAATTCCATAATTTTTAGGCTTTATAGCCATAATTAATTGGCGTAATCTTTCGCGTTCTTCTTTTGATTTAATTTTTTGAGAAATAGAAACTTTGTCAGAGAACGGAAGAAGCACCAAATTGCGACCAGCAATAGAAATTTCAGAAGTTAGTCTTGGACCTTTGGTTGATATTGGTTCTTTACTAATTTGTACTAAAATTCTTTGACCTGATTGCAATTGTTCGGTTATTTTACCCTTTTTATCAATCTCGGGCAAGAGATTAATCGTTTGAAGAGGTTTACAATTTTTCGGATTATCAATTGCTGTATGCACATATTTGTGCATAGTTGAAAACATAGGACCTAAATCTTGATAATGTAAAAATGCATCTTTTTCGTAGCCTACATCAACAAAAGCTGCATTTAATCCAGGCATTATTTTTTTTACTTTGCCTAAATAAATGTCACCTACCGAAAAATGTTTATTTCTCTTCTCTTTATGAATTTCTACTAATTGTCTATCTTGTAATAGAGCAATTACTATTTCCGACTCAGTTGCATTTATGACTAAATCGTTGTTCACTTAAAATAAGTTTTTTCCTGAAATTCAGGTGATTAAAGGTTAAAACAGAAAAAAATCAAAAAGAGAAAAATTAATCACTCTTTTTGATTTTTTCTTAAGTTTACTAGACCAAGATACTATTTTTTCTTGTGTCTATCTTTACGCAAACGTTTTTTACGTTTGTGTGTTGCCATTTTATGACGTTTTCTTTTTTTTCCGCTTGGCATTTTGTTTATTTTTTAATAGTTAAAAAAATTAATTTATTGCAAGCTTAACATTACTTGTCACCTTTAACCTTGCTAACAAAAAGTTTAGAAGGTTTGAAAGCTGGAATGTTATGTTCGGGAATAATAATGGTAGTGTTTTTAGAAATGTTTCTAGCTGTTTTTTCAGCTCTTGTTTTGATTACAAAACTACCGAAACCACGTAGATATACGTTTTTCTTTTCTACCAAAGAATCTTTAATTGTATCCATGAAAGCTTCTACTGCTTTCTGTACAGTTACTTTTTCAATTCCCGTATTTTTGGAAATTTCGTTTACGATGTCTGCTTTTGTCATTGCTAAAAATATTTAATTTTCAATATATTACATTTCTTAATTGCGATGCAAATATAGAGTTTTTATTATAGAAATAAAATTAAAATCGCTTTTTTTTTTAATTTTTTTTATTTTTTTTTTTGCTTAATGTTTGGTTGTCAATATAATAATTGTAAAATAGTATTGTAGTTTATTGTTAATCAATTATTTATATTAACCATTCTATCTCATATCGTTAACTTCTGCGCCTGGATATTTTGATTCATCATATGTGAATAAATTGTCTGGCATGTTGGTGTTTGGCTTATATTCTGTAATTTCTATAATTTGATCTGTGCCATTTTTAAACATAATATCGATACTAACTATTTGAGTTGTTGTTTTTTCTACAATTAATCGTATTGTATGATATTCTACTGTTGCTGGTTTTTCTGGATATAAATCTATAATATGACAAACTTTATTTGATGTTGTTACTTTACCATTTACTTTTGATTTTATTGGTAAAGATTTTTCTTCTTTTAATTGATATTTAAATCCATTTTTGTATAGTTCAAATACTTTTGTTGGATTACTTACTATTGATTCAGAATCTTCATTAACTTCATTTATGGTAATTTCGTTAATATCTTTTGAATAAGACCATAATGCAGTTCCATCTGTAAAAATTTCTGTTCCTTGAAGTATTAATTTGTATTTTTCACCTTTGATAAACATAAAGCCATTTTTGGAATCTTTTGTTTTTTCAGCTTTATTTTCCATTGTCCATTCAAAAGAAGCTCTTAGGGTTTGGTATCCTTGTGTTGTAGTTAATACTTTATCAAGAATTTTTTTTGCATTTGGATCGTGGGTGTCTTCTTGTGCAATTGCTTGAGTGCTAATTGCTACTGATAATACAGTTGCTGTTAAAATGTTTAATAATTTCATTTTTATCTGATTTAATGTTTTTAAATGTCTTTTACAGACAAAATAACGAATATGTTTGTAATTTGTTTTTTGGTTAATTGATTTTACTCAATTTTTTAATATATTTTAATGTTCTAATGTTTATTGGTTTTCTTCATATAATTGTGAAAGATATTGCATTAGTGTATATTCGCTATCATAATTAACCGATCTTGCTTTACTTCCTTCGTTTGGTCCAACAATTCCAGCTGCTTCTAATTGATCCATAATTCTACCAGCTCTATTATATCCAATTTCTAGTTTTCGTTGTAATAAAGATGTACTTCCTTGTTGACTTATAACTATTAATCTTGCAGCTTCTTCAAATAAAGAATCTCGTTTTGTTAAATCAACAGCTTCGCCTCCTTCTGCTGGTTCAATATCTGGTTCTGGTAATTCAAATGTTGTTGGATAACCTCGTTGTTCTCCAATAAATTTTGTGATTCTTTCCAATTCTGGCGTGTCAATAAATGCACATTGAAGACGTGTTAAATCACTTCCGTTTGAAATTAACATATCACCTCGTCCTATTAAGTGGTTAGCTCCAGAACAGTCTAGAATGGTTCTTGAGTCCATCATTGATGATACTTTAAATGCTATTCTTGTAGGGAAGTTTGCTTTTATAAGACCTGTAATAATGTTTGTTGTTGGTCGTTGTGTTGCCACAATCATATGAATACCAATAGCACGGGCTAATTGGGCAATTCTTGCAATTGGTTTTTCAATTTCTTTGCCTGCTGTCATAATAAGGTCGGCAAACTCATCTATAATTAATACAATGTATGGTAAAAATTTATGTCCTTTTTCTGGATTTAAATGTCGTGCTATAAATTTTTGATTGTATTCTTTTATATTTCTAACACCTGCTTCTTTTAACAAATCGTAACGATTGGTCATTTCAACAGTTAATGAATTTAGTGTTTCTTTAACTTTATCAACATCTGTAATAATGGCATCTTCACTATTTGGAAGTTTTGCCAAAAAGTGTTTTTCTATATTATTATATAGTGTAAGTTCTACTTTTTTAGGGTCTACTAATACAAATTTTACTTGAGCGGGATGTTTACGATATAATATAGAGGTTACAATTGTATTTAAACCAACTGATTTTCCTTGTCCAGTTGCACCAGCCACCAATAAGTGTGGACATTTTGTTAAATCCATCACATATGATTGGTTGCTAATATCTTTGCCTAAAGCAATTGGTAATTCGTATTTACTTTCTTGAAATTTTGCAGATGTTATTAAAGAACGCATTGATACGATTTCTGGATTTTTGTTTGGAACTTCAATACCTACAGTTCCTCTTCCTGGCATTGGTGCTATAATTCTAATACCTAATGCTTTTAAACTCAATTGTATATCATCTTCAAGATTTTTAATTTTTGATATTCTTACTCCTGCTGCTGGTATAATTTCGTATAAAGTTACTGTTGGTCCAATGGTTGCTTTAATTTTTGTTATTTGTATTTTAAAATTGTTTAGTGCATTTACAATTTTTGTTTTATTTTCAATAAGTTCTGCTTGTGGAACTGCATTTCCATCAGATTTATATTCTTCTAATAAATCAATAGTAGGTAATTTATAATCCATTAAATCTTTGGTTGGATCGTATGGAGGTAAATCATTTATTGAATCTGCTGTTATTTCATGATTAGTTTCAACTTCTAACATTGTTGAAGTTGTAGATGATTGGTTTTCAAAAGCTTGAGTTTGATTAGAATCTCCGTTATTTTCTGTTGAATTATTATTTTCAATTTCAACTTGAGAACTTGAATCATCAACTAGGGTTGTATCGTCAACTTCGAAACCAACATTATCGTCGCTATCAGTTTCAATTTTTTGACCACTATCGTCTAATAAATATCTTTCGTTTTTGGCAGTGTTAGTTGGTTCTTGATTTGAATTATTGTTATCAAAATCTATTTTTTGTTCTTTGCCAACGTAATCTTTATTTTTAAAGATATGATCTTTTATAAAACTAAAAGGAGATGACGATTTTTTTGGTTCATTAATCGGATCATTTAATGATTCACTATCTTTATTATTTTCATTATTTTCATTATCAAAATCATCGTCTATGTCAGCCATATTATTAGGAACAAATCCTTTTCCGTTAGCTTTAGCTTTTGCTTCAGCTATAATACTTTCAGCAGAAGTTGAAGTATATTTATTAGCTGTATAATATGCTTTTTTAATATTTTTGTGTTGTTTAAATTCTTTATAAAATACTCTAATCCATTCAAAAGCGTCGTCTTTAGCAAATATAAAAAGAGAAAATCCAAATAAAACTAACAACAAAAAAGTTCCAATTCCTCCAAAAATAGATTCTAACCATTTGTCGATTTGATATCCCCAAACGCCACCAACACAAAAAGCTGAATTTCCAAAGAAATAACCTAATACAACAGATAACCAAATCATAATTAGGCATGTCCATTTTATAGTTTTCCAAAATGGAAATTTTTTATATTCGATTTTAACGATATTACAACCAATTAAATATGTTATAAAAATAAATCCAATTGATGGAAGTCCAAAACAATCATGGATAAAAATATGAGCTAATAATGTTCCCAATTTATGAGAATAATTGCTTACTTCAATGTTGTTATCAAAAAGGAAGGTAATATAATTATAAGACATTAAATTGGGTTGATCAACTTTCCATGTGCTTAAATATGAAATATAACCAATAAATTCAACTATTACCAATAACATAAAAAACAAAAACAAAATAAGTCTAGATTTGTCGCTTGACAAATGTTCTTTAATTATTTCTATTGGTGATTGGTATGATGTTTTTCTTCTTCCTGACATTTTGATTTTTTTAAATAGTGTATATTTTTGCAAAAGTAAAAATATAATTACAATAGTAAAATTTTTTTCAGTTTTTTTTTTCAAAAAATACAAAAAAGTTAAATCATTGCTTGAAGTTCAAACATTCTGTCTCTAAATTTAGCAGCATTTATAAAATCTAGTTTTTTAGCAGCTTTTTCCATCTCTGATTTTGCTTTTTGAATTTCTCTTTCAATTTCTTTTTTAGACATAAATTTAGTAGTATCTTCTGCTGCAGTTGCATTTGAATGTGATTCTATAGTAACATCATAATTATCTCGTTTTGACAATACAAGAGTGTCGCCTTTCTTAATTTGTTGAGGAGTTATGTTGTGTTTTTTATTATAATCAATTTGAATAGAACGATGTCGATTGGTTTCGTCAATTGTTGTTCGCATAGAATCTGTTATTACATCAGCATACATAATAACGTGTCCGTTAACATTTCGAGCAGCTCGTCCTGCAGTTTGAGTTAATGAACGTGCGGAACGCAAAAATCCTTCTTTGTCTGCATCAAGTATGGCTACAAGCGAAACTTCTGGCAAATCAAGACCTTCTCTTAATAAGTTAACTCCTACTAAAACGTCAAACATTCCTTTTCTTAATCCATCCATAATTTCAATTCGTTCTAATGTATCCACTTCGCTATGAATATATTTTGCACGAATATTCATTTTGTCTAGATATTTTGTGAGTTCTTCGGCGGTACGTTTTGTTAATGTGGTTACTAAAACGCGTTCGTCTCGTTTAACGGTTTCTGATATTTCGTTTATTAAATCATCTATTTGGTTTTCAGATTTTCTAACATCTATTGGCGGATCTAGTAATCCTGTTGGTCGGATCATTTGTTCAACAATAACACCTTCACATTTTTCAAGTTCGTAATCTGCAGGAGTTGCACTTAAATATATAACTTGATGTGTTAATTGCTCAAATTCTGTAAATTTTAATGGTCTATTATCAAGTGCAGCAGGTAAACGAAAACCGTATTGAACTAAATTTTCTTTTCTAGAACGATCACCGCCAAACATTGCATGTATCTGACCTAATGTAACATGACTTTCGTCTACAACTGTAATAAAATCATCAGGGAAATAATCTAATAAACAGAATGGACGACTTCCAGGTTTTCGACCATCAAAATATCTTGAATAATTTTCAATGCCAGAACAATGTCCAAGTTCTTGCATCATTTCTAAATCATTATTAACACGATCTTCTAATCGTTTGGCTTCTAAATTTTTTCCTTCATCTCGTAAGGCTTGAAGTTGAAGACCTAAATCAATACGGATATTTTTCATGGCTTCGAACATACGTTCTTTTGAAGTCATAAAAATATTTGCAGGATATATTATTGCAGAGTCAATTTTGTCAATAGTTTTATTTGTTGTAGGATCAAAAACTGAAATTTCATCAATTTCGTTGTCCCAAAAAACAAAACGATAAGCATAATCATCGTATGCAACAAATAAATCTACTGTATCTCCTTTTACTCTAAAAGTTCCACGCTTAAATTCTATTTGATTTCTTGAATATAATGAAGATGATAATTGTCTTAAAAATTCATTTCTATCAATAGTATCACCTTTATTAATATGTATAATATTTGTATGAAAATCTTCAGGATTGCCAATACCATATAAACAAGAAACTGAACTAACTACAATAATATCTCTTCGTCCTGATAATAATGCAGTTGTTGTACTTAATCTTAATTTTTCAATATCATCGTTTATTGATAAATCTTTTTCGATATAAGTGTTGGTTGTAGGTATAAATGCTTCTGGTTGATAATAATCGTAATATGAAACAAAATATTCTACAGCATTGTTAGGAAAAAATGATTTAAATTCACCATATAATTGAGCTGCTAGTGTTTTGTTGTGACTCAAAACAAGAACTGGACGATTTAAATTTGCAATAACATTTGCAATAGTAAAAGTTTTTCCAGAACCTGTAACACCTTTTAATATTTGATATTTATCATTTCGATTAATACCATCTGTTAATTGTCGAATAGCTTCAGGCTGATCTCCTGTTGGTTTATATTGTGAAACTAATTGAAAATTCATCTTTCATAAGATTAATATTTTGCAAAGATAATTAATTTGTTTGAAGAGTAAAAGATATACAATATTTATATTTATAAAAAATTGTTTAGCTATTTTAAATTATATGTTTGTTTTCGCTTTAAGATATTAAATGTATTTTAAATATTATAAGTCAACGCTTTTTTATAATAATGATTATATAGAATTTGATATTTTTACAAAAAATTAGTGAAACTACACAATGGACATAAATAATAATATTGAGCAAACTCAAACTCAAGAAGATAAATCTTCAATTAGCCATTTAAATTCTATTAGAAAATGGATGGATGACTATTATCTTGATCCAATTTTAGGAATTGTTGCTCCTGGATTTGGTGATTGGATTACTCCTATTTTATCTGTTCCATATATTATAGTTTCTATCGTAAAACTAAAATCTATTTCTTTAACATTAGCTATTATTTATAATATTTTAATAGATTGTGTTTTAGGAACAATACCTATTGCAGGCGATATTGCGGATTTTTTACATAAAAGTTTCAAAAAAAATTGTGTGTTAGTTGAAGGTTTTATGAACAAAGACCCTAAAGTAATTAATGAAGTTAAACGTAAATCTGTTTATTTTGGATTTATGATTATTTTACTTGTTGTTGTTCTGGGATTTATGATTTATTGGACAACTAAACTATGGTCTTGGATTTTTGGACTTTTTAATTAATTTAATTAGCAAAATGAAAAACAAAATTTTATATAGCATTTTATTATTTTCAAGCTTGTATTTTGAAATAACTAATATTTATGCTCAAAATAATGTAAATGAAAATAAGATTGATATTAATACTGATATTTCTAAATTTGAAAAGAATATTAATCATGCAATATTTTCAAAAGATACTAATTTAATTATTAACTCATATATAGAATTTTGCAATTATTGTTCAAATATCGGTTTTAATTCTTTGGCCGAAAATTATGGAAGAAAAGCTATTGAATATAGTTCATTAACCAATAATCTTGAATTAATTAACAAATCATATATTTCAACTATTTTATCATATATAAATTCTATTGAATTTTATCAATGTAATATTACTGATTCGGTAGATATTTCTAAAATAAATGATTTTTTAGATTCGGTAAAATGTAATCAAGAAAATGAAAAATATATTTTAAAATGTAAAATATTAATAAACAATATTTTAGAAAATAACAATCAAAATAATATTGATAAATTATATTCATTAGATAGTTTAAATTCTGATACTCAATTATTTATAAAACAAATAAAAGCAGAAATAGAATTTTATAATAAAAATTATATTACCTCTATTTCAATTTTAAACAATATTTTAAATATTTAGAATTAAAATCACCATTTATATCAATACAAAATTTTGAAGATCAAACCCAAAATTTAATATCAGAAAATAATTTAATACATTCAAAATTTAAAGAACGAATAAAAAAAACTCGTAATAAATATAGATTTGCTATTGCATTATTGGTATTAGTATTTTTTCTTACAATCGTAATACTAATAATGCTTTTCAATCGCAAAACACGAAACACAAAATTAGAGTTAGAAAAAAACAAAGAGAAATTATCATCCCAAAAAGAAGAAAATATACATCAACAAAGTATAATAGAATCACAAAAATTATCAGTAAAAAGATCAAACGAAATATTAACACAAAGTATTAAATATGCACAACATATTCAACGTGCTGCACTTTCTAATATAGAAGAAGTAAAAAAATTATTTCCAGATAGCTTTTTATGTTATATGCCCAAAGACGTTGTTAGTGGTGATTTTTATTATGTTACTCAAATAGGAGATTTTAATGTTTTTGTTATAGCAGATTGTACAGGACATGGGGTTCCTGGTGGTTTTTTATCAATATTTGGAATTTCGGCAATTAAAGAAATATTAAATCGACCTAATAACAATTTTATGCCAGGCAAAATTTTAGATTCAATGAGAGAATTTATTAAAGAATCTCTTAGCAATAATGGAGAAGAAAATTTTTCTACGGTTGATGGAATGGACATGAGTGTTTGTGCATATAATCCTAAAACACATGAACTTAGATTTGCGGGAGCTTATTTAAGTGCATATATTTGGAGTAATGGAGAAATTATTAGATTAAAAGGTGATAGAATGCCAGTTGGACGTCACGTTAGAGAAACATCAGACTTTAATACTCAAATTGTTACTCTAAATAATAATGATATGCTTTATATGATGACAGATGGAATTCAAGGTCAAATGGGTGGGCTTTCTGGTACTAAATTTATGACCAAACGTCTTCTTCAATTTTTATCTGAAAATGCTATTCTCAAATGTGAAGAACAAAAAAATAATTTTGAGAAAATTATGAAAGATTGGATGTTTAATACTATTCAATTTGACGATATGACTTTGGTCGGTATAAGAATTAATTAATTTATTGATTATGAATATTCTAAGAGTTATATTATTATTTTTTATTTGTAATATTTCTTTAATCAATAATATATTCTCTCAAAATGTTTATTCTAAAGATTTTCAAAATTATAACATTGATTATAATCTAATTATCAAAATTTTAGATAATAACGAAATTGAAAAAACATCTTTCTTATTAATTTCAAATAATATCAATTATGAATTATTAATTTATGCTCAAAAATTAATGATAAATAATTGTGATACAATACATTTAATCAAATTATATAATGCAATTGGACAATTATTAACAGAAAACAATGCTTATTCAAAAGCTCTTGATTTTTTCAATAATAGTTTGAATTTAAACAAACAAATATTTGATACATTAGGAATTGCAACAAATTATTATTATATTGCCAAAACATATTATCAATCAACAAATTATTTTAATAAAAACAATTTAGAGAGTTTAATTTTAGCAAAACTTTTTGCAAAAATGGCTCAAGACAAATTTGACTATAATTATTCAGCAAAATATATTGAAATTAAAAAATTAAATTGGATACTTTTAGGAAATATTTATAATGAACTTACTAAATTAACTAATAATGATTGTTTTAACGATAGCACATTATATTTTATTGAAAAAAGTCAAAATTCAATAAATAAGAATACATTTAGTGAAATAGAATTAAACTTGTTACTATATAATTATTATTTATATAATAATCAAATAGATGAAGCGCAAAATATTCTTTTGGTTACAAAAAATATTTTAGAAAAAAACATTTCTTTTTCTAATACAAAAAATAATTACTTAAAATATCAGCTAAATTATTATTTGTCAAATCATAAATATGATTCAGCATATAGTGTATATCAAGAATTGTTGTCTAAAAATAAAATAAATAATCAAAAATTATTAACAAATTATTCAATAAAAGAATTTGTAACCGAAATTTCATCAAATGATGAAATAGAAATAATAAACGAAAATAATACAATAACTAATGATAATCAATTGAAATATTTGATTTACTCTGTAATAATATTTTTCATATTAACAATATCAGTTGTACTTATAGCTAAAAAAATACACAATATTAATAATAGTCTAGTAGAAAAAAACAAATCGTTACAATTATCAGGAGAAGAATATTATAAACAAAACGATATTTTAATGCAACAAAAGGCTGTAGTTGAACGAGTTAACAACGAATTATTAGAAAGTTTTAAATTTGCAAGTTATATTCAGCGTGCAGCAATGCCACATTTTTCAAATATTTGGAAATTATTTCCAGAAAGTTTTATTTATTATCAACCACGCGACATTGTTTCTGGAGATTTTATTTATTTTGACATTAAAAATTCACAAAAAATTATTGCCGTTGCAGATTGTACTGGACACGGTGTTCCAGGTGGTTTTTTATCAATGTTAGGTATTACTGCATTAAAAGATATTATAGCCAAGCTAAATTCTGAAGAAATTAATCCAGGATTAATACTAGACAAATTAAGAATTTTTATCAAATCTTCATTGGGAAATAACGACAATAAAATGTCAAATTCTGATGGCATGGATATGACTCTTTGTATATTTAATAATGATAATACTATTATGAAATATGCTATTTCAAATCAATGTATTATGCTATATAATAATGGTAAAATTACAAGATTAAATGGAGATAGAATGCCAATTGGTTATTTTTTTATTGAAAAAGAACATTTTACAAATTATTCAATAAATCTTGAAATTGGAAATATTATATATATGCCTACAGATGGTTTACAAGATCAAATAGGCGGTTTAGAAAATTGTAAACTCACATCTTCTAAGTTAGTAGAATTTTTGGCTAATAATTCAAAATTGCCATTTAATATGCAACGTTCTAACATATATGATTTTATGAGTGAATGGCAAGGAAATAGGCAGCAAACTGATGATATGACAATGGTTGCTATTAGAATTTAGATTAAAAAATTTACAATTGTTAAAATATTTGATATAAAATATTTGAATTATAAAAAATTTTGCGTATCTTGTCGACCAAAATCAAAATACGCTTTTATTATGAAAATAAAAATTGAATACAAGGACCAAAATAAATTTGGCAAAGAGGATCTTCTTTCAATGAAACAATTTATTGAACAAAAAAGAATTTCTGGTTTAAAAAAAATAGATTTTACAAAACCTCGTGTTAAAAAGGGCGAAATGGGTGGTGGAATAGGAACTGCTCTTGCTGCATTGATTGGTAGTGCTACGGGACCATTAACAACTTTAGCTCAAGCCTTAGTAGAATGGGTTCAACTTCATAGAAGTGATATCAAAATTAAATTAGGTGATGGGGGCGAAGAAGTTGTTATTTCTGCTAATATTCGTCGTTCAAAAAAAGCAATTAACGAAATTATAGAAACAGTTGTTAATAAATCGGTTGAACTTCGTCAAAAAGCTCCTTTGGCTGTTAAAGGTAATGATAAACCTTTACCACCGCCTCCTATTCCAAATGACAAAAATGAAGGGAATAAATAATAATAAAATGACGGAATTTAATTGTTTCCGTCATTTTTTTCTTCATTTTTTCTTATTGAACGACGCCATAAAAACATCAATATACATATAATCGAAGATATTAGCATTATAGCACCTTCATTGATTCCAAACTTTATGGTTCTGCAAATTCCTATTATAAAACATAAAATTGACATACAAATCCATAAAATTTCCATTGGATTTCGTTTTTGAGTATTTTTCATTTTAGTAATTTTTATTATTCAACTGATGCGTTTGCTTCCTCATATTCTTGTGATAATTCTAAAGAACCATTTACATCAAGAAATTTATAATTTTTGAATGTTAAATCACTTTCAAAACCACTTTTTCCATCAATTACAAATCCATCTGCTGGTTGAACTACTTTTACTCTTTTTACAGAAAATATTTTTTGTTTAATTTCGTCACAAAATAGTTGTTCTGTTGTTAAAACTGTACCATCATTATTTGTAATCACAACATTTTTTCTAGCTTCGTATAGTCTTTTATTTTTATAATAAATGGCATAATCTGCCACAAGAGTTGATTTTTCTTTTATACCTTCATCATAAAATACAACTTTTATACCTTGTGGAAACTCATAATAATTGGTTTGTTCTCCTTCATAAATATCTGCTTGTGGCGCTGTTATTATGGTTTTCATCTCGTGAGATGAATAGTATTTATAATCAACATTACTTTGAGATTCTTGTGGAAATGTTGCATCTATATTGTAATTATTTAGTTGTTCAACTTTTGAAGAACATGATACAAATAAATCAAATAATAAAAATAATACTATAATTTTATTTTTCATAATAATCAAAAACTATAATTTATAATATCGCCCTTTCATTGCTTAATTCTAAGCCTTGAAAGGGCGATAATTATTTTTTAATAATGAACTAAATCAAATATTAATTAGCTCTAAGTTTTACAGTTGTACTTTCATTAATCCAACCACCTATTGTTGTTGATTGACCTTCGGTTAAAGAATGGAAGAAAGCTTCATCTTTTTTAGGACAATGTTGTTTACAAATACCAATTTGTTTATTTGCTATTGTTGCAAGACTTGGATCTACAGATTTTGCTTTTGTAAATTTGTCGATAGCAAGACAATATACTAATGAATTTTGGAATGCGTCGTCAGATAATGATTGTGCACTACTCATATAAATACTTCCAACAAGTAAATAAGCTAATCCTAAATTAGGATTTAAGCTGGTTGCTTTGTAGGCGTATGTTCTTGCAGATGAGTATTTATTTTGTTTATCATAGATACTTGCAATTTGATAATTATATAAAGCTTTCATTGTATCAACTGTCGAATAATCAATAGCTTTATTGTAATTATCAATAGCTTCATCGTATTTTTTCTTACGATCTAATAATCTTCCTAAACTATAACATGCCAATTCAGAAGGATCATTTGCAACTAATTTGGTTGCAACATCTTCGTAAAGTTGTAAATCATCGCATCCTTTTTTAACAAGAATGCTCATAATTTTTCTTTGAAGTTCTATATCATTTGGATTTTCCTTAAATCTTGGAGAGAATGCTTGGTCAAGAACTTCACATTTTGCTGCATCACAACCTGAAAATAACAAATCAACACCAGCAACTACTACATTACACTGATCTAAATCTTTTTGAAGTTTTGCTTTGTCGGCGTCTGATGCTTTTTCAATTTGTTCTTTTAAAGCGCCACGTTGTTTTGATAAAATATCTGTATATTGCAAATATTTGTCAACAACTACTGATGCATCAATTTTTTGTTGATTAAACATATCAACAGTTGCTTTCATGGCTGTTTGAATAACACCAAATTCTGTATCGTTGCCTCCTAAATCAACGGCTTTGGTAAGAATATCATAGCAATTTTCAATCATTGCACCACGATATTTTGCATAGTCAACACCTTTACGACCCATACAATATGCCATACCATATTTTTTACTTTTTTCAGCGAAGTATTTCATACGCATATCGTGTGCCATCATAAGTGTATCAATCCAACGTTCTTGTTCTGCTCTATCTTTTGCTGCTTTCATTTTGGCAGTAATGATAGCGTTTGCATTTGAATAAATGTTTTGACTACAACATGGATAATATCTAAATAATATTGACCATGATTTATAAGCTTCGTCAACATTTTTTTGTTTCATAAATGAAGAAAACATTGATACGTTCTGAACACATGTTACGCTATCAGCTCCGTATTTTTCTTCACGCATTAGTTCTGCAATTTTGTGTTGTTCTGATTTTATATTACTCTCAAGTTCGTCAAGAGCTCCAGAATTTTTCATGTCTTTTAGAGTTTTGAGATCAAAAACTTCTAAAACTTCAGCATCTGCACCACCAAGTTTATATTTTTCAATCTCTTCAAGGCTTGTTGCCATTCTTGCATATAATTCACGATAACGTGATTTTAATGCAACATTGTAAGTTGTTGTGTTTGTGATTTTTAAATCACCTTGTGTTTCGGGAAACTTTGCTTTTACAACGTCTTCTGGTGTCTGTCCGAAGGCATTTCCGGATAGAAGTACAGCCGAAATTGCCAACGCTAATTTTGCCGATTCAATCTTATTCATAATACTTGAAATTTTAATTATTAAAAACTAATATACTTTACTATTGGAATTTCCTCTTCACAAACCAAATGTCATGTATAGTAACGTTAAAATGAAGAAGGAAGTATTTTTCTTGATATAAATTATTATTTGTTGTGCCTCTTTTACCTAGATCACAACCTACATTTAAGATTATTGAGTGTATTGGTACTCCTATACCAAATGTTACTCCTTGATCTTTTATGCTTTGTCCGTTTAGTTCTAAGTATGTATTTTCGCTATGACATCCAAATCGATACATCAACTGACGTAAAAATCTTGATGAATATTTATCTTGTACATACTGCATTCCAAACGACATTTTTGTACTATTTTTTAATTTTGTATTGTTTTCTCCTTCTATTGAAAAATTAGACCAATCTTGTTGTGTGTAATCTGCCAATATGGTTAATTTTTCGAATAATTCTACGGAAACTCCAATTCCGATTTTTTTAGGAATTGTTATTGAGCCATCTGCTAGTGTATCGTTACAAATGGTGTCTGATATAGCTTCTAAATTATTATATTTTGCAAGGAATAATTCATTTCTTGAATTTAATTTTGCTTCGTTTCCTAAAACTGCTCCTATATTAAACTTAAATGAATTTTTTGTGGAATCTTTTTTAGATTTTATTGATTTTGAAAACAAAAATCCTAAATCATATTGAAATCCTGATAAAAAATATCGATTTTGATATTTTATTGATGTTGTATAATTGTCTGTTTGAATGTTATCTATTCGTTGTGAGCGGTCAAGACTTCCAAATAAAAATCCTCCTGTAACACCAACAGAAATCATATCTAAAAATTTAAATGATGTACTAAGCGATATTTTGCTAAGTCCACCTTCGCCTTCTATTTCTTGATAATACCCATATTGTTTGTTATCAAATGAGATTAGTGTTGTGTCTTTCATACTATAACCAACAGAACTATAAGGGTTTAGCATAAACATAAAATACCACCAAGGTTTTGCTGCAAATCCTCCTGCTAGATATTTAAATGCAGTATTGCAATTTTTTTGTGACGTTGAATTTGAAGATAATGTTGTATACTTTGTATCCATTCCAACGTCAAATATAAATCTTTGCATTTGAAGAGATGTTATACCTGCTGGATTTGATGAATTTAAATACATTGGCGAACAATCTGCTATTGAGGTTCCTCCTTTGGCAATGTTATGTCCAAAGCCTAATGTATAAATATCACCTATTCCATATCTTGAATATGGAGAATTTGTTACCCTTTGACCAAATAATGTTGTGGTCGTGAATAATAATAGTAGTAATATTAAAAATTTATTTTTCTTTGAATACATTATATTGTAAAATTCTGTTTAATCCTATTGCCACTAAGTTTGGCACTGCAAATATGGTATTTTTTAAGTATTCTGCCAAGAAAATAGCATCGCCTCCTGTTAAAATTATTGCAGAATGGCGCGTAGATTGTTCAAAACGCTGAATATACCATGATATTTCTGCTAAAATTCCTTGAACAACTCCATTATTCATGGCTTCGTTTGTTGTTTGACCTGGTGTTTTTGTTGGTTTACTTGCCGTAATTAATGGCAATTTTGAAGTATGTTCGTGTAATGAAGCAAATCTCATCGACAATCCTGGTGAAATATTTCCTCCAAGATATGTTGTTCCTTCTTGAATATACTCGTATGTAATTGCTGTACCGGCGTCAATCACTAATACATTTTGGTTGGGAAACATTACTGTTGCTCCAACCGCTGCTGCTATTCTATCATTACCTAATTGTGATCGTTGTTTATAACACAATTTTATTGGTAATGGTGTAGTTGGGTTTAATATTATTGTTTGGTTAAACTCGTCTACTATTTTTTTTGCAATATTGGCAAACTTTTCTGTAACAGACGATATTATTACTCCATTTATAGTTGGTTGTTTAACAATGTTTAACAAATAAGTTATTAATTCGTTACTTTCGTATAAAAAAACATTATTTTCTATTATTTGCGCATCGTTAAACAAATAGGTTTTGCAACGTGTATTACCAAAATCTATAACCAAATTCATAATATAATAACAAAAACCTTTTAGTATTTGCCACAAAATTACTAAATTTGTAAGCAAATAAAAAATATAAATTTAAATTCAAATGAATACCAAAAAAATTCTAATTGTAGAAGACGATAAAATGCTTTGCACTATTTTCCAAATGTTTATACAAGAGTTAAACTACGAAATTGTTGCTATTGTAAGATCTGGAGAAGACGCTATTAAAGCATGTAATATGTATAATAATATTGATGTTATACTTATGGATATACATTTAGATGGAAATATTGACGGTGTTGAAACTGCCAAACTTATTTCAAAAACTCATTCTATTCCTATTGTTTTTATCACTGGTGATTCTTCGCCTGAAACTATTAATTCGGCTACTTTAGAGAATGTTTATGGTTTTATGACAAAACCTGTTTATAAACGTAATTTGGGTGTTAATATAGAATATGCTATTGCTAAATATAAAAAAATGAATAGTTAAATTTTTTACTATATATTTTATAATTAAATATTTATAATATAGACGTTTAATATTTTATGATAGAATTATTTTTACTTATAGCTTCAATTTTATTTTTTGTAAGTATTCTTGCGTGTAAGGCTGGTTATAAATTTGGTGTACCAATTTTGTTATTGTTTTTACTTGTAGGTATGATTTTCGGAGTTGATGGTGTTGGTATTCAATTTTCTGACATGGATTCTGCTCAAACTATTGGTACTATTGCTTTATGTATAATTTTGTTTTCTGGTGGATTGGATACAAAACTTTCTGATATTAAACCTGTTATTAAAGAAGGTATTGTTTTAGCTACTGTTGGTGTTTTTTTAACTGCTATTATAACTGGCGTAATTATTAAATTTGTTTTTGATTTATCGTTAAGTCACATTATAAGTATAAGTTTAACATCTAGTTTGTTGTTAGCTTCAACTATGGCTTCTACAGATTCGGCTTCGGTGTTTTCTATTTTACGCTCTAAAGGTTTAAATTTAAAAAACAACCTTCGTCCGTTGCTTGAGGCTGAAAGTGGTAGCAATGATCCTGTGGCTTATATGATGACTATTACTCTTATTAGTTTAGTTAAACAAGGTGGTGATCCTGATTATTTATCTGCTGTATTAAGTGTTGGTATTCAATTAATTGTTGGTGCTATTGCTGGTATTATTTTGGGGAAACTATTTGTATGGTTAATTAATCGTTTAGACATCGACAATGCTTCTTTATATCCAATTGCTGTTTTCTCTGTTTGTATTTTTATTTTTTCTGCATCATATTTTATGCACGGAAATAGCTATTTGGCAGTTTATCTTGGTGGTTTAATTATTGGAAATTCAAGATTCGTTCATAAACGTTCGTCTGTTAATTTTTTTGATGGTTTAGCGTGGTTAAGTCAATTAATCATGTTCTTAACTTTAGGATTATTAGTTAGTCCGCATGAATTAATTCCTGTTATTATTCCTGGATTAATTATCAGTATTGTAATGATTTTTATTTCAAGACCTTTGAGTGTGTTACTTTGTCTTTTGCCATTTAAACGAAAAATGAAAGATATAATTTTTGTTTCTTGGGGTGGTTTAAAAGGTGCTGTTCCGATTATTTTTGCTATTATGGCTTTGTCAGAAAATGTACCTCATGCTCAAGTTATGTTTAATATTGTATTTTTCTGTACTTTAGTTTCTTTAGTATTGCAAGGAACTTCGTTGCCTGCTATGGCAAAAAAATTAAATATTATTGATAATCCTGAAGAATTATGTCAATTGAAAAATTTTGACATGGAATTTTCTGATGATATTAAATCTGTTACTACTGAAATCAGTATTTCTCAAGAAATAATTGATAATCATGGACATTATTTATGGAATTTGCCTTTACCTGAAAATACTTTGGTGGTTATGGTAAAACGTGATGGAAAATATTTTGTTCCTAAGGGAAAAACTGAATTAAAGGCTCAAGACAAACTTTTGTTGATAACTGATAATCGTGATACTTTAATAAAAACACTTACTTCTATGGGGGTTAATTCTCATTCTGCTGAAAATGAAACCGAAAATCACAATAGTATTTTAAATGATATTAAAAATTCTACTCCTTATAAAGTTTTTAGATATAAAATTCTGAAAAAAATTATAAAATAAAAAAATGGCTATTATTCAAAAGAATAATAGCCATTTTTATTAATATAATTTCTATTCTTCAGAATTGCCTACTTCATTGTTGTCTTGAGACATTATACCTGAGTCTTCGTCTTCTTTCTGTTGTTGAATATTGTTATTTTTGGTTGTATCATATTTAGCAAAACTTTCGCGCATTTGAGTGTCGGCTTGCTTATTCTTTATGTCATAATAATCTTTTATTGATAAATTTCCATCAAGAAAAGCTGATGCCATTGCTTTTTGAACTTTTTCTTCGGCTAGAATTAATTCTGCACGAGCTTCTTCTGCCATTGCTTTTGCACGAACTGATTTAAGATTTGCTCCAACATCGTTTCCTACTTTCAAATCTGAAACGTCGACTGATAAAATTTCGAATGCAGAACTTTCATGAAGATTTGAATTTTCAACTCTATCGGCTATTTCGTATGGATTTTGTAAAACATCATTATGACTTTTCGACATACCAATTTGAGTGGCAAGACCTTCATTAACACGTGCCAAGACTGTTTCTTCACTAACACCACCAATAATATTTTTGATATGAGAACGTATTGTTACTTTTACTTTCATTGTTACTTCAACACCATCTCGAGCAATACCTCTAACACCATCAGTTTCAATAACATGTGGTGTAATAGCAGATTTTATAGATTCTATAACGTCAAGATTTGAAAGGTCTATAGCTGCTATATCTTTAAATTCAAAATCTGGTAAATTTGCTTTTTTAGCAGAAATATATGCCTCAATAGTTTTTTCAAGGTTTCCTCCTGCTAAGTAGTGTTCTTTTAAATCGTTAAGAGAAATGCTAAATCCAGAGTTGTCGGCAACGATTTTGGCTTTAATCAAGTCGATAACATTTACTCCAGCTAAATAATAGGCTGCCAAATCGGTTACTTCTACATTAATTTTAGCATTTTTTGCCATAATAAGTGCGTGAATAATGGCTGTTACATCAACTTTTGCAAGATATTGTTGAGCCATTTCTTCAACCGAAATTTTTAATTTTGCGTTACCTGCTCTAATTAGAGTATCAACAACCACTGTGATATCTACACCTGCTAAATAATGGTCGCAAAGTTGTTTGGGATCAAGACTTAAATGGGCATTTTGTGCTTTAACTAACAAATATAATATTTTTGATTGTGGAATATTTTGCCACTTCATTTTTATTAGCAAAAACCAAGAAACTTTTACTCTTGACAATCGTGCTTGAAACCATAATTTTAATGGAACCAATGCTATAAAGAAATATACAACACTTGCTGCTATGGTCAATGCAATTAATATTACTAAAATTGTATCCCATACGCTGCCATCATCTGTTATTGTTGTATTATCATTGATTTGATTATCAGCTCCTGTTTGAACATTTTCTGATTGATAATAAACAGGATCGTCATAATATGGTTGTGTTTCTTCGCATGCAATACTGCATAATAATATACACAAAAAGCTTAATAAATAAATTATTTTTTTCATCTTGTACGTTATATAATAATATTAAATTATTCTAATTTTTCATAACCTGTTTCAATACTTTTGTTTTTTTCGCTCAAAAGATTTGCTTTGTGCAATTCATTAAAATTGGGTTTTGTGCCGTCAACGTATTGTTGAACCATTGCAATTCGAATATCGGCTTCGGCTTTTGCACGGTCGGCTTCGGCTTGTAATATTCGTTTTCTACTTTCTATTTCAGCTTGTCGTAGTTCTAATTCTGTTTTTACATTTTCTCCTATTATAATGTCATATATGTTAACATCTAGCAATTGATATGCGCAATATTGATTTAATTGAGTTTCGGTTGCATTGTCTGGATTTGTTTTAATTTCACGCATACTTTCTTCTTCGTTAATCATTTTTAAGACTTTATTTGATATATCTGGTAAATTTTTTAAGATATATTCATGACTATCAAATGATTCAAACATTGACACTACGGCTTCGTTTATTCGTTTGTTTAATATGTCTAGTCCATAACCTATAAATATCAATTCCATTTTTCCTCTAACGGTGATATTTATTTTGGGTGTTATCTGAACTCCTGATTTACAAATTGTTGTTAAACATTTTTCTACTTCTACAACTTGAGGGTTTTGTGCCCAAGATTTTGCTGATTCTAATGTGTATTTTTCTGAACGTAAGATTTGTCCTGCTAATTTAAATGACATTTTTAATCCTACCTCTTGACATTTTTTTACTGCATTGATAGCTGGGGTAACTATTCCAAATTCTAGAAAATGTTTTCTTACACTTTTTTGGTTTATTCCATATTTGCCATCTTCTGATTGTGCTTCTGCTTGTAAGTCGAGTGCATCTTTTACACCTTTTACTAAATCATATATATCAGCATTGGGTTTTGAATATTCTTCTAAATCTTCTTTGGTAAATTTTACATTGTATTTTATTGAAAAATATAATGCTTTAACAAATTTCATTGGATCAGAACCTGTGAGATTGTAATATTTCATCAGTTCATTAAATTTTAAATCTAATCCAAAATATTTTGCTTTTATTAGTGAGGCTATCAAATTGTTCATTTGATCGCCTGATACATTATGTAATATCAAGTCTTTGGGATCTATTACAATTCCATTTTTTTTGGCTTTTATTAGATTTGATACTAGATTATCAAAATCATCATCTGTTAAATTATATAAATCTGATTCTGAAAAATTCATCCACAACTGTTCATTATGGGCTCTTACCATTGAATTGGTAAATCTAGTTACATCACGTCCATAATTTTTGTGAAGATTTTTTAATAAAGTAGTTGTTATTTTAAATGCTTCTTTATATTCATTGATATTTTGAACTTTATTTACACGATAACTGCTTTCGTCATCCAAAAAGATTCCTGCATTATTGGCTTTTATCATTGAATAAATAATCAATTTTAAACCTTCTTCGTCAACTTCATTTATCAATGGGCGTTCTTCTATATCAAGACCTTCGTTTTTGGCCATTATATCTAGGCTTACAAGTTGACAAAAATCTTTTTTCTGATGAACATATTTTAATGCAGTTTCATAACTGATATTTAAATTTGCATTTATTTGATCTGCCCAACTTCGTGCAAATGCTTCTATATCTGGTGTAAATACTGCTATTTGTGATAATTTTCCTATCGAAAAATTAGGATCTACTTGATTTATAATATAATAACTATAAATAAATAACTCTATATTTTGTACTGATTCGTTTTTTGCTACTGCTATTGCTTCATCTAGCGAAAGTGAAAGATTATACTCTAGTGCACAGCGCAATACGGCTATTATTCTTTGTTTTATATTATCCTCTAGCGAACGTGCTTGTTTATATGAGGCATTTTGCATTACGTGTTTTAATCCTAAATTGCGTAAAGCTTTATAAAATTTATCTTGACTATCTTTATATAATAATGTTGATAAATATATAATTGCGCCTAATAATATTATTAATATTAAAGTGATAAGCAAATTCATAATATTTTTTTTGAGTTATTATTGTTTTACGCCATTAATAAATGTTACTACATAAGATTCCGTATATCCAAGTTTTACAAGTTGAGCTCGTAATTCATCGGCTTTTTCTCGTGTTTCACAATCTCCAACTGTATAAACTGTATATTGTCCACTTTGTGTTTTATGAACTGAATAACTTTTTTTAAGTTTTTCGATTTCGTTTTTTCTTTGGGCTGTAAGTTCTGATTTATATGCTCCAATTTGAACACGATATATTTTTGTAGGAGAGGTTGTTTGATTGGTTCGTGCCGACATTGCTCCTGCATTTTTTCCATTTTCTATTTTTATAATATACGCATCTTCATAACCACACGCTTTCATGGTTTTAAGATTGGCTTCGGCTATAGAAAATTCTGTTGACACTCCAGTATAATATCTATAAAGTCCACCATCGTTTCTGTCATAGTATAGTTGATTTACATTAAAAGCTGATTTATTTAATAATGTTGGAACTGATGATATTTGAACTGCGTATGCAACTCCTGAAATGTTTGACAATTCTTGTGCGTCTGACTTTGAATTATCTGAATGTGCTACAACTGTTTGATTAATTGGAACAGATACTTGTTGGATTTGTTTATTACTAATTTCTTTTAACTCTTTTTGTACCAAATCTTTATAACCTGCTTGTTTTTCAGCAGTTGATTTTGCTGTATTAACTGCTGTTTTTTTACCATTAACAAAAGCAACAACTGTGGCATTTTTATAACCTCCATTTTTTGCCATTGCTTGAGTTGCTAGTGCAGCATCGTAAGTTTTATATTCGCCTAAATAATAACGCATATAAGTCTGATTTTTAAGTTTATCAGCCAAAAATTTATTGGTTGCAGGAAATTCTACTGGTTCTGGCATTTCTTTATAAATACCTGTTTCTACTGTAAATATTGTTCCTGATGGATATGTATAAGGTTTTATGCGTTGATCATCTTTGGTATAATACCATGTTGAAATTGCTGGTGCTGTTGAAGTAGAAACTGGTTTCTTTTCTTTTGCACTTGATGCTGTTGTTTGAGGTTTTGTTGTTGTTTGAGGTTTTGTTGTTTGTGTTTTGTTATCTGATTTATTTTCAGCTTTTTGAGTGTTATTCTTAGGTGTAGTATTTGTTGTAGTATTTGTTGTAGTAACAACATTATTTGCTGGTTTTGAAGTATTTGTTGTTGCTAAATTGTCGCTTTCGTCAGTATGAACAAAATTCATTGGTATATCATTATGACGGTTTGAGGCTTGCGAAGCTACTGTATTTTTATCATTAGTTGCTGGCAATCCTAAATATAAAGCAATTGCATTTTCCATTTTTTCAATAGCTTGCAATTTTACTTCATTTCCTTCTGACAATGTTGTGTATTTTTCAACTTTGCTATAATGTTTTGCTGCAACTGTTTCGTATGATTTTGACATATCAAATAGTTTTACAGCTTCTTCTTCGTATGCTTTGGCTAATTTACATGTATCATTTTTTATTGATGGTAAATATTTTTGATATATATTAAATAATCCATTATTAACTTTAATTTCTGCTGTTACAGCATTTACTAAAGATGCACATTCGTTAAGTTCTTCTTCTTGTGCTTTTTGTTCGTAATATTCTTTTTCAATTAATGTTATTGATTCTCCTGCATAAACTCGCATTGTATCTGCTACACAACCATATTTTTGTGCTTTAAGCATATTTTCATTTGCTTGAGTTTCTGAAGTTTTTAGTTTTTGTATTTCAGCTTTATCGCTGTCTGATACTTTTAATTTATCTGCAAATTCATCAAATCTTATACGATAAATATTGTTATCTTTTTCAAAATCATAATGTTGTGTAGCAATCAAAACTGGTAAATCTTCTTTTGCTACATTTCCATTTGGTGATGGTTCTACTGTTTGTGATTTTGGCGCAACATATTTTGTGTAATCAACATTTTTATCATTTTTTATAATTCCAAATGCTAATTCTTGTTTTTCAACAGCTTCGCTAAGTGTTGAATACATTGAACGATATGTTGCTAATGTATTTTCTGCTGTTATGCTTTTTTTAGAATTATCTGATTGGGTATATAATTGTTTAGATTGTTGAAATAAATTGTTTGCTGTTTTATTTTTTATTGAAGTGGTGTCGGTTAATTTATTTGCCAATTCTGAGGTATAAATTTCTTTAAATATTTCTGTGGCTGATTCATATTGTTTATATGCCGACAATTCTTCTTTTGATGATTGTGCGCGTAATTTTGCAATCTTTTTAATTGTTGACTTACTTTTATCTTCTCCTTTTTCTAATTCTTCAATTTCTTTTGCCAGTGAAGATACTTTGTTAAGCGACTCTGCCGATTTGTTTTTTAATTTTTCGGCTTTTGCCAACTTTTTGAGCTCTTTTTTTGTAAAAAGTGAGTCATAATATGGTTGTTGGTTTAAATGAAAATCATCTAATGATTTATTGTTTACAAAATTAACAACCTCATTATTAATAGGTTGTTCCATTGGTGTAAATCCAACTGATAATATTGCTGGTGTGGCAATCAATAATGCCATTTTTAGAATTTTCATTTCTAATCAAAAATTTATAATAATTTTTAATAATATATTTCTTTTAATATAAAATAATCTTATAAAAT
>JAKSUC010000020.1 GCA_024413595.1 Bacteroidales bacterium
GCATTATTAGAATACGAAGAAAAAGGTAGAGTGGAAGGTAGAGAAGAAGGTAGAGAAGAAGGTAGAGTGGAAGGCGAAAAAATTGGTATTGAAAAAGGCAAATTTGAAGAAAAAATAGCTAATATTAAAATTGTTATGAATAAATTGTCTATGGATTTTAATACTGCATGTGAATTTCTAAATATACCTAAAGACAAAATTGAAGAAATAAGAAAAATGATATAAAAAATTCACAATCCATAACTAAAATTATGAATTGTGAATTATTAATTTTTAAAACACACCTTATATATTATTACCTACAAAAATTGTTGCTCCATTTTTAGGAACATTTATCTGATAAATATTCTTTTTATTTGATTTTATGTATTTTACAGAACCTTTAAGATTTGCATCATCAGAATAAATAGTGATATCACCAGAAATAAAATCTAAATTGATATTCTTTTTTAAAGGTTGATTATCAGCATTGATTGCAACCACATACCATTTGTCACCACTACGGCGAGCCATTATCAAATATTTTCCAGGATATCCATCAATAAATTTGATATCGTTCCACAAAGTTGGACACTTTTTTACAAAATCAAGTTTCCAAGGTTCATCCTTACGTAATTGATTATAATATAGAGCAGTATGATTTAATGGACATTGAAACAAAACAGCAATTGCCATTTGAAAAACATCACTTGTAACACGATGTCCTCCCCAAATTGTAGTATCGTTAGAAATATTAAAATAATCATTAAAAGTTACACCTCCATAATCCATAGAAGCAACAGAATTTCGAATAACAGGATGAAGAGTAGCATTATAAGCCTCTTGACGACAAAAATCATCACTAAAATGTAAATTTTCACTAGCTTGAACAGCTTCACAAGCTATAAAATTTGGATACATAATTTCCCACCCACGAGGCAATGTTGCTCCATGAAAAATAACTTCTAATCCATATTCATTAGCATCACAAAGAATATCTTCGTAAAGTTGCATAGTTTGCTGTTTATCAGAACCTAAAAAGTCAACTTTAATTCCACGAATACCAATACTTTTCATCCATGCCATTTCTTTATGGCGTTTAATGGAATTACTCATAATATGTTTAGGACCTTGAGGCGCATCATTCCAATAACCATTTGAATTATACCACAAAACAAGAGATGTTCCTTTCTGTTTTGCATATTTTGCGAGCATTTCAATAGAGTCACGACCAATTTGAGTATCCCACCAATTATCAACAATTTGAGAAACAAAACCTAAATCAGCTGTAAAATCTAAATATTTTTTCTGTTCTGAATAATTAACACTTTCGTCCATACCAATAATCCAACTCCAAGTTCCTGGTCCATAAGTATATTCTTTTGAAGGTGAATACAAAGGTTCAACAAAATCCCAAGCAATTGTTGTTTCTACAATAGGTTTTAGATTTTCACCAACAGTAATTGTACGCCAAGGAGTTTCGCCAGGAAGAGGAATTCCTGGACAAGAAGTTCCATTATAATTATAATCAGCATCTAACGGAAAAGCAACTTTATATTTAGTATCACCTTCGTTGCTAATATGAGAAGCGCAATATGACGAAGAAACACCAGTTTCAGAAATCAAAACCCAACCATTTTGAACTTTAAACAATGCAGGAAAAATAAACCCAGCGCCATCTGCATTAAAACCAGGTTTTGCATCAACAGTATAAGGTGTTTCATAAGAAGGAGCAGTTCTACCCCACCCTGTTCCACCTTTCATTTGTGTAGAAAGGAAAGTTGTTGTTTCTTTTGGAAAATTAAAATATGATTTTTCGTTTTTAACAACAGTACAAACTCTTGGTTCTGTAGGAGTTAAAGGGTTTGGTTGTGAATACACCTTATATTTAAAAGCAATATCATTATTTTCTACCATAAAAATAATGTCAAAAGCTGGTCTATCATGTTTATAAAAATGCCAAACAGCATTGTTTGCAACAACATCTACATGACTTTTCTTTAAAACTTTAGAGTCGTAACTAAAAGATTTTAAATCAGTTTCAAATCCATTTGAAACTAAATCAACAGAATAATCATCTAAATCAGTAACCAGTCCAAGCTGAGATTTTTCAATAAAAGTATTACCATTAAATTGAACAGAATAAAAAGCTTGCCCATTATCACAATTAAGATTTAATTTTAAGTTTCCATTAGGCGAAGAAACAGAATAGTTTTGTGCTGAGACATTTAACGAAAACGCCAATACAGCAAATGTTAAAATTTTCGACTTCATATTAATAGGAATTAATTTTATAATAAAAAAACAAAATCAATCATTGGATTTTGTTTCAAAATTAAATTTTGTAAAAGTACAAAAAAAACGAAAAATCAAATAAACAACAAAAGAAAACCAAAAAATAAAAGAACAACTACAAAAATAAAAAAATAATAGAAAAGAATTAAAAACGATAATTTAGAATTTAGGAGCAGTATATTATTAATATACAACAATATATACAAAATAATTAAAGTTATCAACAAGTTATTAACAATGATTGTTGATAAATATTTTGTAAAAAAGTGGTAAAAAGTGGAAAAAAGTGGTTGGATTTATCAAAAAAAGCTATACTTTTACATTGGTAAATTTTATAAAAATAACATGACTGTATTTATTGGAGATTTTGACGTAAAACTCGATGCCAAAGGCAGATTTCTATTTCCGTCCTCACTGATTAGTCAGTTAGGAGAAAATAGCAATTGTACTTTTGTTATCAAAAAAGATATTTACGAAAAATGTCTCAATATTTACACATCAGAACAATGGCAATTAAGAGTAGAAACATTGAGAAAATCATTAAATCCTTTTAATCGTCAACACAACATATTTTTAAGAGAATTTTTTAAAGATACAGCTGAATGTAGTTTAGACTCAAGCAATAGAATATTGATACCAAAACGATTAGTACAATCTGTTGAATTAAAAAGCGAAATATACGTAGTTGGAGTGGATACCAAAATAGAAATATGGTCAAAAGAAGAATACGACAAAACACGTCCAACAGCCGAAGAATATGCAAATATTGCAGGAAACATACTTGGTAATATAGAATTACCATTTTAAAAATTAAAGAAAAACATGGAAACCGTATATCACAAACCAGTAATGTTAAACGAATGTTTAGAAGGTCTAAACATTAAACCAGACGGAATTTATGCAGACGTTACGTTTGGAGGCGGTGGACATTCAAAAGCAATACTTGAAAAATTAGGACCAAAAGGAAGATTGTTTGCATTTGATCAAGATGCAGATGCTCAAGCAAATGTTCCTAACGATGATAGAATAACATTTATTAGAACTAATTTTAGATATTTTGCAAATTTTATTGAACTTGAAAAAGTTGGTAAAATTGACGGTGTTATAGCTGATTTAGGAGTTTCAAGTCATCATTTTGACGATGAAACAAGAGGATTTTCTTTTAGATTTAATTCTCCTTTAGATATGAGAATGGATCAAGATGCAGATTTTTCAGCAGCTAATTTAGTAAACACTTATACAGCAGAACAATTAAAAAGTGTTTTTGTAGAATATGGAGAAATTAAAAATGCTTGGAAATTAGCACAAAATATAGTTTCATATCGTGCTAACAACAAAATAGAAACGGTAAACGATTTAATAAAAGCATCAGGTAATTGTATACCAACACATAACGAAAATAAATATTTAGCAACTCTATTTCAAGCGATTAGAATTGAAGTAAATAGAGAAATAGACGTTTTAGAAGAATTTTTGTTATCAACAGCAGATGTAATAAAAGAAGGTGGTAGATTAGTAATAATGACATATCACTCATTAGAAGATCGACCAGTAAAAAACTATATAAAATCAGGAAATCTTCAAGGAATAGAAGAAAAAGATTTTTACGGAAATATTATATCACCATTTACACAAGTAAATAGAAAAGTGATAACACCAAGTGAACAAGAATTAGAAGAAAATTCACGTTCACGAAGTGCAAAATTAAGAATTGCAGAGCGTACTAAATATCATCAAGAAAATCAATAAATTATGGTATTTTTTAATAGGAAATATAATAATGAAGATGAATTTGAAGACAAAGAAAAGTCTTCAAACGAGGATGATATATATAGAGAAATTTTCAACGAAATAGAAGAAGATGAAGAAGATGATGATGATTATGAGGATGATGAAGAAGATGATGAAGAAATAGACAACGAAGAAGAAGATAATGATACAGACAACGAAGAAGATAAACTAAATGCAGCATACGAAAAAGCCGCAAATAGTGGTTCATTTCCAAATCCAGAAGAATTTGGATTTAACGAAACACAAAACAACGATCAATATAGCAATGAAATAGGTAGTGATTACGATAGAATTGGGAAAGAAATTGACGGAAATAATTCAGAAGAATATCTAAACGAAGATGAATATGAAAATAATGTAGAAGAAGAAAGCGATGACAACAATGATGATGAAGAAGATGATGAAGAAGAAAATCTAACATTTTGGCAATTAATAAATAGTAAAAATCCATCTGCCAACAAGTTAGCATCAAAAATCTTAACACCATTATTATTTGTAATGCTTTTAGGATTGTTTATGATAACATACAAAAACAACTCAGAAGCAAGAATAAATGAAAATATAAAACTTCAACGTCAAGTCAGAGAACTTAGAGCGCAATCTATAACTATTGCTGCACAACTAATGAAAGCGTCAAAAGAATCTTCAGTTTCAATGAGAATTGAAAACTTAGCATTGGGAATTCACGAAATAACAGAACCTCCAATGTATTTTAATGTTGCTAAATATGAAAGAACAGACTCATTAATAAATGAAGCTGAAATATTTAAACAGAAAAGAAAAGAAATAATACAAAAAGAAAAAAACTCAATATTTAAACAAGAATCAACTGAAAAACCAAATAGCAAGCAAAACAAAAAATAATGGCTGAAGAAAAAGACATAAAATATAAAATGGTTTTTATCTACATTATTATGATTCTATTGGCAATAGGCATAATAGGAAGGATATTAAACTTACAATCAACGCCAAAAGAGGTTTGGGAATCGATGATGCAAACGGTTCAAAAAGAAAAAATAAAACCTTTTAGAGGTGATATTTGTGCTTGCGACGGAAGTATTTTAGCCACATCAATGCCTTCATATTCAATCCATTGGGATTTAACTGTTTCTGGTATAACTGATACTGCATTTAACAATAATATAGATTCTTTATCAAAATGCTTAAGCAAATTATTTGAAGATTATTCTCCAGAAGAATATGCTCAAAGATTTAAAAAAGCAAGAAAAGAAAAAAAGCAATATTGTGAAGTTCATAAAAAAGTTACACATTCTGAATTAAATATATTAAAAAAGTTTCCTTTATTTAAAGGTTCAAGATATAAAACAGGATTAATAACACAACAAGAATACAATAGAGAACAAATAACAGACTTGCTTTCAACTAGAACAATTGGAAAATTCAAAAAAGATTCTCCTCTAACTGGTATTGAAGGAGCTTTTAACGAAGAATTATCAGGAAAAGAAGGATATTTAGTATTAAAAAAGATATCAAGTGGTGAAAGAGCTGTAATTGAAAGTTCTGATGAAGAAAACACTACAGAACCAGAAGACGGTAGCAACATAATAACTACATTAGACTATAATATTCAAGATTTTGCTGAACGTGCTTTAGAAAAACAACTAATAAAGTATAATGCAACATATGGTACAGTAATTTTAATGGAAGTAAAAACCGGTAAAATTAGAGCTTTATGTAATTTAGAAAAAAATAGTGATGGAAATTATACAGAACAAATGAATCGTGGTGTTGGAACTAAAATGGATCCAGGGTCAACTTTTAAACTTGCAACAATGATTGCAATTTTGGAAACTGGAAAATATGATTTAGACGACACTATCGATACAAAAAAAGGAATACTTAACCTAAAAGGCGCAACAATAAAAGACGACCATGAAGGTGGTTTAGGGAAAATAACAGTAAGACAGATATTCGAAAAATCTTCAAACGTTGGTTTTGCAACAATGACAGAAAAAGTTTTTGGTAATAACCCTGAAAATTTCATAAACTATCTTTACAATATGCATCTAAATAAAAAAACTGGCATTGAAATACATGGAGAACCACAACCATATATAAAATATCCAGGTGATGCAGATTGGTGGTCTGGAACATACTTATATAATAGTTATGGTTACGAATTAGAATTAACACCTTTACAATTATTAACTTTTTATAATGCTGTTGCAAATGAAGGTGTTATGGTTAAACCTCATCTATTAGAATGTGTGATGTCGCATGGCAAAATAACAAGAAAAGGTGAAACTGAAATATTAAATTCTTCAATTTGTAGCAAAGAAACATTAAATAAAGTTCAAGAATTATTAATAGGTGTAGTAAAAAACGGTACTGCAAAACAAATATATACAGAAAAATATCCGATTGCAGGAAAAACTGGTACAGCACAAATTTATATTCAAGGTCAAAAAAAATATGAAAAAGAAGACGGAACAAAAGACCATAGAGCTTCTTTTGCAGGATATTTTCCTGCTGATAAACCTAAATACTCATGTATTGTTGTAATCAGTGACCCAAAAGAACATTCTTATTATGGTAGTTCTGTTGCAGCACCTGTTTTTAAAACTATTGCTGATAAAATATATACAATAGATTATGATTTACAACATCAAAAAGAATTTAATATCTCAAAATTTAAAAATAGCCAAACTATTCCTATTTCAAAAAATGGAGATAGAATAATACTTGATAGGATTTTATCAAAATTAAGAATTGAATTAGACAATGTTGAATTTTCAGAAACTCCATTAGTAAGTACAACGCGAAATAAAAACAAAATTAGAATAGATCCTTTACCTTCTCCTCCAGGAGTAGTTCCCAATGTTGTTGGTATGGGGCTAAGAGATGCGATGTACGAACTAAAAAATAAAAAATTAGACGTTACGGTTATTGGACGTGGAACTGTAAAAAAACAATCAATAACTCCAGGAAGTAAAATTCCTCAAAACAACAAAATAATTATAGAATTAGGATCATAAATATGAAACTTAAAGAATTATTACATAGAATAAAAACTAACAAAGTTATTGGAAGTTTAGAAATAGAGATAAATTCTATAACTGCCGACTCACGAAAAGTTTGTGAAGGTACATGCTTTATAGCCATACCAGGAACAAAAGTTGACGGTCATGATTTTATTGAAGATACAATTAATAAAGGTGTATCAGCTATCGTTTGTACTCATATTTCTGATACTATTGATTATAAAAACGTTTCTATTATTATTGTCGATAATTCAACAGAATGTGCAGGAATAATAGCTTCTGCTTTTTACAATTATCCATCTGAAAAACTAACACTTACAGGTGTAACAGGAACAAATGGCAAAACTACAACTGCCACACTATTATATAAAACATTTAAATCTCTTGGTCATAAATCTGGTTTATTATCTACAGTTGAAAATTATGTAGACGAAAAATGTTATCCTGCAACCCAAACAACACCTGACATATTTACCATCAACAAATTATTAGCTGAAATGGTAAACGAAGGTTGCGAATATTGTTTTATGGAAGTTAGCTCACATGCAATTGCACAAAAAAGAATTGCTGGACTTAATTTTAAGTTAGGAATTTTTTCAAACATAACATTAGACCATTTAGATTATCACAAAACATTTGCAGAATATATCAAAGCCAAAAAATTGTTTTTTGACAACCTGCCCAAAACAGCATTTGCTTTAACAAATGGAGATGACAAAAATGGAATGGTAATGGTTCAAAATTCCAAAGCCAAAATTAAAACATACGGACTTAAAAACTTCTACGATTTTAAAGCTACAATTTTAGAATGTAATTTTGAAGGAATGTTGATGAATATATGTGGACGTGAAATGTGGACATTTTTACCAGGTCAATTTAACGCCTACAATATTTTAGCAGTTTATAGTGCTGCAACATTACTAGGTATAAATTCAGAAGAAGTATTAACAGTTTTAAGTGGACAACGATCTGTTAAAGGTAGATTTGATATAGTTAACGAAGCAGGAATAACAGCAATAGTAGACTATGCACACACACCCGATGCTTTAGAAAATGTTTTAAAAACAATTCAAAACATTAGATGTAAAAATCAAAAAATAATTACAGTATGTGGTTGTGGAGGAGATAGAGATAAAAGCAAACGTCCATTAATGGCTAAAATTGCTGTTGAATATTCCGACAAAGTTATTCTTACATCCGACAATCCAAGAACCGAAAATCCTGAAACAATTCTTGACGAAATGTTTGCAGGTTTAAATACAGAAAAACTTAAAGCTAAAGCAATTAGAATAACAGATCGCAAATCTGCAATACAAGCATCTTGTTTAGCTGCACAAAAAAACGACATTATTCTTATTGCAGGTAAAGGACATGAAAATTATCAAGATGTAAATGGCGTAAAATCACATTTTGATGATAAAGAAATTGTATCACAACAATTACAACAAATTAAAAATATAAACTAAGAAAAAACAAAAAAATGCTATATTATTTATTTCATTATTTAGACACATTAAATTTTCCAGGTGCAAGATTATTTGGCTACATATCATTTCGTTCTGGTATGGCGGTTATCACATCATTATTAATTACAATGATATTTGGTAAACGTATTATAAAATATATGAAAAAACGTCAAATAGGAGAATCCGTTAGAAGTTTATATTTAGAAGGACAAAATCAAAAAGCAGGAACTCCTACAATGGGAGGTATAATTATAATTGCAGCAATATTAATTCCTGTATTATTATTTGCAAAATTAGGAAACACATACATTTTATTATTGTTATTTACAACAATTTGGTTAGGTGCACTTGGATTTTTAGACGACTATATAAAAGTATTTAAAAAAAATAAAGATGGACTAAATAGCAAAGCAAAACTAGCAGGACAAATATTTCTTGGAATAGTTGTAGGAGTTTCAATATATTTAAGTCCAGATATATTAATAAGAGAAAATCCACAAATAGAATCATCAATAAAAGTAGAAACAATAACAAACAATAAAAACGAACAAAGCAAAAAAATAGTAGCCAATGATGTAAAATCATTAAAAACAACATTGCCATTTTTAAAAGACAATGAATTTGACTATTCAAAAATAGTATGGTTTATCGACAGCAAAAAATACGAATGGGTGGCATGGATTATATTTATCATCATAACCACCTTTATAATTACAGCAGTGTCAAACGGAGCCAACATGACTGACGGATTAGATGGACTAGCCTCTGGAACGTCGGCTGTGTCGGCTGCCACATTGCTTATTTTTGCTTATCTATCAGGAAATGTAATATTTTCACAATATCTAAACATAATGTATCTACCTGGAATTGGAGAACTTGTTGTTTTTGCATCGGCATTTATTGGTGCAACAATTGGTTTTATGTGGTATAACGCATATCCTGCACAAATTTTTATGGGTGATACTGGAAGTTTAACTATTGGAGGAATTATAGCAGTTCTTGCTATTTTAGTAAGAAAAGAATTATTAATTCCAATATTCTGTGGAATATTCTTAATTGAAAATGTTAGTGTTATAGCCCAAGTTTGGTATTATAAATACACATTTAAAAAATATGGTTGTGGACAACATCTATTTTTGATGGCTCCATTACACCATCATTATCAAAAGAAAGGAATACCAGAACCTAAAATTGTTGCAAGATTTATAATAGTTGCAATTATTCTAGCTGTTATTTCTGTAATTACATTAAAAATCAGATAAAATTAAAGGAAAAATGGATAAAATAGTAATATTAGGAGCAGGCGAAAGTGGAATTGGAGCTGCAATTTTAGCTCAAAAAAAAGGTTTTGAAGTTTTTGTATCTGACTTTGGAACCATAAAACCAAATTACATTGAACAATTAGAAAAAAACAATATTCCATACGAACAATGTAAACACTCAGAAGATATAATACTTAAAGCAAAAGAAGTAATTAAAAGTCCAGGAATTAGAAACGATAGTCCATTAATCAAAAAAATAGAAGCAAACAATATTCCTGTAATATCAGAAATTGAATTTGCATCTCGCTATACCAATGCAACCAAAATTTGTATAACAGGAAGCAATGGAAAAACAACAACTACCGAACTAATTTATAAAACATTCAAAGACGCAGGATTGAATGTTGGAATGGCAGGAAATGTAGGAAAAAGTTTTGCTCTTCAAGTAGCAGAATGTAATTTTGACTATTATGTTATTGAACTTAGTAGTTTTCAATTAGACAACATGTATAAATTCAAAGCAGAAATAGCCATTTTATTAAACATAACACCTGACCATTTAGATCGCTATGATTATAAAATGCAAAATTATACTGACTCAAAATTTAGAATTACTCAAAATCAAACCAAAGACGATTGGTTTATTTATTTTGCAGAAGACCCAATCACTTCTCAAGAAATAAAAAAACGCAAATTTATTCAAAAATTAGCACCGTTTTCATTAAAGGAAGAACAAGTTTTAGGTTCATATTTAAAAGACGGCAATATGATTATTAAACTTGAAAACAACGAAGCCATCATGTCCACAGAAAACTTTTCGCTTGAAGGACAGCACAATATGTGCAATAGTATGGCAGCAGGTATTGCAGCATTAGCTTGTAATATTCGTAGCAAATCTATCAGACAAAGTTTTGAAACATTCACGGCTTTGGAACATAGACTTGAACATTTTTTAACAATTAGAGGAGTTAAATTTGTCAACGACTCAAAAGCTACTAACGTAAATTCTGTTTGGTATGCTCTAGAAAGTATCAAAACTAAAGTAATTTTAATTTTAGGAGGTATTGACAAAGGTAACGATTATAGTGAATTATACGACCTCGTAAAACAAAAAGTAAAAACTATTGTTGCTCTTGGTGTTAACAATAAACCAATTCACGATGCTTTTGACTCTATGATTGATGTTATTGACACCAACAACATGGAAAATTGTGTTAAAACCTGTTTCTATTTAGCTGACAAAGGAGATACTGTTTTATTATCACCTGCTTGCGCTAGTTTTGACCTATTTACATGTTACGAAGATCGTGGAGAAAAATTTAAAGAAGCCGTTAGAAATTTATAATTTACATTGATATATGGCAAAGACTCAACAATCAAGTCCATTCAAAAACTTCAAAAAAAAGCTTTTTGAATTACTTAAAGGTGACAAACAAATATGGATTATTTATATTTCTTTAACCATATTTTCATTTTTGCTCATCTTTAGCTCTACTAGTATGTTAGCTTATAAATTCCAAAGTGGTAACACTTTTTATTATTTATTTCGACATACTGGATTTGCTATTGTTGGTTTTGCTTTAGCATTATTTATTAGCCAAATGTCTTATAAAAGGTTATTTAATTTTTCTAATTTATTACTACTAATTTCAATTGGATTATTATTTTTTACCTTTATATTTGGAACAGAAACTAATGGTGCTAAAAGATGGATGTCAATACCATTTACGAGTTTTACTTTTCAGCCATCAGACATTGCTAAATGTACTTTAGTAATTTACGTTGCTAAAATTATGGCTATTCATCAAGCTGATGACGAAGACATAAAAAAAGGTTTTCAAATAAGTTTATTTGGAATTTTACCAATATGTTTTTTAATTTTTCCTTCAAACTTATCAACTGCAATAATGGTTGGATTAGTAGCTACAGCAATGTTAATTATAGCAAAGGTTAAAATTAAACATCTATTAATTACATTTGCTATTGTAGCAGTTGCAGGTTGCTTAGTAATTGGCTTTTTAACATTAACGGGAAGGCATAATCGTTTATCAACTTGGGAAAAACGAATAGAAACATATTTTAATTCAAATGATACAATAATAACACAAAGTAATCACCAATCTGTTCAAGCCAAAATTGCCGTTGGAAGAGGTGGAACATTTGGTGTTGGTATTGGGAATAGTAATCAAAAAAACATTTTACCTCATCCATATTCTGATTTCATATATGCTATTATTATTGAAGAATATGGATTAGCTGTAGGAATATTAGTTATTATATTATATCTTTGGCTTTTATATCGATGTATGATAATAGCCAAAAATCAAACGCGAACGTTTCCTGCTTATTTAGCAATAGGATTATCACTAAATATTATTATTCAAGCGTTTGCAAACATGATGGTTTCAGTTAATTTAATTCCTGTAACTGGACAACCTCTTCCTTTTGTAAGTATGGGAGGTACATCTACACTTATTACTTCTGCTTCTTTAGGAATTATTATCAACATCAGTAGATATGCTGACAGCGATAAAAATACTGAAAAAGAAGTTGTTGAAGAAGAAGATAAAAATGACAATATAGAAGACATTGCCGACTATCCATTTTTAGTTGGTTAATATATAAATATATCACTATGAAAATTTTAATTGGAGGCGGAGGAACAGGAGGGCACGTATTTCCTGCAATTGCAATAGCTCAAGCTTTAAAAAAAATTAAGCCTGACTCTGAATTTTTATTTGTTGGTGCTAAAGACAAATTAGAAATGGAAAAAGTTCCTGCAGCTGGTTTTAATATTATTGGACTTCCGGCTGCTGGTTTTCAAAGAAAATTTTCTTTAAAAAACATTACATTTTTCTTTAAACTTATTTCATGTGCTATAAAATCAAAAAAAATTATTAAAGATTTTAAACCTGACATTGCAATTGGTGTTGGTGGATATGCTAGCGGACCTATTTTAAGAGCTGCTGCAAAAGCTGGCATTCCAATTATGCTTCAAGAGCAGAATTCTTTTGCTGGTGTAACAAACAAAATGTTAGCAAAATATGCTGTTAAAATTTTCACAGCATATAAAAACATGGACAAATTCTTTGACATTAACAAAACTACATTAACAGGAAATCCTGTTAGAGAAGATATAGCAAACAATAAAACTACAAAAGAAGAAGCAATTAATCATTTTAACCTTTCTCCAAACAAAAAAACTGTTTTAATTATAGGAGGAAGTCTTGGAGCAGGAACCATAAACAAAAGTATGTTGAAATATGCTGAAAAATTTCAACAATTAGGTAATATTCAATTTATTTGGCAAACAGGAAAATATTATTGGGATAATATAGAAAATGAAATGAAAACAAAAAATTGTCCAGATATACATGCAACTGCTTTTGTTAAAAGAATGGATTTAGCCTACAAAGCTGCCGACATTGTTGTTTCTAGATCTGGAGCATTATCAGTTTCTGAATTATGCTTAGCAGCAAAACCTGTAATATTTATTCCTTCGCCAAACGTGGCAGAAGACCATCAAACAAAAAACGCAATGGCTCTTGTCAACGAAAATGCTGCTACTATGATTAAAGATAGTGAAGCTGAAGAGTTATTTTTTGAAAAAATTAATAATTTATGTAATGATATTGAAAAAATGAACCATTATTCAGAAAATATTGCTAAATTAGCTGTGAAAAATTCAGCTGAAATTATAGCAACTGAAATAATTAAATATATCAACAAATAAACAGTAATTTTTATTAAAAAACTAAAAAAATTAAACACAATGACAAAGATTAATACAATAATTATAGTTGCCTCTGCAATATTATTTTCAGTAGGTTTAAATAGTTGCAACAATGCACCTTACAAAGTAAATAACATCAGATCAGAATTTGCATCTGTAACTACAGAAACTGTATCACAAATGTCTTCAATCTATACCGAAATTGAAGAAGTTACAATCAAAAACGATTTTGATAATGCTTTAGCTGGTATTTTATCAAAACAAGAAAACGAATACAATCCAATTGATGTAGTTAACACAGATATTAGATATAAAATAGAAATATTTAACCTTTATCGTATAGCAATCAACGAATACGCAAAACTTGCTAACATAGAATCTTCAATTACATCACTTGCTCCTTACGCTAATGCCTGCAATTCAATTGTAATAAAATTTCAAGAATGTCAAGACACAACACTTGAAAACTTTGGAGAAAAAATAAAATCATATACTAAAGTTCCTCGTTTCGACACAGAAAAAGTAATGGGACTTTTAGTTAATTCTTTAAAATACATTTGGCAAAGTGACACAAAAGGATGGAACGATTTATTAAACAACTCTTTCAGTGATTTTCAATTAGCTCTAACAAACGTTCCAGACGCAAGTTTCAACGAAGAAAAACTAGCTAAATATGTTTATCAACCTTACGAAGGAAAACACGCTTTAGTTGAAGCATATAAACTTAACCTAATTAAAGAACGTTACGATTACATTCGTAAATTTGTTAATAGCCAAGACAATATATCCACTGCAATTGAATATTTAAATACAATTTCACAATCTATCATAAAAGGTAAAGACACAGAAAAAATATCTAATGAAATTAAAAAAGCTGAAATAGCTTTAAACGAATGTAACTTTCAAGAAAATACTGAATATAAAGAATAATACATATTATGAACGAATTTGAAGACATCAAATATATTTATTTCCTTGGCATAGGTGGCATTGGAATGAGTGCTTTAGCCAGATACTTCAACGCTTACGGGCTTGAAGTGTTCGGTTATGACCTCACTCCTTCTAATCTAACAAAACAATTAGAATCAGAAGGTATCAATATAATTTATCAAGACAATACTGATTTAATACCTGACAAATGTATTTTAGAAAGCAAAAAAACATTAGTAGTTATTACACCTGCAATACCAAAAGGCAATAAACTATTTGAATTTTTTCAAGAAGGTCAATATTGTATTTTAAAAAGAGCAAAAGTTCTTGGAATGATTGCAAATTGTTACAAAACAATAGCAGTTTCTGGAACTCACGGAAAAACAACAAATTCTTCTGTAATTGCAAACATACTGCAACAATCAGACAACGAATGTTTTGCTTTTCTTGGTGGAATTTCAAAAAACATTAATAGCAATTTAATAATTCCAAAAAACAAAGAAAACATAAACAATTCCGATACACTATTAGTTGCAGAAGCCGACGAATTTGACAGATCATTTTTATGGTTAAATCCATTCATAACAATTGTTACATACGTTGACGCTGACCATTTAGACATTTATAAAAATCGTCAAGACATAATAACAACATTTAATTCCTTTGTTCAATCAACACACAAAAAAGGATTTGTTATTGTCAACAAAAAAATTGAAGACAAAATAAACACTGATGGAATAAAAAAACTTACATATTCAGACACAAACACATCAGCCGACTATTATGCAACAAACATTCGTCTTAACGACGGCAAATATACAATAGATGCACATACACCAGAAGGAATAATAAAAGATATAACCATTGGAGCAAGAGGAAAAGTAAACATCGAAAACACAATGGCTTGTATTGCAGCCACACAATGTGCACAAATAAAACCATCAATCATAAAAAAAGGAATAGAAACATTCAAAGGAGTTGTTAGAAGAATGGATATACAAATACAAACCAAAGACTTTGTATATATCGATGATTATGCACACCATCCTGCAGAACTAACAGCAACTATAAATTCTGTTAAAGAACTATTCCCTAACGAAAAAATCACAGGAATATTTCAACCACATCTTTACACAAGAACAAGAGATTTTGCCGTAGAATTTGCAAAAGCACTTGATTTATTAGATTATGTAGTTTTATTAGACATCTATCCTGCAAGAGAAAAACCAATAGAAGGAGTTAACTCTCAAATGATAGCAAACCTAATGAATAATAAAAATTCTATTATTTTAAATAATAATGATGAAATAATTAACTTTATAAGACAAAAAAATACGAAAATTTTATTAACTTTGGGCGCTGGAAATATCGACAAATTAATAAAACCATTTGTTGATGAATTTAGCAAACAATAAAACAATAAAAATTGAAGATTAACGCTAAAAATATTATTAAAATTATATTTGCAATTACATTTGCAGGCGCAGTTATGTATTCATCATCACAATTTCACGAAACTAGATGTGATTATGTTGATATACTAATTGACGACTCTACAGATATTAAATTTATTGATTATAATGATGTTTTTCAACTAATATATAGCGTTAATCCTGATATTTTGGGATATAAAATGTGTGACATTAACTTGTTTGAAATTGAAAATTTTCTCAAACAACAGCCATACATTAAAAACGTTGTTGTATACAAAACTATTAATGGTCATTTAAAAATAGAAATTCAACAACGTATACCTGTTCTTGAAGTAATTAACAGAAACAACGAATGTTTCTATATTGATCAAGACGGGACCATTTTCCCAATATCAACAAAATATGCACCCAAAGTTATTGTTGCAAATGGATTTATTAAAGAAAATTATGACTTTAACAAACAAAAAACATATAACGTTTACAACGAAGACTTTGAAAATTCTAAAATCGTTGAACTTTATAGACTAGCTAAACTAATTAAAAACGATGATTTTTGGACTGACCAAGTAGAACAAATATTCGTTAACAATCTTAACGAATTTGAAATTATTCCAATGGTTGGACCTCAAATTCTAGAACTTGGATCTATTGACGATTACGATAGAAAACTTTACTACCTAAAATCATTTTTCCTTAACGGATTAAAAAAAACTGGGTGGGACAAATACAAACAAATCAGCGTTAAATATAAAAACCAGATTGTTTGCAAAAAATAAAAATATAACTTTAAATTATTTACATTATGCGTCAAATAGTAACAGCAATTGATATCGGAACCACTAAAACAGTGGCTATTGCTGGAGAAAGAAACGAACAGGGCAAAATTGAAATTCTTGGAATTGGCGAAGCCGAATCTAAAGGCGTAATTAGAGGCTCTGTACAAAATATTGGTGAAGTTTGCGCTTCTGTTAAAGAAGCTGTAGAAAAATGTCAAAATGCTACAAAAGTTACATTCAAAAATGTCTTTGTTGGCATAGCAGGACGTAATATTAGAGGCGTTACAAATCGACATTCTAAAGCTATTACAAACAACATTATCACTGACGAAGACATTAACCAACTAACTAGAGAATTATACAATATGTCTACTAACCAAGGGGAAGAAGTTATACATGTTATTCCTCAAGGATACAAAGTTGACAACGTTAATGTAAAACTAAACCCCGAAGGTTGTAATGGAAAAAAACTCGAAGGTACTTTTTATGTTATTATTGGAAAAGAAAATTCAGTAAAAAATATTAAACAAGCCATTAACATGGCGGGGTTAAATATTAACAAACTTATTCTAGAACCATTGGCTACAGCAGAAGCCGTCTTGACGCAAGACGAAAAAGAAGCTGGAGTTTTAGTTGCTGACATTGGTGGAGGCACAACCGATATTGCTGTTTTTCAAGACAATGTTACTATTACTACTGCTGTGGTTCCTATTGGTGGAAATGTAATTACTAGCGACTTAAAAAAAGGATGTTCTGTACTTGAACGTCAAGCTGAACAACTTAAAATTCAATTTGGCGCAGCTTTATCTCAAAAAGATTTTGACAAAAAGGTAGCTTCTATCAAATCTTTCAACGGACGAGATAGCAAAGAAATTCCTTTTACTAATATTGCAAACATTATAAACGCTAGAGTTGACGAAATTTTAGGGGGGATTGCCTACGAACTTGACAGTCCTGATTTTCCTAAAGATAATCTTTCGGCTGGAATTGTTGTTACTGGAGGTTCTGCTTCTTTAAAAAATATAGCTCAACTTATCAAATTCAGATTAGGATTAGATGTTAGAATTGGATTTCCAAATAACAGCAACAACATTATCAATTCTCCTAAATATTCTACCGCTTACGGTTTAATTATTAAAGGATTCGAATACGTTGACAATTATATCAAAATCAGAAAAAAAGAAGAAGAATCAAAAAAAACACTAGATAATCAACACAACAACAATAACAAAAACAAAGATAAAAAAGAAGAAACAACCAACAAATCTAGTAGTATCAGTACATTCTTTAAAAAAATTGCTAACAACTTCTTTAAAGAACCTGATGATGTTAAATAAATTTTAAGTATAAACCTCAAAAAGCACGTAACATGGATATAGAAATTGAACCAATAAACGACGATACAATAGTTGAATACGAAATGCCTACCAAAAGCAACATCATTAAAGTTATTGGTGTTGGTGGTGGCGGTGGTAATGCTGTTAACTATATGTTCAACGAAAAAATGGAAAACGTTGACTTTATTATTGCTAACACAGACCAACAAGCACTAAATACCAGTCCAGTTCCAATCAAAATCCAACTTGGAGCGACTCTTACTGAAGGATTAGGTGCTGGCAATGACCCAGAAAATGGGAAACAAGCTGCAATAGAAAGTATCGACGAAATCAAAGCCGTTTTAGGTAATAGCACTAAAATGCTATTTGTAACAGCTGGAATGGGTGGAGGTACAGGTACTGGTGCAGCACCTGTTATCGCAAAAACAGCTTTAGAAATGGGTATTCTTACTGTTGCAATTGTTACTATTCCATTCAGATACGAAGGTCCAAAAAGAGTAAAACAAGCATTGGCTGGTCTCGAAGCTTTATCTCAAAGTGTAGACTCTCTTTTAGTTATTGACAACGAAAAAATTAGAGAAATTTTTGGAAAACAACCAGCTCGTCAAGCTTTTGCTAATGCCGACAATATATTAAACACCGCAGCTAAAGGTATTGCTGAAATTATCACTGAACACGGAACTATTAACGTTGACTTTGCAGACATTAAATCTGTTATGAAACAAAGTGGTGTTGCTTTAATGGGAACATCAAAAGCTAAAGGAGATGACCGTGCAATTGATGCTGTAAAAGGTGCGTTAAACTCTCCACTACTTAACAACAACGACATTAAAGGCGCAAAAAATATACTAGTTAATATTGTATCATCTGCAGAACACGAAACTTCTCTTGACGAAGTTACCCTTATTAACGAATTTGTTCAAAATGCAGCAGGAGAAAATGCAGACCTTATTTGGGGACAATCTAACGACGATAAACTTGGTGAATATATTAGCGTTACTTTAATAGCAACAGGTTTCCAAAAAACTGCTATCCCAAATCCTTATGAAGCAAAAAATGTAAAAATTCCTTCATTATTAGAACAATATAAAAAAGAATCAGAACAAAAAAACAATACAAATACTTCAACAAACTTAATTACACCAACACAATCTTATAATCAAAATATTAACAATAATCAAAACACATCCGCTGAAAACAATATTTCAGAAAATTATTCTGATAACCAAGAAAATACCATACAACAAACAGAAGATGAAATAGAATTTGAAATAGAAGACAATTCTAACATTAATAATAATTCAGAAGAACAAACAAACGAACCAGAAAAAGAAGAAATACCAATAATATCAACCAAATTTCAAAAAATCAATTTTGCAGAACTACGCGACATCGAAGCAATTATAAACAAACCTGCATACGAAAGAAAAGGAATCAGACTAATTGAACCTGCAAAAGATGCAAAAAAATTCACATTAGAAGAATTTTAACAACAAAACACTTAGAACCATAACTCAAAAATTCAATAAATAGCAACATTTTAAAACGCTATTTGGCATTTTTATTGCAATATTTAAGTAAAAATATATAATAAAAATCAACAAATAAAGTAAACAAAAACTTTATATAAATCAATACACTATGACACCTGAAACCGGTTCTAAATTATTTGACATAGCATATCCTCTATTTCAACGTATATCAAACGATGACTTTGAATACGTATATCGTGGATATTTCACTCATAATATCACAAAAAAGATATTATTTTTAGCTGACACTAACATTGCAAAAGTAACATACCAATCCACTTTGCAAAAAAGAATCTACTACATAATGGTAGAAGGATTGCAAAACATTGCACGACATCAAGAAGAAGTAGCGTCACTAAATACAGAAAAATATCCTGGAATATTTGCAATACAAAAAAACGGTGAAAAATATTACGTTTCAACAGGTAACATTGTTGCTAACAACAAAATAAAAGATCTTCAAGAAAAACTTGACACTATAAATAGTCTTAACCAAGAAGATTTAAAAAAATTTCACCGCGAAATTTTAGCAGCTGGTAGCATTAGTGATAAAGGAGGAGCAGGTCTTGGACTAATTGAAATGAGTAGAAAATCAGGTAACAAACTTCTTTACAACTTTGAAAAACTTGACGACGAATACACTTATTTCTATTTACAAACTTTAATTCCTACTGATAAAAACTTTGGTGTTGCTGACGGAAACGGCGATACACTAAAATCACATAGCACACTTGAAAGTGTAAAACAATTACACAAACAAATGAACGAAGAAAATCTATTATTATATTTTAATGGATTTTTCAACCAAGAAAATCTTTTAAGTTTGCTTGCAATAATAAAAGGCAGAATGAATATGCCATTAACAACCATTAAAGTGTCAAACGTAATGGTAGAAATGTTGCAAAACATAATAAAACACGGTTCCAAAGCAGAAAACACATCTGCTGGCGTATCAGGAGTTTTCTTTATGGGACAAACCAACAAAGACATAATATTAACATCAGGAAACATTATCAAAAACGAATCAAAAGCAACCATTACAGAACGATTAGAATTTGTTAATGGAATGCCAAAAGACGAATTAAGCGATTATTACGACGATATTCTTCTTGATTTTGACACAGCAGACGCAAAAAAAACTGGTCTAGGTTTTTCTGACCTTAGAATCAAAAGCGACAAACCGCTTAAATATATGTTCATGAACATGAACGACACAGACCAATTTTATATATTACAAACAGCAGTTACAATAAAAAATTAACTATCAAAGTGATGGAAAAATTCATATTGGAGGAAACAGAAGACACTCCGGAAATAACATTAGATCCTGAACAAAACATCTTTAAAATTTCAAAGATTTCTGTTCCTGAAAATGCCCTTGATTTTTATAAACCTGTGTTGGAGTGGATTAAACAATACGCTGAACAACCAAACGCTCAGACTGTATTTGAATTTGACCTCGAATATGTTAACACAGCATCTAGCAAACAAGTTATTCAAGTAATATTACTTTTACAAAAAGTGGCTGAAAAAAGCGATGTTAAAGTTAAATGGTATTACGAATCTATTGACGAAGACATGAAAGCTCTTGGAAATCGTTACAAAAAACTTGTTAACGTTCCTTTCGAACTTATCGAAATTGAATAAATTTTATTTTTCATATTTATACAAAAAAACAATATAATACTCGTAAAAGAGTATTATATTGTTTTTTTGTATAAGATAATTTATTTATATTATTTACACATCAATTTTCAATTCTTCTTTGTAATGTCAACTTCTAGTATATTAATTATTTCTATTACATTACTTTTAATTGTATTTCTTATTACTGCATTCTTTTAAATTTTATTAAAAAAAAAAAAATTATTATATCAAACATTTCATATTTTTTGAAATTTTCATAATTTCGTAATTACGAAAATTCACAATTACGATATATCGATATGTCGAAATATCGATATTTAATATTTAATAATTAATATTGCTTTTACTCAAAAAAGCAATAATTTTGCAATATTATGGAAATAAAAGTTTCTGGATATTATTGGTTAGACTCATGGATTATGGCTAACATTATTCAATTAGCCACGCAAGAATTTTGTAGTAATTATCTAAACTACAAAAACGATCCTTGTGGACGTCAATATGACCAAATGACGCAAGCTGCACGTTCCGGACAAGCAAACATAGCCGAAGGGAACTCTCGTCACAACACTTCTCGCGAAACTGAAATGAAACTAACCGACGTTGCTCGGGCAAGTTTTTCTGAATTAGCAAGTGATTATTTTAATTGGTTGATTAAAAACGGCGTTGCGCCTTGGTCTAATAAATCTGAAGAATTCAAAATTGTCAGTTATATTCAATTAGACCGACCTACATATAAAGACGACGTTCAACATTTGAGTGCTCTTCATATTCTAACTCAAAAATCTAAATATTCTGAATGGCTATCTTCTACTGATTCAATAAAAACTGCAAATTGCATATTAATATTATGTAACAGAACTATATTAATGCTTAACAAACAATTACAATATCAACTTGAATCTTTTAAACAAGAAGGAGGCTTTTCGGAAACGTTAACCGCAGAAAGATTATCATTCAAAGTTCAACAAGAACAACAAACGGGTGCTCCTACGTGTCCAAAGTGTGGAAAACCTATGATTAAACGTATTTGTAAACGTGGGGGTAATATTGGTAATTCGTTTTGGAGTTGCTCGGCTTACCCTGAATGTAATGGTTCTCGCAAATGTTAGAAAATCTCAACCCACTCACACTTACTTCTTTCCCTTATTATTTCGATTTTTTTGAATTGATGCCCACTTTTTCATTTCTTTATTGGTGGCGTCCACTAGTTTATTTTCTTGATTATTATAATAGATTTGGTATACGCGTAACAAACTTTAATATCCTTCAAATAAAAATATAACCTCTTCGCGATTGTCTTTGGCATTGGTTTTTCCATTGTTGAGGTTGGCACGGGTTGCATTCTATCTAATATTTGAAGTATAAAAGAGGTTTTAGTTTTTGAATTACACTTACAAATATTATCGATCATTGAATGAAGTTTTTCTAATGGCATTCGTCCCACGAGTAAACCATTTTTGTCCGGCAAATTTGGGATAAAATTCATAATTTCAAATTAATGTTTATTAAAGGTTCTGACCTAAAATTTAGTCAAAAAAGTGATGTTGAAATTACAATAATGCCAATTTTTGCCCAAAATATTAGAATTTTTAAGCAACTTTATCAATTAAAAACCAATATTTAGATAAATCATAAAAACAAAAGCTTAAAATAAAAGCGGAATAATCAAGTGTAATAAAATATTTAACAAATATAGATTACATTTTAAGAAAAGACATAAAAAAAGCGGATTAACCCGCCTACCATCATTCGATTCCCCTTTGGAACCGAATGTTACTCAACCCATTGTTGAGATTTAATTTAAAAGTTTTTAAAACATCCAATCTTCTAATTCTAATTCAGCTTCGTTGAAATCTTCAACTTGAGTCATCCAATCTTCAATAACTAATTGACTTTCGCAATTGATTTCAGATTCCATCATCCAATCTTCAATGTTTAATGCAGTTTCGTTGTTTGTTTCAGCATTTAACATCCAATCTTCTAATTGAATTTGATTTTCAACAAGAGCATCTTCAGAAGTAAACATCCAATCTTCTACGTTGAGAGCGATTTCTTCATTTTCTTTTTCAACAAACATCCAACTTTCAAGATTTAAAACGTTTTCGTTGTTTTCAACTTCAACATTCATCATCCAAGGTTCAATGTTTAATTCACTTTCAACCATTTCTTCTTCAACTTCTTCAGGCATTACATTAGCCTTTTCGATGTTAAATTTTAAAGTGTCAGTGTCAACGCAATAAGTTGTAGCTGGATTGATAATTGCAACGCTGAGCATAACGGCCGTTGCTAAAAACTTCTTGTTCATCATTTTCATCATTTTGCTCTAAATTAATTTAACCTCTTATATTTACTATTTTTAATCTCTTAATTAATTATCAGCTTTCTTTCAAAGAACTTTCTGATATAGTAAACGTCTTTGCTCACTTATTGTTTCTAAACTGATGTTGATTTCATTATTTTTTAATTCTTATTCATTTTGTTCATATTAGAACAATGTTTAATAAATGTATTTTTAACACTTATTTTTATTATCATTAAAAATACTGATAATCAGTTTAGATTGTTAAATTATTTCTCAAAGAACGTATTGCAAAATTTTCGAATTTGTTTGTGGCTTGTTTTAATAAGTCACTTTCCTTTTGTTTTGCACTACAAAGGTAAAACGATATTTTTTCTTACTAAAGCTTTTTTAATTAAATATCCGTTAATTAATGGTAAACATAAAATATTATAACATGTAGTGAATTATATTGATTATTACCTATTGTTTTTTGTTGTTAATTTATCTGTTATTTTGTTTTATATGATTTAGATATTTTGTATATTTGAAAAATATAGAATTGAATTATCTGATAATTATAAAAATCTAGTTATGAATAAAATAGTAAATAAACTTTTTCTATTAAGTTTAGTGTTAACAATGATGTCTTGTGGAACAACTCCAAAAGAAGTAAATATTAATGAAATTAACAAAGTGCTTACTTCATTAGCCGAAGTTTATACAGCCGAATTTGATAATAATGGACCTGACGATGTAACAAAGATTGATTATTCGGTTCGACACCTTTATATTATGTATCCTCAAAAATTTGTTATTGATCAAAATTCTCCTTTTATAAAGATTAATGAATCTGAGGTTAATAATGCCGTTCAAGAAATATTTTTAACTCCTATATCAGAACCTCAAAACACAAACGAAATTGATTATAAAAATAATTTTTATCAATTTATGCCTTCTACAAGTGATATTAAAACTTTTTGTATTGTTGATAAAATAGAAAAACAAGTTGGTGATACAGTTAATGTTTCTGCGTGTGTTTATTCTGTTGATATCAATTGGAAAGGCGATATTAATAATAAATCACAATGGCAAACTATTGATTCAGAAAATATTCCTACTGTTTATAAAGAATTAAAAGCACGATTATTAATCACTGATGATAATAAATATAAGGTGTTGGAATATGGAAATATTAATAATAGCGAATTTGAATTATAATAATTAATAATTAAGATTTAAAAGATTTTGATTATAAATCTTTTAAATCTTAATATTTGAATAAAAAGTAATTAAAAATTAAGTTTTAACCCATCAAAAGCTAAATAAACATTCTTAGGCAAAGAATCTTGCACTTGAGAATGAAACCCCATTTGATGTCCAATATGAGTAAGATATGCTTGTTTTGGATTTACTATTTTTATAATATCTAAGGCTTGAGCAAGTGTAAAATGTGATAAATGCTCTTTTTTTCTTAAAGCATTGATAACAAATACATCAGAACCTATAATTTTATTTATTTCAGATTCTTCTAAAAAACTAGCATCAGTTAAATAAGTAAAATTATTGATTCTAAAACCTAAAATAGGCATTTTATAATGCAATGCTTTAATAGGAATAATTTTAACATCATCAAAATAAAAAGGTTGGTCGCCAACAGTAAAAAGCTTAATATTAGGGACACCAGGATATTTAGGTTCTTTAAAACAATAATAAAATTCTTTATTAATCTGTTCAATAGTGTTAGAATTAGCATAAACAGGCATCACTTTGTCTTGAATAAAATTAAAAGCTCTAATATCATCAAGACCAGAAAGATGATCTCTATGAGGATGAGTAATCAAGACAGCGTCAAGTTTATCAACCTTAGCTCTTAAAAGTTGCGATCTAAAATCAGGTCCAGTGTCAATAATAAAATTTTTGTTATTCACCTTAATAAAAATAGAACTTCTCATACGCTTATCTCTAAAATCAAGAGAATTGCAAACAGGACACTTACAGCCAATAATAGGCACACCTTGAGATGTGCCAGTACCTAAAAATTCAATTTCCACAATATATGATTTAAAAGTTAACGCAAAAATACAAAAACAAAAAATATAAGAACAAACAAAAAAAAAAATTCTAAAAAAAAGTTGTTGAATTATTTTTTTTATTAATTTTGTATAAAAATAAAAAAATGATGACGGCAACAGAAATAAAAGCAAAAATAGACCTTCATCGACAAGAAATCTACAAAAAAGATATAGCATTTTTTGAAATCGACCAATTAAAAAAATATGCAGAACTATTAGAGAAAGAATCAGAACATTGTACAGAATGTTCATCGGTATTAGAAAGGCTCGTAACATTATCAGATGAATATCCACGCATGTTAAATTCAGGACGCAAAGGTCGACAAGAATACGAACAAGAAACAGAACTAATCTGGCAACATCTTCAATCTCATGGATACAAACGAAAAGGATATACAGAAAATCTATATATATTAATAGGTGTATTGCTAGGAATAATAATAGGCTTAATAAGCAAACTATTAATAAAAGAAGATAATACACTATTATTTATAGAGTTAATGTTAGGCTTAATAATAGGATATATAATAGGAAAAATAAAAGAACAACGCTTAATAAAAGACGGGAAAACAGTATAAAACGAAAAAAAATAAAATAAATATTCAAATAAAACCAAAAAACATTTCGCAAAAGCAAAAAGTTTCATAAATTTGCGGTAATGTTAAATACAAAAATTAATATTGTAGTAATTATGAAAAAAGTAACTGTTAACTATCTGGCATTAATGATAGCCACAGCCTTTGTAGCAGGAGGCTGTAACGGTTTGAAAAAAATGGCTGACAACGCCAATTTAATTCAAAGAAGTATTGAACCTAATCCATTGGAAATGCACGCAGGCAAAGTACCTGTAAGCATTACAGTAACATTCCCAGCAAAATACTTTGACAAGAATGCTTACTTAATTTGCACTCCATCATTAAGTTCTACAACAGAAACCAAAGAAGTAAAACTAAAGAGTGCAACACTTCAAGGAGAAAAGGTTAAAGACAACAACACAACAATCAGTTACAAAAACGGTGGTTCTTACACATACAAAGACACTGTTGATTATGTTGATGCTTTCAAAAAATCAGATTTATTATTATCTTTTGAAGCAACAAAAGATGGCGAATCTGAATTAGTAACAGCATTCAAAATTGGAGATGGTGTAATCGTAACTCCATTGTTGGTTGAAGAAGGTCTAAAAGTAGACAACGGAACCGTAGGCGATAATGGTGCAGGTAGAACAATTGACGCAAAAGTTGCAAAACCAACAAGTAGCGAAACAACAAAAGATTTAACTGTCTTCTACCCAATGCAAAAATCAGACATGACTTCTTCTGAAAAGAAGAAAAATGATGTAAAATCATTCGTTCAAGCTGTTACTGATGTAGCAAACGATGACAAAACAGAACTTAAATCTATTCAAGTAGCAAGTTATGCTTCACCAGATGGTCCAGAAGACATCAACTCTAAATTGGTAGATGGTCGTGGTAAAACATCTGTAAACTTTGTTAAAGACCAATTGAAAAAAGTTCAAGGCACACAAGCTGACAACTTTATTCAACGTCAAACAACAGCAGCAGAAGACTGGGACGGTTTCAAAAAAGCAACAGAAGAATCAGAACTTAAAGATAAAGCTCTTATCTTAAGAGTATTATCAATGTATTCTGATCCAGTAGTTCGTGAAAGAGAAATCAAAAACATTTCTGAAGCTTACACAGATCTTAAAGGAGATATTCTTCCAAAACTTCGTAGATCAGAAATCAAAGCTATTTGTCAATCAGCTGAAAAAACTGAAGATGAAATCGCTAAGTTAGCTAAAGAAAATCCTGCTGAATTAACACAAGATGAAGCTTTATATGCTTCAACAAGTAAACTTGCTGATTTAGATGCAAAACAAAACGTACTAGAAAACTACGTTTCACGTTTCCCAGAAGATTGGAGAGGTTACAATAATCTTGGTAATGTTTATTTGAAACAAAATAAACTAGATAAAGCAGAACAAAACCTTAACAAAGCTAATGAATTAAATAGCAACGAAGCAGCTGTTTACAACAACTTAGGTGTTGTAGCACTTGCAAAAGGTGATACAGAAAAAGCAAAAGAATATTTCACAAAAGCTAAAAACATCGGTGGTAACGAAGAAGCTGGTTACAACTTAGGTGTTCTTAACATTAAAGATGGTGAATATGCACAAGCTGTTTCTAACTTTGGTTCTACTCCATCATTCAACAAATCTTTAGCTCAATTATTAAATAAGAGCAACAAAGATGCTAATTCAACAATCAATAGCGTTGATAGCGAAGAAGCTGCTGTTTCTTACTTAAAAGCAGTAATCGCTGCTAGAGATGGTAAAGTTGATGACGTAGTATCTAACCTTAAAGATGCTTGCAAAAAAGATTCTTACTGGAAAGACTACGCTAAAACTGATGTTGAATTCTTAAAATTCATCGAAAACGAAGCTTTTAAATCTGTTATTGACTAATAATAGTTTTAATAAATAAAAAAAGGTCGGCACTTTGTACCGACCTTTTTTATTATATTTTTTTAACATATTTGTTTTAGGGATACAATACCTATTATTTGTCATTAAATAAAGTATCTATAAATTTAATGATAAAACTTAATAAGAAATACCATGAAAAAGATTTTTAGTTTATTTTCACTATTGTTAATAATATTAACAGCAAATGCACAATATGGAACAACTTCTGAAAAATTTATAATAAAAACTCGTCATTTGCCAAGATATTATGTACCTGCTAATGAAAGAAATTATTCATTGGTTTGCGCTGCAGATAATCAAGTTCAACGTCATGTTAGATTTAGTAAAATTGATGATGAATTAGTGTTTGATGGTTGGAATCGTAGCGAAAATAATCAAACTGCTTATATCAAAATCAATTTAGAATTAAAAAGTTTAATATTTGAAGGATTTGGCGTTAAAGAAAATATAATTGAAACACGCGACCGCGAAGGTCATCCTATTAAAGTAACCACATTTCAAGGAATAGTAAATTATTCGATGGTGAACACATGGAACATTAAAACTCCTACTGAAGTATATTATTCTAATATTGATGAAAGTCACGCTCCTAAATCATTTATTCCTGAAAGAGAATATGATAATCCTGCACAAGCTATGGAATATGTTAAAAACAATAGAGAAGTGTTTAAAGACCAAATTATTAATGATGAAGTGATGAAATGTGTTTATGAAATAGAAGATATAATAAATCAAAATTATGTGTATTATCCATACGAAGAGGCCTATTCGTTAGAATTTTTATATAATAAAAAGAATGAATATTCATCAACACAACGATTAATGCCAGATAGAATGAGAGCGTTGTTTTCAAATATCACTCCCCAAGGAGGCCTTGCAACAACAGAATTAGCAATGGAAGATGTATTTAAACATTTTCAAAAGGTGGCAGATGCTTATTCATTTAGTGATAAAAAACAAAAGAATGCTAAATATGCAATGATTTATAATTTAGTGATATTAAATACAATATTTGAAAACTTTACAGAAGCCAAAAGATTATGTCAAGTGTTAACAGATAGTAATGTAAAAAAGATGTATACACGAGATATTTATGACAAAATAATAAATAAAGAAAATGCTTTTATCAAACATCATTTAACAACACAGCATTTTTAAATAAAAATTACCAAATGATAATTGATAAAATTGAATATGAAGAAAATATTAACAACAATTCAATAATATCAATTATCATTTCAATAAAAAACCTATCCCAATAGAAAAAAAACGAAAGCCTAACTAGTTGATATAGTAGCATAAAAGTTCTCCTCACTAAAAAAAACAACATTTTTTTTCATTTTTTTTAATTTAACTATTGACTTTTATTTTTTTATGCAGTAACTTTATCAAAACTTAAAACACAGAATTATGCCAATGCAATTTTCACAACCCATTCCTCCGATAACGAGGCCAGAATGGACCAAGTTAATAACAGGAGACATACAATACGAATTTAAGAATTACGTATTGCAGTTAAGAATTTATCAGCTAAGAAAAGATATTTCTTACGGACGAACAAATATCGATAAAGCAGTAAAAGATTTATATGATCTTTGTTTAAAATATTCATTAGCAGTACAAGCTGATTTTGTAGAAATCTTTAAAACATGGTAAATTATGGAAAATAAATTATATACAAAACAAGAAGTAATCAATTTTATTCGTCAAGGTAAAATATTACATTTATCAGGAAGTGCAGAAAATTTAAGTGGACTTCCACGTGGAAAATGGATTGGCGGAACATCACCATATTGTGTAGATAAAACAGGTCAAGTATTTACCGATAAAATATATGTAGATGATTTAACAGATATAGCAGCAGGAGCAAATATCGAAAGTCTAGATGAACGAAATATACAAGACGTAGTAAAAAATTCTTATGATAATGGATTTTCTATAATAATTCTTCCAATAGATTCACCAGTATATTATGCTTTTGCCAACAATTCATTAACATTTGATGGAATATTTAATAACCCAGTTATTGGATATGTAGCATGTTGCAAATTTGCAGATTTTGGCAAAGTAAAATGTATGTCAATCTGCGGAACCGATGGAGAATTGACCGATCAGCGCGCAGCAGTAATGCACATAAAATTGCCAAAAGACAAAATAGCTCGTACAGAAATCATGAACTTTGATAAAATAGACACCAATTCAGCAGAATTAGTATTCCCAAAATCAGGATTTGTTCAAAGCGAATGTTTAATCAATGGCAAACCAGGCAATATAGCAGATTATTTGGATAGTGTAAAACTTCCAAACGGAGCATTCCCTCAAATGATTACAAGTATGAACGGAGCTCTAGTAAATCGTGATATTAAATACGTTAATGTAGATAAAGGCGAAGCAGCATTTTTTAGTCCTGTTTACGAAAATGATAAATACTATTTGATAAAAACAGAAAATGATTATCAAACAGAATTTAATCAACGTATAGCAGCAAAACAAAATAAGGTTTCAATTTGTTTCGCTTGTACATCATATTTTATGTTAGGTGATTTTGAAGGTAAAAAGATTGACCAAAACGGTATTTACGCATTTGGTGAAATTTCTTATCAATTGTTGAACAAAACAATTGTTACCCTAGAAATTGATGACGTAAAATAACAATGAATTAAATATAGTTTTATCCCTCTATTTTTTTTATAAAGTCTGTTTCATATTATTTGAAACAGACTTTTTTTTGTAGATATGTTTAGGGGTGAGAATTAAAATATTTGTCTAATTATAAAAGAAGCAACAATAAACAATTTTAAAAAATATGAAAGAGAAAATAAAACTAAAACAAATATTACTACTAATACTCATAATGATGAGTATAAGAGTAAGCGCACAAGACAGCGCAATATCAGATAAATTGCTAGAAAATTGCAAAAAAGAATTGGAAGAAATATCAGAAAAAAAGGTAGAAATACATGATATTGTTTTTAATTCAGATGGACATTGGCTAATATTATATGGAGATATAGGGTTTAGTTATAGTTATTTACCAACGGAATTGGAAAATCTAATATTAGACCTAAATAAAAAGGGCACCAATATAAATAAAGCCATAATGCTAAACGATACCACATGGTCGGTTGTATATGGAGCCAAATCTTATACATCTAAATCGTTGCCAGAATATGCAAACAAAGATTTTGAAACTATATTAAAGAAAGAAAAGCCAATAAAAGCAATAGATATAGAAAACGAAAATCAACGTATAACATTATTTGGCAACAACGGTTTTATAGCGAAAGGACTTCCCAACAAAATGATAGAGAAACTATCAGAATTGAATAAGAAACAAGTTACGCTACGCGAAGTTACTCTACATAATGATGGCTGGGTGTTGCTGTATGGGAAACATGGTATAGCATTTCAAAATCTTCCAAGTGATTTAACAGAAAAACTAAAGAAATTTGGAAAGAATAAAACAAAAGTAAATCTAGTTAGATTTTATAAAGACAAATGGATAGTTGTGTATAATGACGCAAAAGTATTAACTAATTTTTAAAACCTCTAAACATTTATTGGATTATCAAACACGTTTACACAAAGTAAGCGTGTTTTTTTTTTATACAATATAAAAAGTCTTACCCTTCAAAATGGAAAGAAATAACAAAGGCATTGCTTTCTAGACGTTTAATAGCGTTAGAATATTGAGTATTATCGTAATTAAGCACATTAGAAAGTCCTTTGCTATATTTTAATTCAATCGACAATTTAAAGTAGGTTAAATAAAAATCAAATCCCCCACCCCATTCTACACAAGGATCTAAAGTGTTTAAACGTATGGTTTCTTCACCATTGTCAGCTTGTTTAGCTGCAGAAATATCATATTTAATGTTGCCACCAGCAATTAAATAAGGCGCAAAGTTGTTCATACGTTCAGCACGATATTTAAAGTGGAAAGGAAATTCTAACATAGTACTCTGAATTTTCATTACTTGAGAATTAATTTCAGTTAAATTATCAGTATTTCCAATTTTGTAAATAATATCACGTTGATTAAAAGATAAGTCAAACAACATTCTAAAATCAAAATATTTATTAAGACGCAGATTAGAAACCGGTCCCACATGGAAACACGTATATTTTTTAGCTTCTATACCATAAATATTGTTGATTTCAAAAAAGTCGTCACTTTTATCAATACCAAAATTCATATTGTTAAAGCCAACAGTAAATCCAAAATGCCACATTTTATTATCATAATCAGGCAGATTTTTAAAATGATAATGATGTTGAGCAAACAATGAAGTTGTGTAAAAAGAACAAATAAATAAAATTAAAAATTTAATGTGTTTCATATTAATTAATCATAGAAATATAAACCTATTAAATAAACTCCAAGAATAGATATTTATTTCATTTTTATGAAAAAAAATCATAAAAATAAGTTATGTGAATTGAATTTTGCAGTAAATTTGTAAAAACAACACATTTATACTATGGCACGCATAAAAGGTATAATATTCGACTTAAATGGAACAATACTTTGGGATACCGCATATCACAATAAAGCATGGAATATATTTTTAGAGAAATATAATATAAACATATCCGAACAAGAAATAAGAGACAATATGCATGGAAAAACCAATGCAGAAATAATGAAATATCTCTTTAAGCAAGACCTTACATTAGAAGAAATCAATAAATTAGCCTCAGAAAAAGAAAAAATATATCGCACATTAGTAATAGAAGACAATCTACAACTAGCAAATGGCGTAGAAAAACTATTTAATTATTGTTTAGAAACCTCTATCCCCACTTCAATAGCAACCAGTAGCGATCAAGAAAATTCAGAATTTTATTATCAACGATATAATCTGAAGAAATGGTTTATGCCTTGTAGATATATTTATAATAATTATACATTTAAAAGTAAACCCAATCCAGAAATATTTATAAAAGCAGCTAATTCAATGTTGTTGGACCCCAACGAAGTGTTAGTATTTGAAGATTCAATAGCAGGAATAACAACCGCCGAAAACTTTGGAGCAGGCAAAATCATAATTATAAATAGTACAGGAGACGATTATAGTAAATATCCATACGAAATGCTAACAGATTTTAATGAAGCACTTGATATCATAAAAAATAATATTACAGTACCACGAGAAAATACATATTTGGGGAAACTATAAATTATATATTTCAAAAAATAAACATATCAGATTATAATTAACAATAATAAAATATAAATAAGTTTTATTACATTTGTGGCATTATTTTGGATAAACTCCTAAGTAAACCAATTAGACACATTCATGAAGCATTTAATAATTGCCTTTGTTATAAGCATTTTATTATCATCTTGTTTATCAAATAGTGAACAAGAAATAGGATACGAAGAATCTGATTATGAATATTTATTTAAATCAAATAATAATTCACCTAAAAAAGGCATATTCAAAATAAAGTCAGTACCCAATTATTCTAACCCCCAATCAGTTGTTGTAGATAATGAAAATAGTATACTGTATGTATCAAATCAGAATAATAGTGGAGGATATATAACAAGGGTGTTTTTAAATGGAAATATAATAGATACATTACCAATAAAAACATTAAACCACCCACAAGGAATGGCAGTTGTAGAACAAAAGTTATATATAACAGATGGTAATCATATAATAGTATATAATATAAATAAAGAATCAACAGAAAAGGATATAAATATATATAATTCACAAAATCTAAAAGATATAGTATCAGATGCGGATAACAATATCTTTGTAACAGATGCAAGCAATGGTTATATCTACAAAATAAATAAAAATTATGTTGAGCCATTTATAAAAGATTCAACATTTACAAGTAGCAATGGGTTATGTAATAGTGATGTAAACATTGCCGTAGCAGCCAACAATTCGATATATATAATAAACTCAATAAATGGAAATAAAAAAAGATTTACAAATTTACCATTTACCCCACAAGGATTAAAAGCACATAATGATTCAATATTTATAGTGAGCGATAATTATGGCAATATTTATAAAACAACTAAAACTAAATGTATAAAAATAATAAATTCATCAGATAGTGTAAGTTCATCGTATTTTGAATATCTAGCCGACCAAAATTTATTATTTGTACCAACATATTATAACAACACGTTAGACGTTTATGAAATAGGAATATAATCCAAACAACAAATTATATTCTTATTCAATAATCTCAATAAAAAATCTACATAGATATGCGACATATAATTTTAACAATATTCATATTATTAACATTAAAAGTATATTCACAAAGCGAAGCAAAAATTGAATTTAATGAAATAGAATATGATTTTGGAACAATAGGAGAACTAGATGGCGCAATAACACATCGCTTTGTGTATAAAAATGTAGGAACAGCACCATTGATATTAAATTCGGTATATACATCGTGTGGCTGTACATCACCAGCATGGAGCAAAGAACCAGTAAAACCCAATAATTCAGGATATGTAGATGTTACGTTTGATCCCCGCGACCGTCCAGGTATGTTTACGAAAAGTATAACAGTAAATAGTAACAGTAAAAATGTTCAAAATGTATTGTATATATCAGGGAATGTAATCCCACGAGAAGAACCAATTTCGTCGGAATATCCATATTCTTTTTTTGATTTACGACTTAAAAAAACAACAATCAACTTTGGACAAGTAACAAAAGGAGAAAATTTTAAACAATCAGTAGAAATCTATAATCCAACCAAAAGTAATTTAGTAGTAGAACCCGATATAGAAAATATCCCCAACTATTTGACTATAACAGTAAGCAAAAAAATCTTAAAACCCGGAGAAAAAGGAGAAATAAAAGTAGAATTAAATTCATCGAAACTGAATAAGTGGGATTATGTTGATTTTGATGCAGGAATATTAGTAAATACTTATAAATATAATCTTCATTTTAAATCCATAGTATCAGAAAAATATACCGAGAAACAAAAGCAAACCCCACCATTGATTGAATTATTAGATGGGAATACAATAGATTATAATAAAATACATAAAGGAGAAACAAAATATCAAAAATTAAGGTATAAAAATATCGGACAATCAGAATTGGAAATACGCGCAATACGAAATTTATCGACTTGTATTTCTTATAAAATAGAAACACCAATCGTCAAGCCAGGTGAAATAGGAACAATAACAATATTTTTTAATTCAGAAGATATGAAAGTATCTAATGTAACAAAATATATTTCATTAGTAACCAATAGTCCAAGTAAAGGACATGATATAGTAGTGATAAAAATAAATGCTCAAATAGTAGAATAAAATGACATTAGATTATTTGTACAACAATTATGTATATATATTAATGCCTTTAATCAGTGGATTAATAGGATACATAACTAATGTACTAGCAATAAAAATGACATTTTACCCAATCGACTATTTTGGAATTCGCCCATTTGGTTGGCAAGGAATAATACCATCAAAAACAACCAAAATGGCGAGTAAATCAGTTGATTTATTAACAAGAGATTTATTTAAAACGTCAGAAGTATTTTCAAAGCTAGAGCCTAAAGAAGTATCAGAAATATGTAAAGAGCAATTCATATCATTAAGCAAACAAATAACTAAAAAGGTAATGCATTCGCGTATGCCTTTTATTTGGGAACATTCTTCATATAAAATAAAAACTCAAATAGAAAACTCATTAGCTCAAATGATGCCAGAGATAGTAGAGAACTCTATGGCAAAAATCAAAAATAATATTGATGATTTAATAGATTTAAAATCATTGGCAATAACATCACTAAAAGAAGATAAATCATTAATAAATAAGATATTTTTAGATTTAGGAGGAAAAGAATTTCGTTTTATAGAAGTATCAGGATTATATTTAGGAATGCTGTTTGGCATAGGTCAAATATTTACTTCCATGTATACAAATCATTGGATAATGTTTTTAACTTATGGAATATTTATTGGATATATAACCAACTATTTGGCAATAAAGTTAATATTTGAACCAATCGAACCAATAAAATTTGGTCCTATAGTATTGTGGGGATTATTTTTAAAACGCCAAAAAGAAGAATCTTATCGTTATGCACAAATTATTTCAGAAAAGATATTAACAGTAGAAAATCTATTTAATGCAATATTTCGAAGTAGCAACAACACAAAGATTCAAACTATAATGGAAACAGAAGTATCAGTAGCAATAGATAAAATATTTAGAGAATTACCCTTTACTGTAAAACTATTATTACCATCAGACAAAATAAAAGAATTTAAAAGTGTAGCATTGTTTGAATTAATGTGCGAAATGCCAGTATATATAAGAATAATGTTTCCTTATGCAGAAAAAACACTAGACATACAAAATACAATAGGCTCTAAAATGGCTTCATTGCCACCCAAAAAATTCATCGACTTTTTACGACCAGCCTTTCAAGAAGATGAATGGAAACTAATATTAGTTGGAGCTATACTTGGAGGATTAGCAGGTATTCTTCAATATTTTTTGAGCTAGCACAATTTATCTATCAATCAAAATACTATGAATCTACAAATTATAGAATAACTATTTAGTTAATTCAGTAATGTAGTTTTCAAGTTTTCTAATATTAAGAGTAATAGAACTAATATCCAAGTTTTTAATATTAAGAATAATTGCATCAGCAGTAACTTCAACTTGTTGCATTTCATAAGAAACAGCAATTTCCTTTAATTTTTCCATAAAAGTTAATAACCCATCAAAAGAAACAGTCTTTTTTAAAGATTTATATTCGGGAATAAGCGAAGATTTTAATAAATCAACAAAATCTTTCAAAGAATCATTTTTCTTTTTTCTTGAAGTATTAACAATTTTGTCAGGATCTTGATTAAGAATATCAGTGTTAACCTCAGATTTTTCTTTACTAAGATCAATATTAGTATCAAGATTAGGAATAATAACAGAAAAAGTACTACCTTGCCCAATAGCACTATTAACAGAAATAGAACCATTCATAAGTTCAACTAAATGGGCAGTAAGTTCCATACCTTTTGAACGTTTATTATTATCAGAATTAAAAATAGAATCAGTTTGTTCAGAAGAAAGCCCCACACCAGAATCCGAAACATTGATTAATAAATTGATAATATTATTAGAAACATTTTGAGAGTTTATGTCAATTCTCACAAACCCTTCATCAGTATATTTGATAGCATTACTAATAATATTAAATAAAACTTGACGAATACGCACTTCGTCAATTTTAAGTTGTTTAGGAATATTATCTTGAATATTAATGCTATATTCTAAATTCTTTTCATTAGCACGCTTTTCAAAAATTTTAAACACATCGTTAGCAATTTGAACAATGTTAGCAGATTTAATGTATAAATATTTTTTGCCAGCTTCGATACGCGAAAGATTCCAAAAATCAGTGAAAGTTTCGTTAATAGACGAAGCATTTTTTAAAATAGTAGAAATATCATTAGATAATTCAGGTTGAGAATTATTAGCCGAAATATTTTCAGCAATTTTTAGAATATTATCTAAAGGTTGTTTTACATCATCGGTAATAGATAATAAGAACTCACTTTTAGCTCTGCTACCCGATTCAGCATCGATTTGAGCACTCTTTAAAGAATTTTCTTCTTCTTTTTGACGACTAATATCTCTGATAATTAATAAAACCGAATTGTTATCAGCATTAATAAATCTAGCTTCATTGTATAACGGTTTGCCATCTTCGTTATTTTTATCAACTTTATATTCAACGAATTGAGTTTCACCAGATTTTCTAACGTTATTGAAAGCAACTAAAAATTGCAAAAGGATGTCAGCACTGAATTTATCTCTTAAATTACGCCCACAATATTGTTTCATAGCGTCCGGATTGTTAGGAATACGGGCGTAAGTAAAAGTGCCATTTTCGTCAAGTTTTAAAATAACGTCAGGCAATTGATTAATAATAGAAGCACGTTTTTCAGTTAAATCCGAAGCATTTTGTTCAGCAAGTTTACGGTCGGTAATATTTTCAACAATCATGATACCACCTTTTTCAATATCACGACCAGCGTTGTAATGATAAGGTTTAAGCGAAATTGAAACATAAACAACGCCTGATTCGGTATTGATTTGGTGTTCTTGTTTAAACATTTTAGAACCCTGATCATCAGCAGAAATATCAAAACCTTTAAAAATTTCACGAGGTATAATAGAGAAAATTTCTTTACCAATAACATTTTGATTTTTGATTTCAAAAATATCAGAGAAACGTTCGTTAACAGCAGTTATAATAAAAGATTCAGTAAATTGAACAATTCCAACAGGAGTTTTTCTAAATAATAAACGATATTTTTCTTCACTATTTTTTAGTTCCGCTTCAGCAAGTTTCTTTTCTTGAATTTCGATTAACATTTTAGTATTAGAGTCAGAAAGTTGTTTGTTAAGTTTGTTTTTTTCTTTGTTTCTATAAATAACAAACGCAACCACAACAATAACTAAAAGAATAAAAACAACTAAAAAAACAATATTTCTATTGTTTTGTTGACGTTCTAATTCAAATTTATCACGTTCGGCTTGATATTGAATATCTTCAATTAATTTTTGTTGTTTTTGACTTTCTAAACTAACTTGAAATTCAGAAAATTGTTCTTTTTTCTTTTGAATATAAATGCTATCGTTAATATTAGCATAACGAATACAATATTTAAGAGCTTTATCATTATTGCCATTACGTTGATAAATTTTGTAAAGGATTTGACAAACTTGACTTTTAATATCAAGTTCAGGAATTCCCGTATTTAATTCTTCTTGATCAGCACCTTTAAGAGCAGATTCAGCATTAGAAAGCGCATCAATAATATAATCATTATCAAATTGAAGAATTGCTAATCTAGCTTTCATAGAAAGCGCATTATGAGTATCATTAGATTGACGATAAAATTCGTATGCTTTTAAATAATATCTAACAGCATTATTAACCTCATCGTTAAAAGAATATACACGAGCATAAGTATGATAAGTTTTTGCAATGTCAAGTTTGTTTCCAATTTTGAGAAATTGTTCAATACAATCATCAAGGATATAAATAGCACTATCCATATTGTCTAAGTGCGAATAAGCAAGAGCAATTTGAAGATTAACACTTAAAACTTTATCTTTATTTTCTAAATCAGTATAAATATTACGAGCAGAAACTAAATTAATTAAAGCTTGTTCTTCATCAGTTCTCATATATATTCTACCTAAAAGCGAAAGGGCGTTAGCTTGAATATCAAGGAATTTATTATCACGACAAATCACTACAGCTTTAGAACAATATTCTTCAGCAAGTTCATACACTTCTTGTTCATAATAAGTTTGAGCAATATCAATTTGGCACAAAGCCATATTATCTAATTGATTGATTTTAGCAAAAATTTCATAAGCCTTAAATTGAGCTTCCATTGCAAGATAATAAACATTAGTTTTAAAATAACCACGTCCAATGTTTTGATAAGCTAAAGCGAGTTTGCTAGAATCATTAGATTCTTCGGCAATTTGTTTTGCTTGAGCAGCAATTTCTAATGCAACAAAAGGTTCATTAGGTAAATATTCGTTATATTCTTTAATAAGAGAATTAAACAAAGAATCACAATTAATATCGTTAGTATCATCTGCAAACAGATTAAAATTACTAAAGATAAAAACAACAAGTAATATTTTTTTAAATAAAAATTTCATAAAACTACAATTCTGCTTTATTATATGGAATACTAAAAGTAAAAGTTGATCCTTGATTAATAATAGAATTAACTTGAATAAGTCCACCCATTCTTTTCACAAGTTCATTAGCAATAGACAACCCTAAACCATTACCACCATATTGACGAGAAGCACCTTCGTCAGCTTGACGAAAACGTTCGAAAATAACATTTATTTTATCGTCAGGAATACCAATACCAGTATCTCTAACATAAAAACAAAGTTTAGGAGAAAATAATTTATTGTTGTAAACTTGATTATTTAATATATAAACCCCAATTTCAATTTCACCATTTTCAGTAAAAGTAACAGCATTTGTAATAAGTTTCTTAAAAATTTGATTTATACAGACAGTATCGGCATAAACCAAGCTATCATAATCATCGATAGGTTTAGATTTTAAAAGTTTAATATTTTTGCAAGATTCTTTATTAAAGTCTTGTAAAAAAGCAAATGCTTCTTCAACAATACTGTTAACACTACAAATTTCGTGTCTAATTTTAATTTGTCCAGTTTCAATCATTGATAATTCAACGATATCATCAATGATATCAAGAAGTTTTTTACAATTAGAATATATAAGGTTTAAATAATCTTTGTGTTTATCAGTAGCAAGCCCACTCTGAATTAATTGAACAAAACCACTAATAATATTAGCAGGCGTTCTAGTTTCGTGTGCAATATTAGCAAGGAAAACAGTTTTTAAGTTGTTAGATTCTTCAGCTTTTCGTTTTTGTCCAAGTAATTCAGTTTGATAATGTTTAATTTCAGTGATATCGTTGCAAATAATTTGCACAACCTTTTCACCAAAAAAGTCGTTGATAGGTTGCATTGTAGCTAAATACCAACGATCTTGACCTTGAACTTTAATTTTTAATTTTCTAGTTTGAGTAAGCCCAGATTCTAATATTGATTTAATAAGAGGCAAGTCAACAATTTGAAGTGCAGGGAATGTTTCATTATGAGAAATAATATTATTAATATCTTGTTCAAATAGTTCAACAGAAGCAGAATTAAATTCAATAACATTTCCCACAGTGTCAACCACAATAATAGGCTGACGAATACCGTTGAAAAGAATTTTATAACGAATTTCGCTTTCAGCTAAATCTTTACTAGTTTTAATAAGTTTATCGATATTTTGCATCACACCTAAAATACCAACAAACTCGTTTTTATCATTTTTAATAAGAGTTTTGTTAACAATATAATCGTGAATATTACCATCAGCTTCTTTAATATGCCCTTCGTAACTTTGAATTCCTTTTTTCTTAATAAGTTCAATATCTTTTTCTTGATAAAAATCAGCATATTCTTTAGGGAAAAAGTCTTCTAATTGTAAAGCCGTTTTACCAAGAATTGTGTCAGGAGAGACACCTAATATATTTTTTGCATAACTTTTATTACATAACACATATCTACCTTCCATGTCTTTATAAAAAACAGGTGTAGGAATAGCGTCTAACATCATTTGTGTAAAACGAAGATTTTGTCTAATCTTGTTTTCTGCATTAGATTTAGAGTTGGAAGGTTGAAAAATAGCAATGAAAGAGTTCTTTTTTATAGAAAAAACAGAAACATCGTAAACGTTTTCTGAGTCATTAATAACACCTTTAAAAGGAATTTGAGACGTAGCAACATTAGCGAAACATTTAATCCAAGCCTCATTGCAAATTAAATTATTTTCGGCAGCAGTTCTACCAATAATAAATTGAGGAGGTTGTTTTACAAAATCAATAAATTTTTGATTTACTTGGGTAAAAATATAATTATATGCTTTTTCTTGATTATCAAAAAGAATATCACCAGCAAATGCAGGAGTCAATAAACTATCAAACAAAGTAGAGTAAGCGTTTTCTACATAATTTAATTGAGTAGAAAGGTCATTATCTAAATTGTTGATTTTGTTTGGTTCTCCAAACAAAAGATACCTTCTTAGCATATTTTTTAATGCTAAATTTTCTTCAATTAACTTTTCAGTATCTGTTTTATTTATTGATATTTTTGTTACCATACTTGTTACCAAATAGGTTAATTATTTTAAATTGTCAAAAAAAACGCCAAACTTATTATTTATCACTTATTTTTTCTTTAAGAGATTGCGCCATTATTAGATATCTATTTACACTATAATTTGATGAATATGGAGATAATAATTCTTCGGTTTCTTGAATTAATTCTCTACATTCACTATAATGTTTTGATATATTATTTTCGTTGATATAATATTGAACTATATTTAAATTGTTCATACTCATTGATAATACATCTTCGATATTGTCTTCAATTGAATTTACAGATTTAAATATTGTTCTTGCTTGATTAAACATAATAATAGAGCTATCAAGATTATTTGTTTCTTGATATAAAATACCCAAATTGTTTAAAGTTGCTGCAACATCAGCTCTTGACACTAATCCACTATCAGCCAATTGCATTCTTAGTTCAAAGGCTTTTTGATAATTATATTTACTTTCTTGATATTGTTTATTATCAATATATAAGTTTCCTAATTGATTATAAGAGTCTGCCACATCTGGTAAATATTTTTTATAGTTTTTTACAGCTAATGCTTGATATGAAATATTTACAGCAGACATTAATTCTATAGCATTATTTAAATCTCCAATATTTCCATATAATAAAGCCATATTATGGTCAATATTTGCAATTTGAGAGTAATAGTTATCTGTTTTTGAAGTTACCAAAGTTTGAAATGATTCTTTTAACTCTTTGAGAATGTTTAATGCTTGTTGTTCTTGTTTTGATGTTCTATACAAATTTGATAAATTAAACAAAGTATTACAATAATCTCTCATAAATGCGTCAGGATTTTTGTTAGCTAATTCTTTTCTAATGTTACGAGATTTTTCATAATAGTTTAAAGCCTCATCATTATTATTAGCAACAATATAAGCGTATGCAAGATTATCGTAACTATCTGCAACAACATTATTAAAAGCTTCACCATGTATTTCTAATTGTTGTTCACGTATAGAAGCAGCATCGTGTAAATAATATAAAGCTAAATCAGTATCACCTAAATCGATATAATATAAACCTCTATTATTTTGAACATCAGCCCATTGTGTTATATAAGCATCACTCTTTTCTAAAAGTATTTTGCAAATAGAACTAGCTTTTTCGTAAAATGATTCTGCAATTTCAATGTTAGGAGTTTTTCGATATAAAACAGCAATATTATTACAAACTGTACAAAAATCAGACAATTCGGCTGCAGTTTGAGGTTCATCGTTGTTATAAACTTGATATGCTTGTTGTAAATATGATAATGCAGAGTCGATGTCATTAAATCTTCGATAAAGATTGCCAATATTTGTTAAAGTATTAGCATATTGATATTTTGCACTTCGTTTATTTATATTTTTACGAATATTAGCTGCAGAATTATATGTTTTAAGAGCTTCTTCAAATTCTCCAAGATTATCGTATAATAGACCTAAATTGTTTAAAACAATAGATTTTTGTTCATTATAATAATTAGGTTTTGTTAAATTTAATATATTATAGCATTCGATTGATTCTTCAAATTTTCTACGAGCATCAATATATTTAAAAGTAGAGAAATATAAATTTCCGTATGTATTTAATAAAGAAGCTTTACCTAATAGAATATTAGCTGTGATTTCGTAGCCAAGTTCGCGATAAAGGTTTGTTGCGTCAGAACATAATACTTCTGCTTTTTTATAATCTTTTAATTCAATTTCAACGGCAGCCAAAGCAGATTCTATTTCTGCAATATCAGATAGATTAGTATTATTTTCTTTTATATAATCAAGACTTTTGTTAAGCATATTTTTCGACTCGTCAAAGTTACCCATTTCTTTCAATATAACTCCATATTGAAGATAACATGTTGCATATTCAACTTGTTGACCAGTTTCTGTTTTAAAAGAACTAATCAAAGAAATTGCTTTTTCTATAGATTTGATTGATTCGTCGTAGTTGCCTTGTATTGAAAAGAGTTTACATTTTTGTTTATAGATTTCTTGTTGTTCTTTATAACTAGATTTTAAATTTGAATATGATTTTAGAGCTAAATCATAATAGATTAAAGCAGAGTCGATATTATCTTTTTGACTATAAATTTGTGCTAACAACGATTGATAATCAGGAGTAATAGATTTTGTTGCAAGATTTTTTTTGTTTTTGTTTTTTATAATAGCAAGAATTTCGCCTTCTGCTTTGTCTAATTCATTTATATTAAAATAAATATGAGCTAAATTTATTCTAGCAAGGTTTTCGTATTTGGTATTAATAGTATGCGACAATGCAGTTTGTCCTAAATCTAAACCTTTAAAATTTAAACGAATATATCTACAAAATTGAGAAAACTCTAAAATATGAGTGTAAGAAATATTTTTATCTACATCTAACAATTGATCGTAATAAGTTTCAGCATCATTAAAGTTAATTTTTAAAATATTTAAACGAGCTAATAATGACAATCTAGTTGTATCGTCAAGATTTAAAGTTTCAACGTTTTTTAAAGCAGCGTCAATATTAAAATCTCTAACACATTTCTTTAATTCTGAAAATTTTTCGTCATTATAATCATCAGTAAAATGACGGGCTAAAGCTTTAGAAAATCCTAAAGCTATTTCAATTTCAGAACGTGAAATAATATTCTTATTTCCATATTTCTCGATACAACTTCGTAATAAAAGATAATTATCGTGAAAAGATTGTGCTTTTAACGATATTGTAGTTTCTAATAATACAAGTACTAATAAAATAAATTTCTTGATAAATTTCATTTTTGTTTATCGATTTGGTTGTATAATTATTGTTTTTTATGTTATTTTAGTTATAGTTTTTAATAAAAGTATACGGTTTATGTTGAATTACAAAGCTAATAATTAATACTGACAAATTAAAGTTTTATTTATTATATTTTTTTTATTTTGATAAATACTAATTATTAAATGCGTTACATACATTTTTAGCGAAATATTCCAACGATGGATCTCGGGCTCCCATCAATAATATGATGTCGCCAGATTGTGCAATTGATGTTAAATATGGAATTATTTCATCACGATTTTCTATATATTTTGATTTTATATGATTTAAAATTAATTCGTTAGTAAATTCTTCTGCCGAAATTGTTTGATTTGCAGTTCCGCCAGCATAATAAATTTTAGAAAATAATATTTGGTCATCCGGTCTTAATAAATTTGTTAGACTCTCGATTAATTCGTTTTTCATAAGTTTTGATGGCGCAAAACCATGAGGTTGAAACCATGCTATCACTCTTTTAGATATTGCTTGACATGCGGATATTGATGCACAAATTTTTGCTGGATTATGTGCAAAATCGTCCATGATGGTGATATTGTTTTGTGAATAAACAATTCTATTTCTACGAAATATACCTTTATATTTTGATAAAGCGTCAGCAGAATTTGTGTCAGGAATATTAAATTCACGTGCAACAGCAATAGCAGCCATAGCATTTTGCATATTGTGTTGACCAATTACAGATAGTTTAAACTCTGTATTGTTTGTATAAAAACTAATACCTTCAATATTTTGAGAAAAACATTCACCGAAATTTCCTTGTTTATTTTTACAGCTAAAGTCTTTGGTTATATCTTTTGATAGGGATTTCGATCTATTATTATCTTGATTAACAATTAAAGTAGATTTTGTATGTTGTGCAAATGTAGAAAACAAAACCATTAATTCTTCAATTTCTTTATGATCACGATCGATATTTAGGATTACACCTATTTCAGGATGATATTTAACAATAGTTCCATCACTTTCATCTGTTTCAATAACAAGAATATCACTATTGCCAACAGCAGCATTACCGATTTTACCTTTTTCTTGAAGTTCAATAAGACCAGCACCAGAAATTAACGATGGTGAAAAACCGTTTTTTTCTAATATACAATAAATCATAGCTGTTGTAGTAGATTTTCCAGATGTTCCACAAACTGCAATTGTTTTATTTTTACTTGCTATTTCTGCCAATAAATCACTACGATGTATTATTTTAATATTGTTTACTTTTGCAAAAACATATTCGGGTACATTATCTTCTATTGCAGTGGAAACTACAATATAGTCAGTGTTTTTATCAATAATACTTTCTCCTTGAATATAACATTTTATACCTTCGTTTTCAAGTTTATGTTTTATATCTTGACCTTCTGATTTAGCAAAAACTCTATCAGAACCACTCACGTTATTACCTTTACCCACAAGATATTGAGCAATAGCACTCATACCACTACCACCAATTCCAATAAAAAAATATGTGTTCATAGTTTTATATTTTTGTAATACATCTATTCTTAATAAAATTAAAGAATTTTCAAACAATAGAAATTTCTTTTTATTTTTACGGCAAATTAAACAAATAATCTTATGTCACCATCATTAATATTGGGAATAATTGCATTTTATTTTGCAATAATCTTTGTAATAAGTTATTTAACATCACGAAAAAATTCAGACAATAATTCCTTTTTTGTAGGAAATAGACAAAGTCCATGGTATATAGTTGCAATAGCAATGATTGGAACATCAATATCTGGAGTAACATTTATTTCTGTTCCAGGAATGGTGGCTGGTTCACAACTTAGCTATATACAAATGGTGTTAGGATTTGTGGCTGGTTATTTTATTATTGCATATATTCTTTTACCTTTATATTATAAACTAAATTTAAAAAGTATATATACATATCTAGACCAACGATTTGGACATGGGAGTTATAAAATTGGAGCAACATTCTTTTTAATATCAAAGTTTTTGGGTTGCGGAGTTCGTATGTATTTAACGGCAATTGTATTACAATTAGTTTTGTTTGAACCATTACACATACCATTTGCTATAAATGTAATAGTAACCATGATTATAGTATGGTTATACACATTTCGTGGAGGTGTTAAAACTTTAGTTTGGACAGATATGTTGCAAACTTTATCTTTAATAGCCGCTGTGGTTTTATGTATATATTTTGTATGCAAATCTATGAATTTAGATTTAAGTAGTTTGTTTTCAACAATATCTAATTCTAATATGTCAGATTTATGGTTTTTTGAAGATTATAATGACAAAAGATATTTCTTTAAACAATTCTTGGCAGGAATGTTCACAACTATAGCAATGACAGGGCTAGATCAAGACATGATGCAAAAAAATTTATCGTGCAAAACATTAAAAGATGCTCAAAAAAATGTTGTTAGTTATGGATTTGCATTTTTACCTGTCAACTTATTGTTTTTAGCTTTAGGAATTTTACTATATCAATATGCTGCAAGTTTAGGTTTATATAGTGATGGTGTTTTATGTGATATAAATGGCAATATATTAAAAGGAGATGAATTATTTCCCTATTTAGCCACTGCATCATCAGCTGACGGACAATTGTTTTTGCCATCGATAGTTGGTGTATTATTTATATTAGGATTAATAGCAGCAGCATTTTCATCAGCAGGTAGTGCAGTAACAGCTTTAACAACATCAGTAACCATCGATATATTACGAGCTGATAAAAAAGGAGATGAAACTCATCTTAAAAACACCCGTCAACGTGTTCATATTTTAAACACAATAATAATGGCTGTAATTATTTATATGTTTAAAGTGATAGGCAACACAAGTGTTATTGATGCAGTATACGTTGTTGCAAGTTATACTTATGGTCCATTATTAGGACTTTACATATTTGGTTTATATTCAAAACGTAATGTAAGAGATTTTTGGGTACCAATTATTTGTATTTTATCTCCAATAATATGTTTAATAATAAATTTGAATAGTGAACAATGGTTTAATGGCTATAAAATGGGTTATGAACTATTATTATTAAATGGAGCAGTAACAATATTAGGATTGTTTTTGTCTGGAATTAAAACAAAAAAGACAGCCGAATAAATTGGCTGTCTTAAACACGGTAAAAACCGTTAAATTATATCACAGCTCTTTATAAATTGGAAGAGCTTGAAACCCAAAAAACACATCATCAAAAAAAACTTTAAATCTTGATTAATGAGAATTATCTCAAAAAAAAACTGTAACTATGGCAGAACAAATTTCTTTCTAAATCTTTCTTCATTAATATAACACAAGATTTGCCTTTTACCCTAATGTTTTTTTTGAAATTTGTTGCATCTTAAGAAATAAAAGAATCAAAGTAATTTAGAATTCATAACATAAATATATCTATTAATACATCTGTTATGCAGATGAAACAGCTCCTGTTGGCGATGGTTCTGCTGAAAATCCTTATCAGATTTCTAATGTGGATGAACTTAAATGGTTTGCCGAATATGTTAATAATAAAAACAATAAAGTTTACGCCGAATTAAAAGAAAATATTACATTACCTAATTATGGAGAGAATAATTGGGAACCTATTAAAGAATATAAAGGAGTTTTTGATGGAAAAGGACATACCATAAGTAAAGTCTTTTGTGAACGTTTTAATCAAGATTATGCTGGTTTGTTTGGCATAAATAATGGAAAGATTATAAATGTAGGCATTATTGATTCGTATTTTAGTGGGAAATATTATATTGGCTCTTTTTGTGGATGTAATAATGGCATCATTGAAAATTGCTACAGTTCTAGTACGTATAATGGAGATGAAAATGACGGTGGTGTGATTGGAGTTTGTTACGTTGGCGGTGTGTGTGGCGTTAATAATGGCACAATCAAATATTGCTACAATTCAGGAAAAGTGGAGGCATCAGAAGACTATGTAGGTGGTTTATGTGGATATAATCAAGAGCAAGGCAAGATAACTAGTTGCTTCAGTACAGGAATTATTATTTACAATAAAGAAAATGCTGTTAATTATGGTAGTTTTTGTGGTTGTAATAAAGATAATAGCCAAATAAATAATTGTTACACCTCTGCGAAAGTTCAAGAAATAAATGATTATTATGGTAAAGAAAGCAAGGGTGTATTTAACTGTAATAATACCAACTACTATTTGTGTAATGAAGACAATGGCAATGGTGGCAAAACTAACCAACAATTCCTCTCAGGTGAAGTTGCATATCTATTAGGATTGAATGATGAGATTTGGGGACAAGATTTGAGTGTTGAAAATTCGTTACCTTGTCTGAATTGCGACAAAAAAGTATACAAAGTTAAATGTGTAGATGATGACGCATATTCAAACCAAGATCAAAATTACGAAAAACCTGAATATGAAAATGGTTTTTGTAAACATTGCGGAGCATATCAAGAAGCTAATCTTAATAATGACAATTATTATGAAATCTATAACGCTGGTAATCTTTATTGGTTTGCTCAATATGTTAATAAAGGAGGTGAAAATCTCAAGGCCAATGCAATATTAATGAATGATATTGTTGTCAATAAAAATGTATTAAACAAATATGGTGATTTAAACGGGAATTGTTATAACTTTATAACATGGAAAACTATTGGATATTATGCAACTTATAAAAGTTATGATTATAACGGAATTTTCGATGGTAATAAAAAAACTATCAGTGGACTTTATATTAATAATTATTATTGTCCGAGAAAACAATTTTTCGACCTGTAGTTAAAATAAACTTTATATTTACCTAATCCGTTAAAGTTAGAAAAAATCCAATATTTTTTTCAGACATTATTCCCCGAGTTGCGGGAATTTTTATCGTTCATTTTTTTAGTATTCCCCAAGCTGCGGAAATTTTTATTGTTCATTTTTTTAGTATTCCCTGAGCTGGGGGAAAAGTTTTTTTCATTTTTTTAGTATTCCCCAAGTTCGGAAAATTTTAATCTTTTATTTTATTCAGTTTTCCCCCGACTCGGAAAATACTTATGTTTTTTTTCGGACTAAATTCCCCCGACCGGGGGAATTTAGTCCGAAAAAATTAAATTACGGTTTTATTCGATAAAAAATACTATTAGTGTCCGAGAAAACAATTTTTTCGACCTAAAGATAAAAAAATTAAGGC
>JAKSUC010000021.1 GCA_024413595.1 Bacteroidales bacterium
AGAGTCTTTGTTGTAACAGTAAAGTATCAAGCAAGAAATATTTGATATATAAAGAAATTTATGATTATTCTAATATTGATTTAGATGGGTTAGATGATTTTTTTAAAAAGAATTTTTCTTTTATACATAATTGGAAAAATGATACTTATATTTTTTGTTATCCTCACAAATGTTATATAGAACCAATTTATGGTTGGGTAATATCTCAAAATAAAAAAATATTAATGCATTCTGTTCCTAATAGTTATCGAGAAATAGAATTTGGAGGTTGTTGGGGTAAAACGCCAAAACCGAATTCTTTTTTTTATTATAAATCTAAACATAAATCTAAATTTTATAAAGAAATAATATCGTTAAATTATCAAGGTGGAGGCTTTGGTACAAATTATTTTTTCTTTTATGATCAATTAATTGGTCAATTATTACTCCTTGAAAGTAAGAATATTAATATTGATTTACCAGTACTCGTAGATTTTAATATTTATAATACATCTTTCTTTCAGGAAGCGTTGAAGTTGTCAGAAAAATTAAAAAATATTAATTGGATAGTAAGAAATAAAAGTGATTTTATTATTTCTGAAAAAGTATATTGTGCTAGAACGATATGTTATAAGTCAAAATTTTTAATACCTACTGTTTCTTTATTTTCTTCCATTAAAGCTTTAAATTTCGAAAGAAAAATTTTTTTAACAAGAAGTATTTTTCGTTCTAGACATATTAGAAACAAAGCTGAAATTGAAAATATTGCTAAGTCTTTTGGTTATGAAATTATTGATAATGACAAACTATCTTTGGTAGAACAAATTTCATTATTTAAATCTTGTTCAAAATTAATAGCATTGCATGGTGCTGGAAATATCAATATTATTTTTAGATTTCCAAATAGCTTAAAATTTCTTGAATTACAAACACCTGATTGGTTAGCAGCTAGTTATTTTATTATAGCTAAAGAATTTAGTTTTGATTATCAAGCTGTCATTGGATCAAATTTAGATCAAAACAGCTCTTTTTACATTAATCCTTATAGTTTTAAAGAAAAAATCATTAGTTGGTTAGAAAATTAATGAATTCTTTTAAAAACTTTTAATTATTTTAGTATTACTTTTTTCGATATTTTTGATTAAACTCTGGGAAAAAATCAAAATTTTTTGATTTTTTCCCAGAGTTTAATCATTTTTCATTATTTTAACATTCTTTTTTGTACTAAAAATATGATTTTATATTTTTGAATATTTTAAATATTTATTTATGCCTAAAATTTCAATAATAATTCCTGCATATAATTATGCACATTATATTTCGCAATCTCTTGATTGTTTAATTAATCAAACTTTTAAAGATTGGGAATGTATTATTGTTGATGATGGAAGTTTAGATAATACTAAACAAGTTGTTGAAATTTATTTAAATAAAGATTCTCGTTTTAAATATTACTTTAAACAAAATGGAGGTTTGTCTTCTGCTCGAAATTTTGGCATTGATAGGGTTGTTTCAAAATATGTTTGTTTCCTTGATGCTGATGATATTTTAGAACCTAATTTTTTATTTTGTTCTTTTTATTTTTTAGAAAATCTTAATAAAGAAGCTGTTGTTTTTCAGAAATTTATTAAATTTTTTGATGATAAATCTTCTGATTATCTTTGGTATAAAGATTATAATTATAATATTGGTTTTCAATCAAATTTTTTTCAACGCTTAGTAATTAATAATTCCTTACCTCCATGTTCTCCCATGTTTCCTATTTCAATTATAAAAAATAATAATTTCAGATTTGACGAAACTTTAACAAGTTATGAAGATTGGGATTTTTGGTTAAAAATTGCAGAAAAATATCCTTTCTATTTTATTGAAAATGACAATTCTGCAGCTCGTGTTAGATTTCATTCAAATTCTATGAGTACTAATAATTGGAGAATGGATATTAATCAACTAAAGGTTAGATTAAAACTAAATAATACTCTTGTTAATTCTAATTTAATTAGTATTAATTATATTGGAATAGAGTCATGTGTTAAAACATTACTTTATTCTATTGCAGATTGTCTAGATAATAAAGAAATAAATAATGCCAAATCAAAACTATTACAACTAATTGAAATTTATCCTCACAAAAAAATTAAAATATTGAACAAAAACTTTTTTTATTCTCATCCTAAATTATTCCGTAAAACATCTTGGATACTTTGGGAACGTATTAAAAATATTATTAAATAAATATTTGTATTATACTTATTTAATTTTCTTTTTTTCTTTCAAGAAAAATCTACTAATTTTGAAAAAAATATTAGAAATTAATTTTTACTATGAATATAGCAGTTATAGGATGCGGAAATTTGGGTTTTTCAATTGCCAAAGGTCTCGCTAACAAACAGAAAGAGTTTGATTTAAATATTACAGCTACTGATCCTTATGCTGATTTAGACAAAATCAGAGCTATTGGAATTAATGCTTCTCGTGAAAATTCTGAAGTTGTTAAAAGTAGCAATATGATTTTTCTTTGCGTAAAGCCTTGGGTGGCAAAAGACGTTATTGAAGAAATTTCTCCTTTTATGAATAATTCTCAAATTTTGATTTCTCCTGTTGCGGGGTTAAGTATTGATCAAATTTTGGGTTATTGTTCTAAAAAAATTTCAGTTTTCAGAATAATGCCTAATATCGCAGCTTCTATCAATCAATCAACAACTTGTGTTAGTTGTTATGCAGAAGATGACGTTATTCAAGAAACTTTAAAAATTCTCAATATCTTAGGTAAAACTATTGTTATTGAAGAAAGTAGAATAAATTCTGCTACAATTCTTACAGGAAGTGGAATTGCTTTCGTTCTTAGATTTATGCGTGCAATGGTTGAAGGTGGTATTGAAATTGGTTTTAAAAGCGATATTGCTAACGAAATTGTTGCTCAAACTATTAAAGGTACTGTTGAATTATTTATGCAAGAAGGTACTCATGTTGAACAACTTATCGATCGTGTTTGTACTCCAGGTGGAACTACTATTCGTGGTTTAAACGAAATGGAAAAGAATGGTTTTTCTTCTTCTGTTATTGAAGGTATTCTTTCTGCTTATAAAGTAATTGCAAAATAATATGTTTTCTGGAATTGTTGAAGCTTTAGGTAAAGTTGTTGATATTAAAATTGATCGTACTAATGTTGATTTTACCTTAGAATGTCCTTTTACTTCAGAATTATCTATTGATCAAAGTGTTGCTCATAATGGAGTTTGTTTAACTGTTGTTTCTATTAAAAACAATTGTTATGTTGTTACTGCTATGAAAGAAACTCTTGATCGTAGTAATCTTGGTTGTTTAAAAATTGGTGATGAGGTAAATCTTGAACGTAGTATGAAACCTGACTCTTTACTTGATGGTCACATTGTTCAAGGACATGTTGATCAAACTGGTGTTTGTACTAATATAGAAGATGTTAATGGAAGTCGTTATTATACAATTGAATATGATACTGCTCAAGGCAATATTACTGTTGAAAAAGGTTCAATTTCGGTTAATGGCACTTCGTTGACTGTTTGTAATTCTGAAAATGGAAAATTTCGTGTTGCAATTATTCCTTATACTTATCAAGTTACAAATTTCCACTCTTTAAAAGTAGGTGATAAAGTTAATCTTGAATTTGATATTATTGGAAAATTTATTCAGAAAATTGCTTCTGCATATTTAAAATAGTTTTATTCGGTGATTTGTAGATTTATTTGTTTACAATCACCGTTTTTTTTCTTTTATAACAATTACCTTAATTTTTTTACATAAAAAAAGCGAAGTTTCACAACTCCGCTTGCTGCTTACTAATTTAACCTAAATCTTATTATGAAAAGAGTTCAGACACTTTTTTATTTGTGTCTCTGTATTTTATGACGATGTGCTAAATTCATATTATATCTTTTTTTACGTTTGTATATAATAAAAGTTTCTAATTTACCAAATTTTTTTTTATTTTTTTGGAAAATTTATTCTAAATGTAGTTCCTTTTCCTATTTCGCTATTTCTAACGTATATTTTTCCTTTATGATATATGTTTACTATTCTATGTGCTAATGATAATCCTAGTCCCCAACCGTGTTTTTTGGTGGTAAATCCAGGTTTAAATATGCGATTAAAATTTCTTTTTGTTATTCCTTTGCCAGTGTCTGATATTTCAATTTTTGCATGTTTTTTTGTTTCAAATAATTTTATTGTTAAGGTTCCTTTTCCTTGCATTGCGTCAATTGCATTTTTACATATATTTTCTATTACCCATTCAAACAATGATACATTTATTGGTATCATTATTTCTTTGTTTTCTGGCATTTCTATTATATATTCTATGTTTTTTGAAGTTCTTGATTTTAAATAATTTATAGAATTTTCTAATATTGGATATACATTTTCTACTTTTAATTCAGGTTTATTTCCTATTCTTGAAAATCTATCTGTTATTTTTACTAATCTGTTTACGTCTTTTTCAACTTCTTCTATTAATTCTGGTTGATAGTTTTGAGTTTTTAAAATTTCTATCCACGCTAATAATGATGAAATTGGTGTTCCTAATTGATGTGCAGTTTCTTTACTCATTCCTACCATCATCATACTTTGATCTGTTTTGTTTGATAAGTGCATTGCTATAATTGCAACGGTTATAAATATCAATCCTACTATTAGTTGATAAATTGGGAATGTTTCCAAATTTTTTAATAATGAACTATCTTCGTAATATATTATATTGTGATTTCCTGGGCTAACTTCAACTATCAATGGTGGACGATTTTCTTCCATTCTTGTCATTTCTTTTTGCATATATTCTTCTGAGGGTTCAGAGATTTCTAAGTTTTGTGCTTTTAGTGTATTGTTTGCTGATAGCATTACTACAGGAATTGTTGTATTTTCTTGGATTATTCTATAAACAATTAAACTAATTTCTCCGTCAAAATCAACGTCTTCTATTTCTCTTACCGCCTCTGCCCATAGTGAAATATTTTTTTGTTCTTGTTCTTTTAATTGTTCAACAAGATTATTTGTATAAATCCAAGAAAAAATACTTGCTAATATTGCTAATATAAATATTGAGTTTTTTATTAAATCGCGTGTTTTCATTTATTTTTTATTTTTCTTCAAATTTAACGTATTATCTTGTTACTTATTTGAGTTTTTTATAAAAAAAAAGCGAGTAGATTTATTTCTACTCGCTCAATTTAATCAAGTCTTTTTATTTATTAAATACCTTCAATTATTGATGTCCAACCAAATGGATCTTCACATTCACCAAATTGAATTGCTGTGTATTTTTCATACAATTTGGTACTTATCGGACCAGGTTTTCCATCTTTAGAAATTACATATTCAATATTTTTTTCGTTGTCAACAATTTTACGAATTGGGCTAATAACAGCTGCTGTTCCGCAAGCACCTGCTTCTTCAAATGTTAGAAGTTCTTCTTCTGCTATTGGACGACGTTCTGTTTTTAATCCCATATATTCAGCTAATTGCATCAAACTTTTGTTTGTGATTGATGGTAATATTGATGTTGATTTAGGAGTGATATATGTGTTATTTTTGATACCAAAGAAATTAGCTGCACCGCATTCGTCGATGTATTTCTTTTCTTTAGCGTCTAGATAAAATTCACTCATAAAACCTAAGTCATGAGCTGTTTTGTTAGCTTTAAGACTTGCTGCATAGTTGCCTCCAACTTTATAAATACCTGTTCCAAGAGGTGCTGAACGGTCGTATGCACGTGTAATCATGTAATCGCCTGTTGAGAAACCACCTTTAAAATAAGGTCCAACTGGTGTTACAAATATCATAAAACAAAATTCTGATGATGGTTTTACACCTACTGTTGGTCCTACACCAATCATTAATGGACGAATATATAATGTTGCGCCATGACCGTATGGTGGAATAAAACGTGCGTTGAGCTTTACAACCATTTCAGTCATTTTAATAAATAATTCGGTAGGTACTTGAGGCATTAAAATTCCATCGCAAGTGCTTTGAAGTCGTTTTGCGTTTTCGTCTGCTCTAAATAGTCTTACTTTGCCATCTTTTCCACGGTAAGCTTTTAGTCCTTCAAAAGCTTCTTGACCATAGTGTAGACATGTAGCGGCCATGTTCATTGAAATGTTTTCGTCGCTTGTTACTTCAATTTCGCCCCACTTTCCGTTTCTGTGGTAGCATCTTACGTTGTAATCGGTTTTTACATATCCGAAACCGATTTTGTCCCAGTCTAAATCTACTGACTGACTTTTAGTTTCGCTCATAATTCTATTAAAATTTATATATAAAAAATCTTTTGGATCTTCTTTTTTATTATCTTGTGGTACGTCTACTGTTATACCGCTCATTTTTTGTGTTATTATTTTGAAACAAATTTAGTAATTATTTTCAATTATTGTGTTAATTCTCTAAAAATGTTTTCTAATGAATGTTTATTTAAGTTTAATGTCAATATTTTTAATTGATTTAATACTGCAAAATCAAATATTTCGCCCCTAATATCTTCGTTTGACGATATTGTATAAATGTTGTTTTCGTTTTTTATTTCTATTATTCCATTTATGTTTTTTAGTAGATTTTCGTCTACTACTTTATCAAATTCTACTGTTATTTGATTGGTTTTTCTTGCTGATTTTAAATTGTCTAATGTATTGTCTGCTACAATTTTTCCTCTATTTATTATTATTGCTCTATTGCATACTGCTTCGGCTTCTTGCATTATGTGGGTACTCAAAATTACTGTTTTTTCGTTGCCCAATTGTTTTACTAGATTTCGAATTTCTATTATTTGATTTGGATCTAAACCTGTTGTTGGTTCGTCTAATATTAATATTGACGGATTATGCGCCATTGCTCGTGCTAATCCTACACGTTGTCGATAACCTTTGCTTAGTTCTCCACATTTTTTATATTGGTGTTCGCCTAATCCTACTGCTTCTATTGATTGATTTACTGATTGTTTTATTTCGTTTTTGGTTAAATATATTCCTGCACAATATTCTAAATATTCGCGTACATACATATTTAAATAGAGTGGATTATTTTCTGGTAAATAGCCAATTTCTTTTTTTAAATTGTCCATGTTACCTTCTGTATCTATATTATTTATAAATACTTTTCCTTTATCCGAAGATAAACAACCAGTTATTATTTTCATTGTTGTGCTTTTTCCTGCTCCGTTGGGTCCAAGAAATCCAACAATTTCTCCTTTTTTTATTTCAAATGTTATGTTGTCTACTGCTTTGTTTTGTCCATAACTTTTACTTAATGCGTCTACTTTTACCGACATTTTTTTTATTTTGGAGTTTATTTATTTTCTTTTTTTTCTTCATTATTTTCATGTTTTTTGAAAAATGATAATACAAATTTTTCAATAAACATAAATAAGTATTCTACACAATATCCAGCTAAAAATGCCAACAACATTGGTGATAATGAGGCAAGTCCAAATTGTTGTGTCTTTTCTAAATCGCCCCAAAACAAACCTATTGACAATCCTGCTAATAATCCTAATACTATTCTCAATAGATATTTTGTGTTTGTTACTCTCGAAAATGTTAAATTTCTGATTTCTGATGTTATTTCTCTTAATACAAACGAAAAACCTCCTACTAATCCATAAAGCAATGGCAATAAGTAAATTCCAAGTATTATTAAGTAACTTTGTGCTTCTTGAATTGTATCAGTTGCTTCGCGAATACTTTTTTCTGCACTTGTTATTTCGTCACTTTCTATTTCTTCTATTTCTTTTTCTTCTTTATGAATGTTTGTTAAATCTTTTAAAAATTCTACCCACGGTATTAAGTGTTTTATATTTGACGATTTTTCATTGTCTATTTCTGCTATTTCATTTATAATTTGTTCATATTCAAGGTCTATTGATGAATTTGATGCTCCACTATTTTTTACTAACATTAATTCGTTCATTCTTGCCTCTTTTTCTGCAATTTTTTGATTACAATCTTGAATTCTATTTAAGCGTGTACTTCCTAAATAGAAATAGATTTGCACTATTAGTAATAATGCCATTATAAAAATTGCTACAAATGTGTAAATTGTTACAGAACGTTGTGATAATGGTTGTTTATTTTCCATTCCAAGAAATTTTGCAATTTTCCCTGGATTTCGGCGTGGAGTTGGTTTTGATGCTATTAAACTATCTACTGTTACTGGAGCTATTAATTTTGTAAGTTCTTTATAAACAATTCGCATGTCAACTTCCACTTCTGGCGACCATTGGTTTTGTTCACAAAGATATTTGCTGTTGATTACAGTTTCTACATATTCTTTTTTTATGTCAATTCCATGTTCTGTTATGTATGTTAACATTATTTCTGCATTAGAAACTGAAGCTAATATCGAGTCTGATGGAGTAAAACAATTTTTTGTTCTTGTTTCTGTTATTATTTTTTTTGCAGAGTCTATTGTTTCTGTTACTATTTCATTTTTATCTGATTTAGTTTCTACAATTTCTTCTGTGTTTATGTCTTGGTTTTCTTGAGCTTTTTCCATAATTATTATGTATTTTGGATTAAATTTTTTGTTTTAAAATTTAATCAAATTATTGCCTAAAGATACGTATTTTATTACAACAATTTCATATAATTTTGAAAAACATTAGGATTTTGTTCTGGTGAATGGGCTATTTGCCAATCTGAATGTGTTATTATCCTATTTATTTTGTTTTCAATTCTTAAATATAAATCTGTTGCAGTAAACTTGATTTTTGAAATATTTGTTTTATTTTCGTTGTCTTCTACTCTGTGTATCATTGTTTTAAGCGTTAATTTCTCAAAACTTGATAATTTATTTTTATTTGTATTTAATATTTGCAACAAACATTTCACTTTGTCAATGTCTCGCTGTTTATTGTTAAACGTATTTCCTGTTATCTGATTGCCATGAACACGATAAAATACACAACTTTTATTATTTTGTAACACTTGCAAATTATTGTTAAACATTCTAAATAGATAGTCAAAATCTTCATATGCAAATATATCTTCTCGCCAATTTCCTGTTTTTTTTATGATTTCTGCTCTAAATAAAAAACTTGGTATTATTGTAAAAAAACCTTTTATCATTTTAGAATATGATATTTTTGTTTTTTTATATTGCAAAACGGGGCTTAATTGTTTCCAATTTCCATTTTCTTCTTCTGAAGCCATTACGTATGGACAATATACTGCTTGTTTTTCTGAATTTTTTTCTAAAATTTCTACTTGTGTTTCAAATTTATTTTTTGTCATTAAATCATCTGAGTCAAAAAATTGTATATAATCTCCTGTTGCTATTTGTAGTCCTAAATTTCGTCCTGCTCCCGGTGAATAATTTCCTTTGTTTGTGATAGTTATTACTGAATTTTTGTAATCAGTTTTTAATATTTCTAATGTATTATCTGTTGAACCATTGTCTATTACAATTATTTCGTAAGGTGATAAAGTTTGATTTAATATCGAGTTTAATGTTTTTGGTAAAAAATTAGCTCGATTTCTTGTTGGTATTATTACTGATATTTTTTGTGACATATTTTATTTGCTTTTTTATATATCGAAAGTTTTTTGAGTGTCTTCTTTTGCAAAAATATTAAACTTGCTGAAATTTATTGCTTTTTTTCTAAAAATTTACTTTTTATCCTTTACCTTTGTAAAAATTAAATTTTTAAACAATTGAAATCTTTTACATTAGTTTCTACCATTTTTAATGAAGGTAAAAGACTTGAAGAGTCTTTAAATGAAATTGAAAATCAATCTGTTAAACCTGATGAAATAGTAATTGTTGATGCAGGTAGTAGTGATGGTTCTTTAGATATTTTGAATAAATATTCTAAAATTAGTAAGTTAAATTTTAAAATTATTGTAGAAAAAGGTTGTAATGTTGCTCGAGGTAGAAATATTGCTATCAAAAATGCTTCTAACAATTTGATTGTAAGTACAGATTTTGGTTGTAAATATAATAATAAATGGCTTGAAACTTTAGTCAAATATTTTGATGATGAAACTATCGAAGTGGTAGGAGGTGGTTTTTCGATTAATGAGTCTGAAGTAAAAACTCGTGCTCAAATTGCTGATTATATTCTTCAAAATGGATATAAATTAAAAATTGATGATAATTTTAGTGTTTCGTCTCGTTCTATTGCTTATTATAAATATGTGTGGGAAAAAATTGGAGGTTACCACGAATGGTTAACTTTGGCTGCTGACGACACTATATTTTGGAGAGAAATCAAAAAAGCCAATTTTAAATTTATTATCGCTCCTCAACCTCTTGTGTTTTGGAACCGTCATCAAAATTATAAACAATTTGCTAAAGAAGCTGGTAGATATGGGTTGGGTGATGGTGAAAGCAAAATTAATTTTAGAAATTTTTTAAGTAATTTTGTTGAAACAATTATTAGATATAGCATTATTCCTTTTATTATTTTGTTTATTTTTTTACCTACAAATCTAAAATTATATTTTGCTCCAATTTTTGTTATACAATTGTTTGGATTGCGCTCTTATTTTAGAGCTATTAAATATTCTAAAAATCTTAATAATAAAAAATATGGTTTTAAAAATCTTCCTATGTGTTTTTTTATGATTGAAACTCAGCGGCTTGCTTATATTAAAAATTATATTAAAGGTTGGTTTTTTAAATCTAATGTTCAAAAACAAGCTCAAAAAAAACTTGATATTAAATAAATGAATGTTTTAATTTATTCAAATAGTTCTATTGGTGGTTGTTACGAATATGCTAAACAAATTGCTAATGCTTTTTCTATTAATGATCAAGTAAATAATTGTTATGCTCTTTTTCCAAAAGATTGTGGCAAAGAATGTCAACATTCTGTTGATATTTTAATGAAAGACAAATTGTTTAAAGGTTTTTTTAAACTTTGGGGTAAACTATATTTTATTCTTAGGTCAATTGTTAATCCTATCAGAGCTTTCAAATTTGCTTTAAAAAACAATATTGATTTTTTTATTTTTAATGATTTTGACCAAGTTTCTGCTTTTTTTTGGACTCATAAATTCAAATCTCGTAATTTTAAAACTGCAATTATTCTTCATGACCCAGACAGAACTGCTTATTTTAAAATTAAGTCATTGTCTGAATGTTCTATGCAAAAAATTATGAATATTGTAGATTTTGCTTTTTATCACGAACAATTACCTAATTTATCTTATTATAAAAATGTTGACAATCGTATAATTTTTAATAAAATTCCACATGGTATTTATCCTGCTGATAATATTGATAATGAGTTTTCTAATTTTTTAAAACAAATAAAAAATACTTCTAAAATTGTTTCTATTACAGGTAATATTCGTGCTGAAAAAAATTATAAAATTGCTATTGAAGCTATATCTAAACTTGAAAATTATACTTTATTAATTGCTGGAAATATAGTTTCTAATAGCGAAAATATTGATGATTATAAAAATTTTGCCAAACAAAAAGGTGTTGAAAATAAAGTTGTTTTTATTAATAAATATTTGTCTAATGCTGAATTAAGTTCAATTTTTAGTGAAAGTGATATCATTTTGCTTTATTATTCTAAAAGTTTTAAATCGCAAAGTGGCATTTTAAATAGTTTATCTCCTTTTAAACCTAATTTAATTGTGTCAAATATAGAGTCTGGAATGACTTTTACTGTTAAAAAATTTCAACTTGGAATAATTGCAGAACCTGACAATACACAATCTTTAATTGATGCTATAAAAAATTTCCCTCAAAATAATCCTTTTAAAGATAATTGGAATAAATTTGCAGAATATTCATCGTGGAAGAGAAACGTTGATATTCAAATTTCAACTTTTAAAACTACTAAAAATGATTGATTTACCTAAAATTACTCTTGCTCATAGTGGCAAACAACATTCTTATCTAACAGCTTTGTCGTTGTTAGAATTAGGTTTTTTAAATCATTTTTATACTAGTAGTTATGTTAAAAATTTAAATTTTCAGAAATTTATTAATAATAATGTTAGTTATTTTCAAAAACGTTTTATTGATGGACTTTATGGCGATAAAGTTTGTTCTAATTGGCGTTTTGAATTTAAAGAAATCTTTTTACGAAAACTTTTTGGTAAAACTACTATAGCTCAAAATGCTGTTTATCAGCGCGATGTAAAATTTGATAATTTTCTGTCAAAAATTATTTCTAACGAAAATTCAAATATATTTTGGGGATTTCAGGGAAGTTGTTTAAATACTTTAAAATCAGCTAAAAATAATAAATTTACTACAATAGTTGAACTTGCAACTGCTCATGTAACTGAGGCTAAAAAAATTTTAGGCGAAGAGCAAAAACTTTATCCTGAATGGGCAGATAGTATTGATAATCTGATTTTTCCTTATGAATACGAAAAACGTTTAGTTGAAGAACCTCATATTGCAGATTGGGTTTTTTCTGCTTCTAACTTTACTAAACAAAGTTTAATCAATGATGGTATTTCTGAAGAGAAAATAAAATTTCTTCCTTTATGTTTTAATACTTCAGCTATTGAAGCAGGTGACGATTTTAAATATATAGAAAATCGTAAACTTAAGGTTTTATATTGTGGAACAATTACTCAACGTAAAGGTATTAAATATCTGTTAGATGCGTTTAAATCTATAGTTAAAAATTCAGCAGAACTTCACATTATTGGTAATATTCAAGGTAGTGGTGATGAATTTCGTAAATATTCAGATTTATATACATATACACCAGGAATTCCTCAAAATCAGTTGTTTAAAATTTATAAAAATTATGATATTTTAGTTTTACCTACTATTTTTGAAGGTTTTGGTCTTGTTATTCCTGAAGCTATGAAAGCTGGTTTGCCTGTTATTACAACCAATCATTCTTTTGGATACGAAATTATTAATCATCGAAATAATGGAAGTATTGTTCCTATACGTGATTATAAAACTTTAGGTGAAGAAATACTTTATTACGCATCACTTAACAATGATATTTTCAATAAAATGCGTAATGAAGCTATTTTAACTGCTGATAATTTTTCACGAAATTCTTTTCGTGAACGTATTAATGTTTTAATCAATAATATTTGTCAAAATGCTTGATATCGATATAATTGAATTATTAACTTTGTTTTTAGCATTTGTTGGCATTTGGCAATATTTAACCAAAAGTGACGAATTTCCTCTTTTAATTATTTTGTTTTTTTATTTAACTGGAATTGCCCGTTATAATGCTGTTATGAGTGGGTATTCTAAATGGGCTTATGTTGCATACGCTTATAATATTTTTGAAATGAATGAAGAACTTGCAATTCAAGCTCTTAATTATTTCTTTTTAGGTACAGCTGTTTTTGTTATCACTTATATTATTGCTAGTTCTAATCGTCCTACGGTTCAAATTATTGATAATCATTCTTTATTGTCGCAATTTTTAAAGAAAAATCAAAAATTAATTATTGGTATGTATATTTTCTTTTTGATTTTCAATGCTTTTTCAAATCGTGTTTTAGAACAAGCTACTCAAGGTACTGCATACGGTCTTAGTTATTTTTTCTTGTTTAAATTTGCAATTGGTGGTTTAATTTTATTATTTTTTATTTTGTTTAAAGATTTGCCAAAAGATAAAATTTTCTTGAAAATTATTTACTTAGTTTTAATTGTTTTTGCAAGTTTTTCGTCTTATAATCCAACTTCAAGATTTCAATTTTTGTCTTGGACTGTTGCTTTGTTAATTTTAATTGTTGGTTCTAAAAGTTTATTTTCAAAATCTATTTTTTATGCTGTTGGTGGAGTTGTTATTATTGTTGCATTTATGATAGCTGGAAATCTTCGTCATCGCAGTATGCAAAATAAAGATTTTGAGACTACTATGAAATATGCTTATGGTAGAATGATGGTTGCCGAAGATCAAAATATGTTAGATGGTTTTATGATGGTTCTTCAAGTTTATCCTAAACATTTGGAATTTGGTTATGGTATGGAACATTTCGAAATTTTATTACGTCCTATTCCTCGTGCTTTATGGCCTGACAAACCTGTTGGTGGGTATGCTAATAAATTAAAACTAAATGAAGGTATGTATGGATATACTACAGTTGGAATTTCTCAATCTATTTATGGTACTTTTTACGGCGAAGGTGGTGTTCTTGGTATTATTCTTTTTAGTATTATTTATGGAATTTTATTCAATAAACTTTTTATTTCTACTCGTAAATATGGTTCTGATATGCGGTATTTGCTTCATGGAATAATATTTTGTTCTGCTATTCCTATTTTAAGAGGTGGTGATTTGCCTGGTATTGTTTCTTTTATTGGAATGAGCTTTTGGCCTGTTTTTGGTTTTTTATGGTTATATAGAAGATGGCTTAGAAAATTATAATGGAATTTATCTTAATGTAGGATAAAAGGCAGACTCAATATGTTCTATGTTTGTTACAATACCTTGATTTATTATTACTGAAATTATATCAAAACGAATTTCTTCAGTTCTGCATTTTTTTTCAACATAAATTTCTGTCGCTTTTACTAAATTTCTCTGTTTAGATTTTGTTACAGCAGATTGTGGTGAAACCATAAAATTTGCAGAACGTGTTTTTACTTCTACTATTGCTAATATATCTTTTTTTAATGCAATAATGTCAATTTCTAAAGAACCTGCATGCCAATTTCTTTCTAAAATTGTATATCCATTTTTTGAGAGATATTCACACGCAGAGTCTTCGCCTAAATTACCTATTTCTAAATTTTCAGACATTATTTTTTCTCAAAAGACTCACTTTTGCAATCGTAGTTTATAAAATATGTTCCTTTAGGAAAGGAAGAAACGTTTACCATTGTTCCATTTCCTTTTGCTAAACGTTTACCATAAAAATCATAAATTTCGTAGTCTGTTGCACGTGAAAACGATATGGAACCTGATGTTTTTCCATTGTTACCTGGAGTAAATGTTACTTCTGGTTGAAGATTATTAATGGTTACTTCTGGAGATAATCTTGGTTTTTTAGTGTAATCAATTTGTTTTACACGAAATTTGTTAATTCCACTATGAAGACCTACTTTTAAAGAATAATTTGTGTTAGTTGGAACGCCTTTACCTTGAACTTGTCCTATTGCAATCCATTTTTTCCATTTAAATTGTTCTACAATAAATGGTAAACTTCCTATTTCATCTTTTGTTGTCCAAGTTATATTACCTGTTTTGTCTGCTTTTATAGTAACTACAGAAAATGTGCTTTTCGGTTTTAGTACATCTGCATTTAGAACTTTAGGTGTACAACCTTCTTTGTGTTTGATTATAACAGCAATTGGATCTCCTTTTGTTAAATGATAAACAGAAAGGTCAATTTCAAATGCGCTACAATTTATTTCGTCTGTAGATACTTTGCCGTTTACTGATACTTCAAATATACAAAATCCAACACCGCTTGATGCAAATGGGTTCATTACAAATAGATTTTCTCCTTGAAATATTCCTTCAAGTTTTATTTCATTTTCAGCGTATGTTGTTGTTATAGTTGTTGTTAGAACAACTAATAATGAAATTATTATTTTAGTAACGCTTTTCATAGTTTGTTGTTTACTTGTGTTCAAATTGTAGTTTTCAAAATTATGTATTTTTTACTAATATTCAAAATCTTTTGGCTCAAACTTTTAATTAAAAATTGTGCCAAATTATTTTTTGTTTAGTGAATTTTCAATTAATTTTATTAATTCTTCTACTGCTTGCTCTTGTGGAATGTTTTGCTTTATAACTTCACGATTTTTATATAGTGATATTTTCCCAATTCCTGCGCCTACGTAACCAAAATCAGCATCAGCCATTTCGCCTGGACCATTTACTATACAACCCATAACTGCAATTTTTAAATTGCTATATTTTGATGTGGCTTCTTTGATTTTTTTTACGGTTTGTTGCAAATCGTATAATGTTCGTCCACATCCAGGACACGAAACATATTCATTACCCGATATGCGAAGTCTACAGATTTGTAAAATATTGTAGTTTAATCGGCATGTTTGTTTTATATCTCCAACATTTTGTAAACAAATCCCATCGCCAAATCCATCTACAAATGTTCCTGAACTTTCAACTGTTGGGGATATTATTCGATATTTTTCGTGATAAATTCCATGGCATTCTTTGTTTTCGTTATAGTTTGGATATAAAATTACAGGATTGTCTATTTTATTTTTATTCAAATTATGGAATATTATTCTAAATGCACCAATTTTATTTCTTTCTTGGGGGGTTGCTATTAAAACAATATTCTTGTTGATATATTGAGCTAATTTATCAAAGTCGCTTTTTTCATCTATTTGAACAAATGCAAATTCTTCGCTTCCAACAAATTCGTTATCTTTAAAATATTTTATTGTATTGTTGGTTTGTTCTCCTGATATTATTGATATTTTTATGTTACTACAATTTGATGAAATTTTTTGAGCACTTTCTATATTTTGTACAAAAACTACTTCTGGAACTCTTTTTTCTGCTTTTAATTCTGCGAATACATTGCAAAATTCTGTTACTTCACTTTCATCGCACAAAAATATTGATGTTGAAGCTATATTATCTCCTCCAAAACCGTTTACTGAAATTGATTTTCGTTTTGTATAATTGTATGGATCGTAGAATTCTTCAATATCATCGTTAGTTCTTCCATGTTGTCTCCAAAAAATATAACCAATTAATTCTTGAGCTGGTTTTATTTCAAATTCAGGATTTTCTGTTAATGAAATTCTAATTGTATCGCCAATTCCATCACACAATAATGGACCTATTCCAGCAAATGATTTTAAACGTCCATCAGTTCCTTCGCCTGCTTCTGTTACACCTAAATGTAATGGATATTCCATTTTTTCGTCTATCATGTTTTTACAAAGTAGACGATATGCTCGAATGGCTACAAAAGGATTGCTAGATTTTAACGAAATAACTATGTTGTTAAATTTTTTGTCTTTGGCAATTCTTAAAAATTCCATTACTGAATAAACCATTCCTTCAGGTGTATCGCCAAATCTATTTAAAATTCTACTTGATAGAGAACCATGGTTTGTTCCTATGCGAATGGCGCAATTATGTTTTTGACAAACATCAATAAAATCAGAAAATCTTTGTTCTATATTTTTTTTCTCGTTTTCAAATTCTTCTTCTGTTAAACATGGATCTGTATGACTACAAAAATTACCAGGATTTATTCTAACTTTTTCTACAAATTCTGCACATTTAAATGCTATATCTGAGTTGAAGTGAACATCAGCAACTATTGGAATATTAATATTTTTGCTAACTAATTGTTTTTTTATTTTTCTTAGATTTTCTGCATCTTTTAATGTAGGAACAGTTAATCGTATTATATCACAATTAGTATTGTTTACTATATTTTCGATTTGTTTTACTGAATTTTCTATATCAGAGGTTGCTGTATTGCACATTGTTTGAATGGCAATTTTACATAATCCTCCAACATATAATTTGCCAATTTTTGCACCTCTAGTATTAAATCTTTTATAATTTGTAAGTGTTTTAATATACATTTTTTTGATATTTATTCTACATAAACAACAAGTCCTTTTAAATATTCACCTTCAGGATGGTAAATACTAATTGGATGGTCGTTGGGTTGTGTTAATTGATGTAGTATTCTAATTTTTCTTCCAGCTTGTATTGATGCTTCCATCACTGCCATTCTAAATGTAAGTTTATCAATGGCTTGAGAACATGAAAATGTGAACAATAATGAACCTGGCGCAATTTTTTCCATCGCTGTTCTATTTATTCTTGTGTACCCTTTAATTGCTTGATTTATAGCGCTTGCGTGTTTTGCAAATGCTGGTGGGTCTAACACAATTAAATCATATTCGTTTTTTTCCATTTTGTCTAAAAATTCAAATGCGTCTGTTGCTAAAGCATTATGATTTTGACAGTTTGGAAAATTCATTTCTACATTTCTATTTGTTAAATCTATTGCAATTTGTGATGCGTCTACGCTTGTTACGCTTTTGGCTTTTCCCATTAATGATGCTACTGAAAATCCGCCTGTGTAACAAAACATATTTAATACTTTATGTCCATTGCTATATTGGCGAAGTAGATTTCTATTTTCGCGTTGGTCAATAAAATATCCTGTTTTTTGACCTTCTACAACATTAACATAAAATTTTGTATCATATTCTTTTACAATACCTTCTGCTTGATTTCCAAACAAAAATCTGTTTTCAATTGTTTTTCCATCAATTTTAGGTAATGTTTTGTCGCTTTTGTCGTAAATTGTGGTTACTTTATTGCCCAATACTTCTTTAAAGATGTCAGCAAATGTATCTTCTAATTTATACATTCCTGTGCTATGTGATTGAAAAACAACTGTTCCATTGTAATAATCACAAATAAATCCAGGAAAGCCATCACCTTCGCCATGAATTAATCTGCATACATTGGTATTTGGATTGTCAAAATATCCACATTCTTTTCGTAAATTTATTGCGTTTATTATTTTTGATTTCCAAAATTCTCTATTCGGATCAATTTCGTCAAATGTATAAACTCTTACTGAAATACTTCCACCTTTTTGATAATGTCCTAGTCCTAAAAAATTATTTGAATTGTCAAATACTACTACATTATCGCCTTCAATAGGATTTCCTATAATGTTTTTTATTGCACCTGAAAATATCCATGGGTGAAATCTTTTTATGCTTCTATCTTTACCAGACTTTAAAATAACTTTTGGAAAATTATATTGTTGCATTTTATTTTAAAATTTTTCTAAAATAAATAGTTAATTTTCAATTATATATAAATTAGCTTAGCTTTAAAATATTTTTTTTAAAGATAATTTGAATTTTTCTAAAATAAAAAAGTTTTTTTATTCTCAATTCAAATCTCATGTTTGTGATTACGAATTTGAACAGTTTATTTTGTTGATTAATTATATTTTCGTTTTCACAACTTGTTTTTTACATTGCACCTAAAAATAGGTTTATGTCTTTTGAATTGATTTTGAATTTTTTACCTAAACTATTATTAGTTAAAATTCCCATATATGTATAAATTCCGTTTCTTAAACCTGAATTATTCCTTATTTCGTTGCTTATACTACCACGACGACAAATTTCTAAAAATATCGGATACATAACGTTGCTAATTGCAATAGAAGAAGTTCTTGGAACTAATGCTCCTATATTAGGTAAACAATAATGTATTACTCCGTTTTTTTCAAAAGTTGGATTTTCAAATGTTGTAGGTTTGCTTGTTTCAAAACAACTTCCTGTTTCGATATTTAAATCAACTATTATTGAGCCTTTTTTCATACAAGAAATCATTTCTTCTGTTACAACAGGGTAGGGGGGAGCTTTTATGTCTCTAGCTCCTATCACTACATCGGCAGATTTTAATGCTTTTTTCAAAACTTGTGGATGAAGAATTGATGTAAATATCTCTTTTCCAAGTTTTTGTTCTAATCGTAATAAACTGTATAGAGAATTATCAAAAACTTTAACTTCAGCACCTAAATTGTCGGCAGTTTTTGTGGCTACTAGTGCTGCAGTTCCTGTTCCAATTATTACTACTGATGTTGGTGAAATGCCTGTTATTCCACCAATTAAAATTCCTTTGCCATTTCGTTGATGACCTAAATATTCTTCTGCAATTGATATTGCATAACGTCCAACAATTTCGCTATGTGAATATGCTATTGGGAAAAATTCTTTGTTACTTTTGATATATTCCATTGCAATAGCTATCACTTTTTTATCCATTATTTTTTGGATATATTCTTTTTCTCTGATAGCTATTCCAAGAAATGAAATAACAATTTGTTTAGGTTTCATTAAATCAATTTCACTTAAACTAAAGGCTGAAGTTTTAATAACTATGTCACTATCAAACACAGATTTCTTGTTGTCACAAATTATTGCTCCAGCTTCGTTATATTCTATGTCGGAATAGTTAGCCGACTTGCCTGCATTTCGTTGAACTTTTACTGTTATTCCTGCTTGTGACAAAACATCTACTGCCATTGGTGTTAATGGTACTCGTGTTTCTTCGTTTTCGTTTTCACATAGCATTCCTATTGTTATTTGTTGGTTATTGTTTTTAACCTTTTTTATTTCTTCTTGGGCTATACAAGAGTAGTTGTTGCTAAATTCAGGCATAACGATTTATTTTTTAGTTAATTTCAATATCTATTGTAAATTTTCGCTTTTTGTCTTCTATTTCTTCTATTTTTATATAAATAGTGTCGGATGGAAGTATAGGATATATTATTTCAGGCCATTCTATCATACAATAATTGTTGCTGTAAATATATTCTTCTGCTCCTGCCGACATGGCTTCTTCGATATCTTTTAGTCTGTATAAATCAAAGTGATATATGTTTTCTCCGTTTTCGGTTGCATATTCGTTTACTATAGAAAAAGTTGGACTACTTATTTCGTCAATCACTTTCATGGCTTTGCACAATTCTTTGATAAATGTGGTTTTACCAGCTCCCATTTCTCCTAAAAATGCTAAGCATTTGCGATTGTTATAGTCGGTTGTTAATAATTCGGCTACTTTTTTTGCAATTTCTTTTGTTTCTTCTAATTTATTTATTATAAATGTATGCATTATTTTGTATTTTTTGGTGTTAATGTTATTAACGGTATTAGATTTTCTTCAATACTAATACCTCCGTGTTGAAATGTATTTTTATAATATTTTACATAATGATTATAATTGTTTGGATATGCCATAAAATCTCTTTTTCGTGCAAATATATATTTTGTTGATACATTTGGCGTTGGTAACATTAAATTTATGGCATTTGGCGCAAATACTTCTTTTTCATTATATTGTAAATCGCGTCCTTGTTTATATCTTAAATTTGAGTTTATGTTTTTTTCTCCAGTAACTTTTATTGCATTGTTAACTTTTATATTTCCATGATCTGTTGTAAAAATAATTTTGTAGTCGGTTTCTGACAATGCTTTTATTAATTCATAGAGAGAAGAATGTTCAAACCATGTTTTTGTTATGTCGCGATATGATGCTTCATCGTCAGCCAATTCTCTCATCATTGGTAAATCGGTGTGTGCGTGGCTCATCATATCTACAAAATTATATACTGCTACGTTTAATTTGTTTTGATTTATTGATTTTAAATTGTCTATTATTTTTTGACCTTCTTTATTGTTAAATATTTTAGTGTAGAAAAATTTTTCGTTACATCTAAATCTATTTAACATTGTTTGAATTAATTGTTCTTCATTATTGTTTTTGCTATGAAGTTCGTCTTCATAAGTCCATAAATCTGGATAATTTTTGGCAATTGTTAATGGCATTAATCCTGCAAACATAGCATTTCTAGCATATTGAGTTGCTGTTGGAATAATGCTGTACATTAATTCTTCTTGTTCTATTTTGTAATATTGTAAAATTTGTGGTTGTATCATTTTCCAATGATCGTAACGCAAATTGTCTATCACTATCCAAAAAACTTTTTCTCCTTTTTGAATTAATGGCAAAATTCTTTCTTTAAAAACGTCATGTTGCATAATAGGTCGATTTTCACGATTTCCATTAAGCCATTTTTCGTAGTTTTTTTCAAAATATTTGCAAAATTCTTTATTAGCATCGTCTTTTTGAATGGCTAAAATTTCAGTCATTGTTTTGTCAGAAGATAAGCCTCCCAACTTTATTTCCCAGTCTACTAATTGTTTATAAATTTTAGTCCAATCTTCAAAATTATTAATAAATCCTAATTCAGTATTAAGTTTTTGAAATTCAGAACGATAATCGTCTATATTTTTTTGACTAACAAGTCTTTTGTTTTCAAGATTTTTTTTGATAGAAAGTAATATTTGATTTGGATTAACAGGTTTAATTAAATAGTCAGAAACGTTAGACCCAACCGCTTCGTCCATAATGTCTTCACCTTCGTTTTTTGTAATCATTACGCACGGAATTTCAGGTCTTATTTTTTTTATTTCCTTTAAAGTGTCTAACCCACTTAAACCTGGCATATTTTCGTCAAGAAAAATGATATCAAAATTTGTTGATTTTACAAATTCAATAGCGTCAATACCATTGTTTGCAGTTTCTACATCGTATCCTTTACCGGTTAAGAATAGTATGTGAACTTTTAGAAAATCAATTTCATCGTCAACCCAAAGTATTTTAGCTTTATTCATAACCGGAACTTTTTATTTAGTCATTTTCTTTTTTTATAACACCATGAAGAATTATTTTTAATAATTCGTCTATTCTAGATGTAAATATCTCAGGATTTTCGGTCCTAAGAATATAATCTTCAATGCCTTTTACAGCCATAATAATAGCCATAGAAGCTAAATCAGGATTAGAAACACTAAAATAATGTTTGTCTACACCTTCTTGTAATATGTCGTGAAATAATCTTATTTCTTCGTTGTCGTAAAAGATGTTTAAACGTCTAACAAAATCAATGTGACGTAATCTAGTGTTTTTTAAAGCCGAATGAAAATTGTTGTAAATTTTAATAGTATTCATCCTTGTTTGAATATAAATTTTGATTTTTTCAGCAGGATTGTCGTTACTATTTAAAGCATCAATCATATTGTGACGAAAAGCAACTGCTTCTTTTAGTACAACAGATTGAAATATTTGTTCTTTACTTTTAAAGTAATAATAAATTGAACTTTTGCCTTTGCCTGAAGCTTTGGCAATGTGATCCATACGGGTTTTGTCATATCCGTATTTATTAAATACTTGGCGAGCAATTTTTATTATTGCATCGCGGTTCTTGTTTTTCTTTTGTGATTCGTTTGGATCAATCATAATACTTCTTTTTTAAAGTTGTAAAGATATACTTGTTTTGGATAATTAGCAATTTTTTTTACGTTTTTTAGAATTTTTTGTTTGCTAAATGTTTTTATAAATTTCTTTAAATAAGTGATTTATTGAAGTTTTTTTGATTTATTATTTTATTTTTAATTTTTTAATTTTTAGATTTTTTTATTTTATAACATATTTATTTCATTTTTTTTAATATAAAAAGATAGTGTAACAATTTGTTTTTTTTTACATTTGTCTCTTAATTTATTGATTACTCTTTTTAATATAATGAGTCGAAAATTAATTTGGATATTGGCTTGTATTATGACCGCTACAATGGTTTGGCTTATTATTATACAAGTATCTTGGTTTAATGAGGCTAAAAAAGTTAGACAGCAACGTTTTAGTCAATCTGTTTGGCTTTCTTTGACTGATGTGGTTAAGAAATTGGAGGAACGTGAATTAGTTATGCATCTCGAAAACGAAGTGTATGCTGTTAATTTTGACTCTGTTTCTACTAATGTTCCTAATATTAATCAACCAGGTAATATTTTTATTGATAGCATAATGCGCGATACTGCATCTTCTAATAGAATTGTTGTTGTTAGTTCTGACTCTTCTGTTCTTTCGGTTTTAGGTGAAGATAATAATATTTATCCTGTTGAACAGACTATGCGTCGTGAAGAATTTCAAGAAAAAGTTTTAGCTAAAATTCACCATAATAAAACTATTTTTGTTGAAAATCTTGTTAATCAATTAATTCGTAAAAAAATTAATATTGAAGACCGTGTTTCACCTTATATTATTAATGAACAACTTTCTAAACAGTTGAAAAATAATGGTATTAATAGTGAATATCTATTTGCAATAAAAGGAGAAAACAATAAATATTATTTTAAGTCGCATGGTTTTAATCCAGACTCTGTACCTCAAACCTATGAAGTTTCTTTATATCCAAACGATATAATTTCTCCACCTTGTTATTTGGTGGTTTATTTTCCTGACGAAAACAAAATTTCGGCTTTTTCGTCTTTAAAATCTTCGTATGCTTCTATTTTATTGACATTTATTATCATGTTGACATTTGCGTCTACTTTGGTAATTATTTTTCGTCAAAAAAAATTGAGTGAAATGAAAACTGATTTTGTCAATAATATGACGCACGAACTTAAAACGCCAATTTCTTCAATTTCACTTGCTTCGCAAATGCTTAAAGATAAATCTGTTATAAAAAATGAACAGATTTTTGATCATATTTCGTCGGTTATTGAAGATGAAACAAAACGTCTTGGTTATCAGGTTGAAAGAGTTTTGCAGATGGCTGTTATTGAACATGGTAAAGTTCGTATGAAAATCAAAGAATTATATATCAACGAATTGATAAAAAAAATTGTTAATTCTTTTGATTTAAAGATTAAAGAACGTGGCGGAATTATTATTAGCAAACTAAAAGCAAAAGATGATGTTATTGACGGAGATGAAATTCATATTACAAATTTGATTTTCAATCTTTTGGATAATGCACTTAAATATACAGAAGATACTCCAAAATTTCAAATTGCAACAGCAAATGTTAAAAATGGAGTAGAAATTTCGGTTACAGACAATGGAATTGGAATTTCGCGTGAAGCTCAAAAACACATTTTTGATCAATTTTATCGTGTTCATACCGGCAACATTCATAATGTTAAAGGTTTTGGTATAGGTTTAAGTTATGTGAAATGTGTTGTTGACGAACATCATGGTAAGATAAAAATAAAAAGTGAAATTGGTAAAGGTACTACATTTATAATATTTTTACCTTTTACACAAAAATAAAATAATATTACATAAATATCTCTAATATGGAAAAGAAAATACGTGTACTTTTAGCAGAAGACGATGTTAATCTTGGTTCGTTGCTAAAACAATATTTAGATGCAAAACAATATTCTACAGATTTATTTAATGATGGTGTAAAAGCATTAGATGGTTTTAGTAGAAATTATTATGATATTTGTATTCTAGATATTATGATGCCTAAAAAAGATGGTTTTTCTGTAGCATCTGAAATTCGTGAAATTAATAACAAAATTCCTATTATCTTCTTAACAGCCAAAACTTTAAAAGAAGATGTATTGAATGGTTTTAAAATAGGTGCAGACGATTATATCACAAAACCATTTAATATGGAAGAACTATTATTAAGAATTGAAGCTGTTCTTCGACGTTCTGGAGCTTTAGACTCTGAAGAAGTTTCTATTTTTAACATTGGTGATTATAATTTTGATTGTAATAAACAAACATTGCAATATCTAGAACAAGAACCAGAAAAACTTACCACAAAAGAGTCTGATTTATTAAAACTTTTATGTATCAATGTTAACAAAGTTTTGGAAAGAAATTACGCTCTTAAACAAATTTGGGAAGATGATAACTATTTCAATGCCAGAAGTATGGATGTTTATATCACCAAATTAAGAAAAAAATTAAAAGACGATAATCGTATTGAAATTTTAAATATTCACGGCAAAGGTTACAAACTTATTGTTGGGGACGAATTAGCATAAAAAAATTGGTTTGATGAATTTTAACTCTCTAAAATTAATAATTGTTTTTTGTGTATTTTGTTCTATATTATTTTTAGCATGCTCAAATTCTAAAAATACAGCAAGTACACGAGCTTTTCATAATTTAACTGCACATTATAATGTGTATTTTAATGCGGGTGAGTCGTATAAAAGTGGTGTTGACAATGTTGAACAAAAATTGCGATGTGACTACACTGAAATTTTGCCCGTTTTTAAAATTGATGCGGATGGAGCTGTTGATATTGCAAAAGCCGACATGGAAACTTGTATTCAAAAATGTGGAAAAAATATTTTAACACATTCTATAACAGCTAAACCCAAAAAAAGTTATGGTCGTGGAGGTATGGATGAAAGCGAATTAGCTTTTTACAATAAACCAGATTTCTGTAAATGGATTGACGATACATATCTTTTGATGGGTAAAGCAAATTACGTTATTGGTGAATTTGATCGTGCAGAAAGTTCATTTAGACTTGTTACAACAAGATTTAAACATGAACCTTCAAAATTTGAAGCAACAATGTGGCTCGCTAAAACAATGTGGGCGCAACACAATTATACTGATGCTTTAGAGCAGTTAAATAAATTAAAAGCTGATAAACGTCATCCAAAAAAACTTGACAGAGAAATTATGATGGTTTTTGCCGATATTAATATCTCGTTGAGAAAATATGATGATGCCACTGAAAATCTTTTATCAGCTATTGAACTAACCAAAAAGAAATCTCAAAAAGCTTGGTTAACTTACATTCTTGGTGATATTTATCGACGTAATGGAAATTATCCTGAAGCCAAAAAATGTTATGAAACTGTTTTGAAAATGAACCCTGATTATTCTACAGTTTTTAATGCTAAAATTAATTTAGCTACAGTTTTTGACTCTAATTCCGACGTTGAAAAAATGAAACTTGAACTTTTAAATCTTGCCAAAGAAGAAAACAACAAAGATTATAAAGATCAAATTTATTATGCAATTGCCGAAATAGAACGTCGCAACAATAATTTAGATGAAGCTTTAAATTATTATTTAAAATCTGCGCGTTCTAGTACAATAAATGATGTTCAAAAATCTAAATCATATTTAGCAACAGCAAATATATATTTTGAAAAACCTGATTATATAAATGCTCAGCAATATTATGATAGCACAATGCAATATTTGCCAAAATCATATTCTGATTATGATGAAATTTCAAAAAAATCAGAAAATTTATCAGAATTAACACGATATATTAATGAGGCAAATTATCAAGATAGTATTCAACGTGTTGCCAAAATGCCAAAAAATCAACAAGATGCTATTGTTCGTCAATTAATTGCAGAAGTTGCACAAAAAGAAGCTCAACAAAATCAACCTGCTCAATATAGTTTTTCAGGAGATAATAATTATGGCGTTCAATACACTGGTCAAGACGGAAATCCTAATTTTGCTGGTAAATGGTATTTATATAATACAACTTCGTTAAGTTATGGAAAATCAGAATTTATCAAAAAATGGGGACAACGTCGACTTGAAGATAATTGGCGTAGAAAAAATAAAAACGTTGAAATTTTAGAAACTCAAGAAGAACAAGAGGTTCAAGAAGAAGACTCTACCATTAATAATAAAATGCCTGAATATTATTTAAGAAATTTACCTACAACAGACTCTGCTTTTACAATTTCGCAAAATATTGAAGCAGATAGTTGGTTTGCAGTTTCTGATATTTATCGCGAAAAATTGAATGATAATGATAAAGCTATTGAAACTTTGCTTTATTTAAATTCTAAAAATTCTGATCATTATTTAATGCCACAAAGTTTATACGCCTTATATAATTTGTATATCGAAAAAGGAGAAAAATCTTTGGCTGAATACAACAAATTACAATTGATTTCTAAATATCCCGAAAGTGGATATGCCAAAATTTTGGGAGATCCGAATTATTTGAAAAATGTTCAAAATCGTAAAGACTCTGCAAATACAATGTATTTTGATGCGTTGAGTTATTTTAATTTAAAACAATATTCTTCATGTATAAATATGTGTCAAACTGGAGAAACAAAATATTCTGATTTAAAAATTGCAGAAAATTTTTATTATCTAGAAGCTAAATCTTATGGACGTTTGGACAATACTGTAGCCATGAAAAATATTCTAGAAAAAATGGTGAAATTGTTTCCAAAAAGTTCGCTAATAAATCCAGTAAAAGATAAATTAGAAGTTTTAAATTCAGGAAAATTTGATTACCAAAAATTTGACACTTTAGATTATACACAACACTATTTTATTTTAGTTTGTAATATGCAAAACGAAAATGCAAACTCAATAAATTATAAATTACAAAACTTTTGTGCAGAAAATCAATATTTTGAATTAGATATTACAGAACAGAATATTTCAGAACAAACCAAAATTATAAAAATTGAGACATTCGCAAATAAACAAACTGCAATGGAATTTTATCGACAAATTATAGTAAAATTATACAACGATTTTCAACCAGAAATTGATTTTAAACCACTTGTAATAAATAGATCAAATTTGCAATTAATAAAAACTAATGCTGATATTGACTCTTATTCAAATTTTTTTGAAAAACTTTATAGATAACTTGTTAATACATATATAAATAAGAGAAAACTTTTTATGAAAAACCTAATTACTTTATTAACATTAATTGCATTTTTGCCAAGTTGCGATAAAAAAACGACTATATCAAATAAAATTGATAATCAAACACAAAAAATAGATAATCAAGCCATTATTGTTAATCAAAATAATAAACCAAAATCTATTAATACACAATATGGACCAGATTATTATTTTGTAGTAGCTTTTTATAAATCAGTATTTTATGGAAATTCATTAGAAAATCTTTCAGAAATAAATATCGAAAGTGCACAATTAGATTTATCACCTGATGGAAAAAAAATTGCATATTCTACATATCAAAATGGACGTCAAAATATCAAATTAATAGAAATTGATACAAAAAAAGAAGATTTATTATCTCTTCCAGAATTTGGAACAATTATGGGTGCTTGGAATAGAGACGGAAAACATATTGTAATTTCGTGTACAAACCAAGAAACCAATTTTTATAGTCAACCTGTAATTTATGATTTAGATAATAACAAAATGATTTATGTATCTTGGCTAAAATCAAATACAGATTATTACAATCCTACATTTTCTCCAAACGGAAAAAAATTGGTTTTTCATGACATAGAACGAATTTATATATGTGATTTTAATGATGGAAAGGTTGATTTAGATAAAACTATAAGTTGTGAAGAATTGTGTAAATTTGACAATTTAGGATTTTCAGATTTATGCAAATTTCAATTAACCTCAGACTCAAAATATTTAGTTTTTTCAGCCGAAATAGACGTAACATTAGATAATATGTGTCCAAATTTAATGTTGTTTTCTTTAAATTTAAACAATGGAAACATCAAACAATTAACACAATCAAACATCACAATAGCAGATTTTGTTGTAGCAGCAGGAAATGAAATATATTTTTGTACATGTGACAAAATAAATAATATATATGGAGGTTACTTTTCAAGATTAGATAATTCTAATCCAATATGTGTTACAACTTTTTCAGAACAACCATTTGCAATTTCTATTGCAGAATAATGAAAAAAAGTTGTAATATTTAAAAAAAAGTCACTACCTTTATAAAAAATTTTGAGAAAAATAATTCAATAATAAAAATTTAAAACAAAACGAAAATGTCAAAAATTAAAACATTAGGATTAGCATTGATTTCATTAGCAATGATTTCGCTAATAAGTTGTAAAGGAAATAAAGGTGACGAGTCTAGCGACAACAGCGACACAACAGAATTTCCTTCTTATGATCAAGTAGTTGGTGATGAAGCTCCAACCTTTGAAACAGAACCAGTTCAAGAACCTATCATGATTGAAGATCAACAAGGTAATTTAACACCCGAAACAACTGTAACTATAACTGAAAATGATGTATTTTTCGTAATAGCAGGTAGTTTTACAGTATACAAAAACGCTCAAAAATTAAATAATGATTTAAAAGCTTTAGGTTTCGACTCTCAAATTCTTGTTCCATATGGTCAATATAATAGAGTTTCTTTAAAATCATTCAAAACTCGTGAAGAAGCAAAAGCTGCTATTTCTTCATTAAAAAGTCAAACTAAAAATGATGCTCTTTGGATCTTAAAAAGATAATCTTTTTTAGATAATAAATTATTTATATTGCGAATGATAATTGATTAATAAAATATTAATTATCATTCGCTTTTTTTTTATATTTATTTGTTTTTTCAGAAGATTTTCGTAAATTAGTGGAGAATTTGAAAAACCAAAAATGTCCGAAAATCAAGATAAGAAAGAATTAGTTTATCGTGTATCTTCTTTAATTAGAGAAAACAACGAGTTAACACAGCAAATTAAAGATTTGTCTGTGTTATATGATAGAGCTGTTTCTGATTGTGAAAGACTTGAAAGTATTTTAGCACAAGTTCCCAAAGAATACCTCCCTGATGGAATGAAATTCGAGTCAGGTTTAAAATCTTTGAGGTTTAAAATGGTTACTGTTATGTATTTGGATATTAGAGGTTTCGAAAATCTAACTACATCAGAAAATTCAGGTCATGTTATCGACGAATTAGATCAAATTTTATTTCATTTTACAGATATAGCAGAAAAATATAAACTACAAATTATTAAAACCGTAGGCTATTCATTTATGTGTGCAGGTGGAATACCTGACAAAAATATTACAAACCCTATTGACGTTGTTCTAGCGGCTTTAGAAATGAGAGATTATCTTGATGTTCTCTCAAAAGAATATGAAAAAAACAATAAAAAGTTTTGGGAATTGCGCATAGGTATTCATACAGGACCTGTAACAGCTGTTGCAACAGGACGTAAAAAAATTACCTACGACATCAAAGGTGAAACTGTTAATATTGCATCTAGAATTGCAGCAGCAGCAGAAATAAATAAAATTTATGTTTCGGTTTATACATACGAATTAGTCAAAGAATATTTTATTACAGAATTTAATGGCTCATTACCAGTAAAATATCAAGGAAATCTCGATGTTCATTGTATTAAACGTTTAAAACATGCTTATTCTGTAAATCGAAAAATCGGATTTTATCCAAACGAAGTTTTTCAAGTTAAATATGCTCTTAGACAATTTACAGATTTGCAAGAAGTTGTTTTAGATAAATTAGAAAAAGAATTACCAGCATTTCTACATTATCACAATTATCGTCATACAATTGATGTGGTAAATCAAGTGGAACTTATAGGATATGGTGAAGGCGTTGACGATGAGAGTATTTTGTTATTAAAAACAGCTGCTTTATTTCATGATACTGGCAATATTATAGGATATGATAATCATGAATATTTTGGAACACAAATAGCAAGAGATTTTTTGCCTAAATGGAAATATACTCCTGAACAAATTGATAAAATTTGTGACTTAATTATGGCTACTAAATTGCCGCCAAATCCACAAAATTTGTGTGAAAAAATTATTTGTGATGCAGATCTTGATTATTTAGGTCGTAGTGATTTTATTCCTGTTTCTAATTCATTATACGAAGAATTAAAAGCTCAAGGTAAAGATATAGATATTAATACTTGGAATATTAATCAAGTTAAATTTTTGATGTCTCATCAATATTTTACTGATACAGCTATTAAATTACGAGAAGTAGGTAAAGAATTTCAAATAGAACGCTTAAAAAAACTTATTGAAGAAACCTTAACTTTATCTTGTTCTTAAATAATGAATGAAAAGGTTTTAGCTTTTATTTGGTTTAATAGACTTTATGAAAATTCTGAATTAATAACAACTCAAGGCGAAAAAGTTGATATTATTAAAACAGGATTTCAAAATAAAGACTCTGGTCCCGATGTTACACAAGCTCAAATTTATATAAATAATATTTTATGGGTAGGTAACGTTGAATTTCATGTAAAATCGTCTCATTGGTTTTTACATAATCATCATAATGATCCTGCATATAATAATATTATTTTACATGTTGTGTTTGAAGATGATAAACCTCTTTTAGATAATAGTAATAATTTTGTTCCTACATTAATTTTATCATTTAAAAAACAATATTCTGATAAATATTATTCTTTGATAAACAAAACAGATAATCAATTATGTGAAACTGGTATTTCAAAACTTGGTTCTTTAAAAACTTCATGTATGATTGATCGTTTAGGAATTGAACGTTTATCAAATAAAGCAAATCAAATATATGAAGCATTAAAAATTAACAAAGGAGATTGGAACCAAACTTTTTGGCAATTTTTGATGAGAACATTTGGTTTTGGTAAAAATGCTGTGCCTTTTGAATTGTTAGCCAAATCTTTACCTTATACTCTAATTGAAAAAAATAAACATTCTTTTAGTTCTGTATTAGCGTTGCTTTATGGACAAGCAGGATTTTTTAATCTAAAAAAATTTGATAGTGAAAAGTTTGAAAATCTGAAAAATGAATATAATTATTTAAAGCATAAATATAATTTAGTTCCTATTCAAGAAAGTATTTGGAAATTTTCAGGAATTAGACCTTCTAATTTTCCTCAAAATCGATTAGGACAAATAGCAATGATTGCAGTAAATAATTCAAATCTTTTTTCTTTAATTTTAGAATTAAAAAATATACATCAATTAAATAATTTGTTTTGTATCAACAATTTAAAAATAGATAAAATCTATCACGGAGATTTTTCAGAAATAGGAGAGGAGACACGAAATTTAATAATCATAAATTTGGTATGTCCTTTTTTGTATTGCTATTCTCAGTATACAGGCAATGAAGAAATGTCTGAACGTGCAGTTAATATACTCGAATCATTACCACCTGAAAAAAATTCAATAATATTATCAATGGCAAAAAAAAGATTAACAGCTAGTTCTGCTTTTGAATCTCAAGCAATAATTCAATTAAATAATGAATATTGTAAATTAAAAAAATGTATTGAATGTCAAGTAGGGCGTTATTTATTGTTAACAAACAACTAAATAGATTATTAACTACACAACAAAAAAATCTTTATTTTTAAATTATCAATTAATATATTGTTTGAAATAATTTATCAAATTTGCAAAATAATTTTAATATTATGACCGCAACAAGTAGATTTAAAGCATTAGAACGTGAATATGGACATAAACCAGTTCACGTTGATCACTCAGTTGATAAAGATATCAAGTTTTATGCTTGCAATGTATTTGACCGTACAAAAATGGCAAAATATCTTCCTGAGACTATTTATAAAAAAGTGGTTCAAACAATTGATGAGGGAAAACAAATTGATCGCGATTTAGCTGACCATGTTGCAAATGCAATGAAACAATGGGCTTTACAGCTTGGCGTTACTCATTATACTCATTGGTTTCAACCATTAACCGATCAAAGTGCTGAAAAACATGACTCTTTTTTTACACTTGATAATGGAAGTCCAGTTGAAGCTTTTGATGGTAAAGTACTTGCTCAACAAGAACCTGATGCTTCAAGTTTTCCTAGTGGTGGAATTCGTAATACTTTTGAAGCCCGTGGATATACTGCTTGGGATTGTACATCTCCTGCTTTTGTTATAGGTTCTACTCTTTGTATTCCTACAATTTTTATTTCTTACACGGGCGAAGCTCTCGATTATAAAACTCCTTTGTTGCGTTCATTAAATGCTATAGATAGAACTGCAACTTCTGTTTGTAGATATTTTTTACCTGATACTAAACATGTTATTAATACTTTAGGTTGGGAACAAGAATATTTTTTGATTGATGAAGCTTTATTTGATGCTCGTCCTGATTTAGTAGCTTGTGGACGTACTTTGATGGGACATAATTCTGCTAAAAATCAACAACTTGATGATCATTATTTCGGTTCTATTCCAGAACGTGTTGTTGAATTTATGGCAGATTTAGAAGTGGAATGTCATAAATTAGGAATACCTGTACGTACTCGTCATAATGAAGTGGCTCCTGGTCAATACGAATGTGCACCTATTTTTGAAGAAACAAACTTAGCTGTTGACCACAATATGTTGTTGATGGATTTAATGATGAAAATTGCTAGACGTCATAATTTTAGAATTCTTCTTCATGAAAAACCTTTTGCATCTGTCAATGGTTCAGGTAAACATAACAATTGGTCTCTTGCTGCTGATGGACGTATAAATCTATTATCTCCAGGTAAAGATCATAATTCTAATTTAATGTTTTTAACTTTTTTAGTTAATGTTATTAAATCAGTTTATGATTATTCAGATTTGTTACGTGCATCCATTATGACAGCAGGTAACGAACATCGACTTGGCGCTAGTGAAGCTCCTCCTGCTATTATTTCTGTATTTTTAGGTACTCATTTAAGTAATACACTTCAACTTTTAAAAGAAAAAACTGCTGATGGTAAAATTTTAGATGCAGCTGCTAAAAAATCTATTAATTTAAATCTTGAACAAATTCCTGATATTTTATTAGATAATACAGATCGCAATAGAACTTCTCCTTTTGCTTTTACAGGTAATAGATTTGAATTTAGAGCTGTTGGAAGTTCTGCAAATTGTGCTTGTCCTTTAATTGTTTTAAACACTATTGTTGCATCACAATTAGAAAAATTTAAAAACGAAGTTGATTTATCTTTAAATAATGGATCTAATAAAGAAGAAGCTATTTTAACTATTCTTGGAAATTATGTTTCTGATTTTTCTTCTATTTTATTTGAAGGAAATAATTATAGTGAAGAATGGAAACAAGAAGCAAAAAAACGCGGTTTGTCAAATGTGTTAGCTTGTCCAGATAGTATTGAAGCTTATACTTTGAAATCAACAATAGATTTGTTTGAATCTCAAAAGGTGTTATCTGAGCGTGAATTGCGAGCTCGTCAAGATATTTATGCAGAAAATTATCATAAAAAAATTCAAATTGAATCAAGAGTTTTGGCAAATCTTGCTTTAAATCATATTGTGCCTACAGCAATTAGATATCAAAATTTATTGATTGAAAACTATAGAAATTCTAAAGGTCTTGGCTTTGACGAACTTATCGAAAATCGTTTAGATACAATTAAATTTATTTCTAAAATAATACTTGAAATAAAAGAAGGTGTGTCAAAAATGACTCAAAATCGAAAAGACGCTAATTCTATTACCGACAATATTTTAAAAGCAAAAACTTATCATGATAATGTAAAACCATATTTATCTTCAATAAGGGCAAATATTGATCAATTAGAACTTATTGTAGAAGATGAAATGTGGCCTTTGCCTAAATATCGTGAAATGTTGTTTTGTCATTAATTGAAAAATTAAATATTATGAAGGTTCTCAAATTTTGGGAACCTTTTTTTATTTCAAAAAAATAGCGGAAGGAGATTAGCAAAGTATCTCGCTCCCGCTTTCAATTAAACAACTAAAAAAAGAAGTATTCTCGAACATGAAACACAATTTATTTATACGCTAATTTTTATTTCTGGTTTCGATTATTTTTTATATTCTATAGATTTTTTTTGTGAAATGCACTTTTTTATAAATGTTTTTTAATTTTTTATCTTCAAATTTTTTTCATTTTCCCATTATTTTCAATCTTTTTGAAAAATTATCATTTTTTTTTTGCAATATTTTAATATTTTTCGTTTTTTTAGTCAATTCATTGGCTCGATTTTTATATCTTTGAAAAATAAAATGTGTTGTTAAAATTTTTAGATTTTAACTTCTAAAAATGAATTATTATGAAAAAGAAAAATAAAGACATAATTATAGCTGTTTTAATATTGCTATTCTGTTATATAGCAATATCAGTTTTTTTTATTTATAATAAATATAATAGAATTGTTAAAGAAACAATTTTATCAACTTCTTTAACCTCAAGATCAAAAGCAATAGAAGTTTCTGATTATATAAACAATTCTGTTAAAACAGCATCTGCCATATCAGATATGTTGTCCTCAGCAAATCAGATGTATGGACATAATATGTTTCCTTATGTAGAAGAAGCTATGAAAAAATTAGCAATTGAAAATCCTGATTATTCATCATTGGTTGTTACTTGGGATTATTCAATTAAAGATCCAAATTGGTTTAAACAATATGGTCGTTATATAATGGAAACTTCATTAAAAGATGGTATTGCTAATGTTACTTATGACATTAAAGATATAGAAACAGAAGCAAGTAGTGATGAGTATTATCAGATGAAAAATGGAACAATAAAAACTTTGTTTACAAATATAAAATCTCTTAAATCTCAATCTGACTATTATTTTGTAGTTTCTATTCCAATAGAAGTTGATGAAAGTTTTGTAGGTACTGTTTCTATATCAATACCATTATCAAAATTAGAAGATATAATTTCTCGACAACCAACCCAATTAAAAGGAGATATTTTTATTATTACAAACAATGGGAAAATTGCAATTCATCCAAATCAATCTTTTATCAATACTTTTTTTAAGGATGCATATTCAAATGTTGATAGTGATGGTAGTTTTTCTCATGGACTTCAAAATGGAACGTTAAAAGATATTGATTATGAATATACAAATAAATCTATAGATTTCTTTGATTTTTCAACAAGTAACAAATCTCATATTTGTTTTTATCCAATTTTTGTAAACAATAATACAAATCCTTGGGCTCTAGGTTATGAAATTGATAAAACAATATTTGTACAAAAAGCATTAAGCGGTGTTTTAACATTTATTTTGCTAACTATATTAGGATTATTTATTTTAATAGCATTTTCATATTTCTTTATCATGTGGGCTCAACGACCAATGAAAAAAGTGTCAGAAGTTCTTCAAAAATTAAAAGTAGGAGATTTTGATGCAATTCAAAAACTAGAGTCTAATGATGAAGATACACAAAAAATGTTTTCAACGGTCAATTTCTTGGCTGATCGTATTATGAGGACAACAACTTTCGCTAGAAGTATAGGAAAAGGTGAACTTGAAACACAATTTGATTCTTATGATGATAATGATGCTCTTGATATTGCATTAATAGAAATGCAGAAAAACCTTTTACATGCACGTGCAGAAGAGAAAAAACGTATCGAAGAAAACGAGAAGTTGTCTTGGTCTCAAAATGGATTAGCTCAAATTGGTGAATATCTTCGAATGAATAATGCTGATATTCAAGATTTCTCTTATAATATTATCAGTTTCTTGGTAAAATATATAGATGCTAGTCAAGGAACTATGTTTGTTACAGAAGAAAAAGATGGTGTTAAATATCTTGACCAAAAAGCAACTTATGCTTTAGATGTAAAAAAACAATTAAATAATAGAGTAGAATTTGGAGAAAGTCTTGTTGGAAGATGTGCTCTTGAACGTAAATCTATTTTTATTACTGACGTTCCTGATGGATATTTATACATAACTTCTGGTTTAGGAGAACATAAACCCAATTGTATATTACTTGTACCATTACAATTTGAAGACGAAGTTCATGGTGTTATCGAAGTTGCTTCTTTAAATATTATTTCAGAACATCAAATTTCATTTTTCAATAGTGTAGCAGAACGTATTGCTTCTACAATTTCTAATATCAAAAAGAATATTAACAACGCTGAACTTCTTAATAAATTTAGTACTCAAAGTAATGAACTTGCTCGTCGTGAAAAAGAAATTGAAAATTCTTATCATGATATTAAAGTTGCACAAAATGAAGTTAAACTTTCTGAACGTGAAACTGTTGCAATTCTTGATGTGTTGTCTCAAACTTCTATTATTACTCGTTATGATTTAACAGGTAAAGTTCTTGACTTAAGAGACAAAACATTAGAAAGCACTGGTTATAAACAAGCTGATATTGTTGGTCATAATATTAAAGAAGTTTTAGCACTTACAAAAAGTGAAGTTGTTAGTTTTGACCTATTTTGGAATGATGTTATAAATGGCCAAAATAAAGTAAGATTTTTTACTCGTGGTGAAACTAAATTTAGAGAAACATTTTCTTTACTTTATGATATTGAAAATATGCCATTTAAAGTAATTTCTGTTGCAGTTGCTGTAGATGCATCTTTAGTAGATAATGACCAAGAACAAGAACACAAAACAGAAGTTCCTAATCCTGAAACAAATAATGAAGGTGGTGAGTCTAATGAAGATGAATTGTTAGAACGTGAAGGTATGCACCGCTTTTAAGATATAATTAAAAAAATTTAAGTTACGAAATTAATGATATAAAAAAATCTCAAATAAAAGTTTGTGATTTTCGGAAATAACGTTAATTTTGCAACATTTTCTAACGCTAACTGTTATGGCAAATATCGATTTTGTAGTAGACTATAAGGGCATGATGCCTGGACGTCACGAAATTAATTATCGCCTCGACAGCAAATTTTTTGATCTTTTTCCAGAGTCGGAGTTTCAAAATGGAAAAATCAATGTAGATGTCGTGGCAGAGATTTCATCTTATGGATTGAAATTTGACTTTGACATCAAAGGTTATGTAGAAACAGAATGTGACAGATGTTTAGATTTGTTTAATTTGCCTATTGAAGGATTTTTTACATTGAACGTAAAATTTGGAGATGAAAATTCTGATCCAGCAGAGGCAGATGACGAAATAACAATTTCATTTAATGAAACTGCTATAGATTTAAAACATCACATTTATGAATATGTAGTACTCAGTGTTCCTGCAAGAAGAGTTCATCCCTTAGGTAGAGATGGTCAACCAACTTGTAATCCTGACATGAGAGCAGCGTTGGAAAATCTTGAAGCTCACGACGATGCTGGTGGAAGCGAAATTGACCCGAGATGGGAACAATTAAGAAATATGTATAATTAAAAGGTATAACGATTAAAATAATTTATTAAAAATGGCACATCCTAAGCACAAAACTTCTAAAACTAGAAGAGACAAAAGAAGAACCCATTATAAAGCTACTGCACCTACTTTAACAAAGTGCAGCAACTGCGGTGCTACTATTCAGCCTCATACTGTTTGTCCTGAATGCGGTTATTATCGTGGACAATTAGCTATTGAAAAATCTGACGCTCCTGTTGCTACAGCTGAATAGTGTAGTGTAACGATTTTCAGACAGATGTAGGATAGTTAACGTATTGCGTTGTTTATCCAACATTTGTCTTTTTTTTTAATTTCTATTCTTGTTATGGAAAAGATTAATGCTGTTATTACTGGAGTTGGTAAATTTTTACCTGAATATCGACTTACTAATGAAGAACTATCCAAAATGGTAGACACTTCTGACGAATGGATTATGTCTCGAGTTGGTATTAAAGAACGTAGAATTCTTAAAGATAAAGATAAAGCTGCTTCTTACATGGGTGCTATGGCTGTGAAAGACCTCTTATACAAAACTGGGGTTAAGCCTGAAGAAATTGACATGGTTATTTGTACTACCGTTACACCTGATTATATTTTCCCTACTACTGGTATCATGGTTTGCGATCAAGTGGGTATGAAAAATGCTTTTTCTTATGATTTACATGCTTCTTGTTCGGGATTTCTTAATGCTATGGTTACAGCGTCAAAATTTATTCAAGCTGGTAGAGAAAAAAAAATCGTTATTGTTTCTACAGAAAAAATGTCGGTAATAACTGATTATTCTGACCGTAAAACTTGTCCTCTTTTTGGTGATGCAGCAACCGCTGTTTTAGTAGAACCTACAACAGAAAATATTGGATTAATTGATTATATTCTTCGTAGCGATGGGGTAGGAGTTAAATTCCTTCATCAGAAATCTGGTGGTTCTCTTTCTCCTGCTTCTGTTAGTTCTGTAAATCATGGTGAGCATTTCTTATATCAAGAAGGTCAACCTGTATTTAAATATGCTGTTACTTACATGGCAGACGTTTCGGTAGAAATTATGCAACGTAATAATTTAACCGCTAACGATATTGCATGGTTGGTTCCACATCAAGCTAATCTTAGAATTATTGATGCTACTGCACGTAGAATGGAACTTCCTTCTGAGAAAGTAATGATTAATATCGAAAAATACGGTAATACAACTTCAGCAACCATACCTCTTTGTTTAAACGAATGGGAAAATCAGCTAAAAAAAGGTGATAATATTATTATTTCTGCTTTTGGTGCTGGTTTTACATGGGGAGCTTTATATTTAAAATGGGGTTATAATTCTTAATCCTTTTAATTTATGAATTTTTTTTAATTAAATACAACTAAAGATTATGGCAAATTTAAAGGAAGTACAAGATTTTATTAGAGCAGTTTCTCGTATTGGAATATCTGAAGTTGATATCCAAACTGATGACTTGAAACTCAATGTAAAATTTCCTGTGTCGGATAAAGATAATTTATCTGCAAAGGAAGGTTTGATTTCTCAATATCAAATGCCTATGATGTCGGGAATGAGTCAACAAATGGGAACTCCAGTTCAAGCGGCTACAACAACTACTACTCCAATTGAATATCGTGAAAACAAAGATGAGGAGAAAAAGTTTTTAACTATTAAAGCTCCTATGGTAGGAACTTTTTATCGTAGACCTTCTCCTGATAAACCTATTTATGTGAATGTAGGCGACGAAGTATCTAAAGGTCAAGTTCTTTGCATTATTGAAGCTATGAAACTTTTTAACGAGATTGAGTCTGAAGTTTCTGGTAAAATTGTAAAAATTCTTGTTGAAGAAGGTACTCCTGTTGAATTTGATCAACCTTTATTCTTGGTTGAACCATAGTTTTTTATCAACATTCATTTTTTAGGATATGTTTAATAAAATATTAATAGCTAATCGCGGTGAAATTGCACTCAGAATTATACGCACCTGCAAAGAGATGGGTATTAAAACTGTGGCTGTTTATTCCACTGCTGATAAAGACTCTTTACATGTAAAATTCGCTGATGAGGCGGTTTGTATTGGTCCTGCTCCTTCTTCTAAATCGTATCTTAATATCCCTGCTTTAATTTCTGTTGCAGAAATTACTAATGCAGATGCTATCCATCCTGGATATGGTTTTTTATCTGAAAATGCTAAATTCGCTCGTATTTGCACTGAACATGGAATTAAATTTATCGGTCCTTCGGCTGATCAAATTATAAAAATGGGCGATAAAGCTACTGCTCGTAAAACCATGATAGAAAATGGTGTGCCTGTTACTCCAGGAACTGATGGTTTAATAGACACTATTGAAGATGGAAAACGTGAAGCAAAACGCATTGGTTATCCAGTTATGCTAAAAGCAACTGCTGGTGGTGGCGGTAAAGGTATGAGAATTATTAGAAACGAAGATGAATTTGAACACCTTTGGAATGCTGCTCGCCAAGAAGCTGCGGCTTCTTTTGCTAACGATGCTGTTTATCTAGAAAAATATATCGAAGAACCTCACCATATTGAAATTCAAATTGCAGGTGATCAATATGGTAATGTATGTCACCTTTCTGAACGTGATTGTTCTATTCAACGTCGTCATCAAAAACTTTTAGAAGAAACTCCTTCTCCTTTTATGACTGATGAACTACGTCATAAAATGGGTGAAGCTGCTTGTAAAGCAGCACGTGCTATAAAATACGAAGGTGTTGGTACTGTAGAATTTTTGGTTGATGCCCATAAAAATTATTATTTTATGGAAATGAATACTCGTATTCAAGTTGAACATGGCATTACCGAAGAGGTTACAAATCTTGATTTAATCAAAGAACAAATCAGAATTGCTGCTGGTGCTAAAATTTCGCAACGAAATTATTACCCTCAAGCTCACGCTATAGAATGTCGTATCAATGCTGAAGATCCTTTTAATGGTTTTAGACCTTGCCCAGGTAAAATTACAGGATTACATCTTCCTGGTGGTAATGGTATTCGTGTTGATACACACATTTATACAGGATATACAATACCTTCATATTACGACTCTATGATTATTAAATTAGTTGCCGTTGCTCAAACTCGTGAAGAAGCTATCGACAAAATGCGTAGAGCTTTGTTTGAATTAGTTGTTGAAGGTGTTAAAACTACAGCTCCGTTTCATTTACAATTAATGAACGATGAACATTTCCGTGATGGTGAATATACTACCAAATTCATGGAAGATTTTGAAATTAAAATGCCCGAATAGTTTTTGATTTATCAAAAACCGATTTTTTGATAAATTATTTACGCGAACAGAAATTTCTGTTCGCGTTTTTTTTATGTTTAAAAAATTATTACTAAATTGCAACGCAAAAAATTCAATAAAACAATAAAATGGCTAAAACAGAATTAGAACAAGCAAATAATTTTAGTATCATAGCTTTGGGTACTGATTTAGATGGTACTATAAAATCTAATGGCAGTTTAAGAATTGCTGGTAAATTTAATGGAAATATTAATTTATCTGAATATTTGTATATTGATCAAACTGGTATTGCTGAAGGTGAAATCACTTGTAAAAATGCAAAAATCAATGGCAGTTTTAAAGGTAAATTAATTGTTCAAGAACATTTAGAGTTATTAACTTCTGCAGTAGTAGAAGCTGATATTTCTACTAATAAAATTGTTATTAACGAAGGTGCTATTTTTACTGGTACTTGTAAAATGGACTCGTCGATGAACCAAATGTCGGATTTGAAAAATAATGAAAAACGATAAAAACGACAAATTTAAATTTGTAGCAAAATATTCTTCGGCTACCTTTGAAATGGTAGCCGTTATTTTTATTGGCGTTTTTGGTGGTATTAAAGTTGATGATTGGCTCAACTCTAAACCTTTATTCATTGTTATTTTTTCTTTATTATCTGTTGCTATTGGTATATATTTATTTGTTAAGGGTATTGATAAAAAGTAATTGTTGTTTTTTTATTTAAAAATGAAATCTATTATTATTAAATATTTAATTTTTGCTATAGTTTTAACATTAGTTTCTTTCTTAATTTTTGGATTTATCATTCCTGATAAATCTTGTTTACCTGTTTATTTTGTTCCTGCTTTTTTTGCGTTAATTAGTATTTTGTTTGCTATTTTAATCACTAAGCCTAAATTTAACAAAATTGCTAAATTTTCTGCTGTTTTTATGGCTTCGAATATGATTAAACTTATTATTTATTTCGTTTATTTAATTCTTGTTTTTCTTAATGTAAATAATTCTGCTAGAGTGCCTTTTACTATTTTCTTTATGGCTACTTATTTAGTTTTTGCATCTTATGATACTTTGTTTTTATTAAAATTTTTTGGAAATAAAGATAAAAAAACTGAATAATTTTATGTTTCAATTATTTAATTATCTCAATTTTTATATTGTTGGGATTTTCAATTTTATAATCCACAATTTTATGATTTTCCCATTTACACGAAACTGTGATATTTCCTCTTGCTTTTAATCCTTCAAAATATCCAGAACTCCATTCTTCGGGTATTGCTGGTAATAGTCTTATTATTCGTGTTCCATCTTCTTTAACTTGATGACTTTGTAACAACATTTCCATTAATCCTGCGCTTCCTCCAAAATTGCCATCTATTTGAAATGGAGGATGTGAACAAAATAAATTTGGAAATGTTCCTGCTCCTTCTCCTGAATATTTTATACTATTTTCTCCCTCTTTATTTTCTCCGTAATATGATTTTACAGGTGTTATTAAATTTTGAAATATTTTATAAGCATGATTTCCATCTAATAATCTTGCCCAAAAATTTATTTTCCAAGCTCTTGACCATCCTGTTCCTCCATCTCCTCTTCGTAAAAGTGTTTGTTTTGATGCTTCATAAAGTTCTGGACTATTTATTGTTGTTCCTGGATATAATCCAAATAAATGACTTACATGTCGATGTTGTAATTCTATTTCTTCGTAATCTTCCATCCATTCTTGTAAATAACCTTTTTCTGATATTTGCATTGGAGGTAATTTTTCAATTGTATTTTTCAATAATAGAGAATTTTCTTGATCTATATTTAATATTTCTGATGCTTTTATTACAACATTAAAAATTTCTTTGCATATTTGAATATCCATTGTAGGTCCTGCACATACATTACACCTTTTCCCATTAAATAAATAGGCATTTTCTGGAGATGTACTTGGTCCTGTTATTAGATATCCATTTTGTGGAAGTGTAAATAAATTTTGTTGAAGAAATTTTGCTGCTCCTTTTAATATTGGATAAACTCGTTTTAAATATTCTTTATCATTTGTAAATTGATAATGTTCCCATAATTGAAGAGCAATCCAAGCACCTCCTGTAAAACTAGAGCCCCAAGTTGGATTTTCTGCTGGTGCTGAAAAATACCACGCATTTGCTAATACATGCCCTGTCCAACCTTCTGTTCCATAAAAATCTTTTGCTGTTTTTTCTCCTGATTTGGCTAATCTTTCTGTATATTTTGTTATTGGTTCGTTTAAATCTGATAAATTTCCTATTTCCATAGGCCAATGGTTCATTTCTACATTAATATTTAAATGATAGTCGCCATTCCAAGCAGTGTAGATTTTATCTGCCCAAATTCCTTGTAAATTTGGTGGTAATGTTGCATTAATGCTTGATGCTATTAATAAATATCTTCCGTATTGTAAATATAATGTTGCACTATCTACCATTTCTTGATTTTCATTGGTAGTTTTTCGCAACTCTAATTTTACTCTATCAAAATATTTTTTATGTTCGGTTATATGCTTTTGTTTTAATTCGTTATAATTTAATTGTTGTGCTTGATTTATACATTTTTCAACTTCGTTTTCTATTTTTTTATAATCTGTAACGCTTTGATTTTCTATTATATCTTTGTAGTTAGTTGAAGCACTAATATAAATTATGGTTTCAGTGTCTGATATTTTACTAATTTTTGCCTTACAAAAATATTTTACTCCTTCTTTTTCTTTGTTTCCACTATTTAAAGTCCCTTTTATAATTAGTGTTGTATCTGTATAATTTGTTTCAAAATTTTCGTCTCTAACAAAATTACATTTAATATCAATAGGAGTTTTGCTAGTTTTTATTTTTATAACAATTACATTATTGGGAATTGATACAAAATATTCACGTTGTAAAGAGTCATTATTTGTTTCTAACACAGATTTTTCTACTGCGTTTGACATGTTTAAAATCCTTTTATATTTATTGTTTTCTACTTTGATATTCATTTTTGAATAATCAATTTTAAATTGAGCCAAAGCTTGATAACAACCATATTGAGGATTACAACCTCCATTACCTGAACAAATAAAATATTTTTGAGTTAATTCTTGTGCTTCTAAATATTTACCTTCAATTAGTTTTTGACGTATTTCTGATAAATGTTCAAGAGCTTCTTTATTACTAGGATCCCATTCAGAGCCCGACCACATTGTTTCTTCGTTTAAATAAATTGTTTCAATGTCGTATTTCCCGTCAGACATTGCACCTAATCTTCCATTTCCTAGTGGAATACATTCTTCCCACATTTGAGCTGGTGAGTTAAAGGTTAGATATAAATCTTTGTCTAGATTTTTTTGACAACTTATTAATAATGTTGTAGATAATAGAATACTAATTTTAAGAAATATATTTTGCATGGAATGTTGGGTTTTATTACGATTTTGTATTTTGCAAAATAAACTAATTAAATTGTTATTTTATTAATTTAATAATTTTAAATTTCTATCCTAGATTTTTTGTATAATTAGTCTTATTTTCATTAATATTGCAAAATAATTTAAATGTAAAATCATGTCAACAACTGCATATTTATTACTAGGTTCAAATATTGGTGATAGAGCCAATCAATTAAAAAAATCTATTGAAGGTTTAAATAATAACCATATTATCGTTAAACGCCAATCTAATGTTTATGAAACACAAAGTTGGGGTTATGATGATGATGATTATTTAAATATGGTTGTTGAAGTTGAAACAGATTTACAACCTCTTGATTTATTAATTGAATGTAATATAGTTGAAGCTTCGTTAGGAAGAGTTCGTTATGGTGGAGGATATGCTTCTCGACCAATTGATATTGACATTTTATATTATGGAAGCGAAATTGTGGATAAACCCAATTTAATTGTTCCACATCGTTTATTACAAGATCGTAAATTTGTTTTGTATCCTCTTTGCGATTTAATTCCAAATTTTGTTCATCCTATTTTAAATAAAACTAACAAACAATTGTTGGATATTTGTAAAGATGAATGCAAGGTAAAATTATTTGAATAGGAGAGAAGAGTATTAAAGAGATAAAGGTTGAATTATAAAAATTCAACCTTTTTTGTTTTAGTTTATCAATAACCATTTCCAAATAGGAATTATTTCTATTTGTTTGTTATTTATTTCAATTGTTTTTTCTTCGTCGTATGTTATAATTTGAAGTTTTTTAATGTCTAAATATTTTGAGATAGATAATAGAGCACTTGTTTCTCTTTTATATGTTTGATCAAGTTCGTTGCCAAGTTTATAACATACTTGAATTGCTGTATTCTCGTTAGGAATATAAAAATCTACTTCTATATTTTTGTTATAGTAAAATATGTTATTTTCGTTATAATATCCATATTTTTTCCATAAATTTATTGCTACAATATTTTCTAAAAGCTTTGTATTTGTATCTAATGCGCTAACTGTTAATAATCCATTGTCGCTAAAATATGTTTTGCATTTAGTAGTTTTTTCAACAACATTGTCATTGTAATTTTTTATTTGAAAAATCAAAAATGCTTCTTGCATATATTTAAGATAAACAACAATAGTTTCACGCGTAATTTTTATTCCTGTTGATTTTATTATATTGCAAAGATGACTAAATGTAGATTGTTGCATTACACTATCTGCCAATTTTCTTGTTAGTAGCAAAATATTATTAGCTTCTCTGATGTTGTTTCTTGTTATTATATCTCCTAATAATATTTTCTTTAGCAAAATATTTAGCCATTCTCTTTGATTACTTTTGTCAATATTTTCTGCAAAACCTCCATAAATGAAATAGTTATCAAATAAATTTCTAATTTTATTTAATAGATTAGTTGAAAATTTCCAATTTCTTGATAATTCTATTTTCTTAAATTTTAAATATTCATAAAAAGAAAACGGATAAATTTCACGAGGAATAAATCTTCCTCCTAAAGTAGTAGCAATTTCATTACTAAGCATTTTTGCATTGCTACCTGTTATATAAACTTGGTATTTTTGATCTGCAAGCCTTCGTGCAAATTTTTCCCATCCGTTAATTATTTGAATTTCGTCAAGATATATTATTGGATTAAGTTCTGGAAATAATTCTCCGTATGCTGTCATTATTGTTTGAAAATCTGATATTGCAAATCCTTCTAAACGATCGTCTTCTAGATTTATATATAGAATTTCTTCTATTTGGTTTTCTTTGTTTTTGATACGTTCAGAAATATTTTGAAATATAGTGAAAGATTTTCCTGCACGACGTAAACCTACAAATACATAATTCGTGTTTTTATCTAATTGAATATCACGATAAATGTAGTTTATTTGAGGTATTTTCTTTTGATTTTCTAGTATTATATTTTTGATTATTTGCTTATCAATCATAATTTATTATTTTTGCAAATATACAAAATTTCTTTTTATAAAATGTAGTTTTTATTCAAAAATTGCAGTCTGTAAACTGTAATTTTGAGTTATAAACTGTTGGTTATAGAACGTAGTTTTGACTTGATGTTGTTTGAAAAATATAATTATCATAATTTTATTTCTTTGATAAATTTATTCTATAACTAATTGATTAGATTTAATAATCTATCTCTAATTTCGATATATTTCTTTTTTAATTCTATATCGTTATATTTTTCACACAAAGATATTTCGTAATTTAATTGTTGAATAAATTTTTCTTTTGAAATGTTTTCAAAGTAATATTCTTCAAAACCTTCAATTTCTGTATCTTCAAAAAAATATTTGCCATCTTTTATTCCATAAATTATTGTTTCTAATGGACCAAAACATAAGTTTACAACTATTTTTTCTGTTCCATCTTTTATTGGTTCAGGCCCATTATGATGCCATTTGTTGTGTATAAAACTCATGATAGTTACAAGTAGCTATATTTTAATATATTCTTATTCCTAATTTTTAATTCTTAATTCTTTTTTATTTACTTTTGCAAAAAAATAAAAAAGTTTAAATGGTTTCTATTAATAACGTAACAGTTTCATTTTCTGGTACTGATTTATTTAATGATATTAGTTTTGTTATAAATCCTAAAGACAGAATTGGTCTTACAGGAAAAAATGGTGCAGGTAAATCTACTCTTTTAAAAACTATAGTTGGTATTCAACCTATTGATAAAGGTAGTGTTACAATTCCTAGCGATTGTACTATTGGATATTTGCCTCAACAAATGGATTTGCCTGATGGTAAAACTGTTATTGAAGAAGCTCTTACATGTTTTGAAGATGCTGTTAAACTAGAAGAAGAAATTTCAGAACTTAATAATCAAATTGCCAATCGTACTGATTACGAAAGCGATGAATATATGAAACTTATTCACCGTTTAACTGAATGTAGCGAACAACTTGATTTGATTGGAGGGTCTAAACGTGAAGCCGAAGCCGAAGTGGTTTTGAAAGGTTTAGGCTTTAAACAAGATGATTTTAAACGTCAAACTGCTGAATTTAGTGGTGGATGGAAAATGAGAATTATTCTTGCTAAATGTATTCTTCGTAAACCTAAACTTTTTCTTTTAGACGAACCTACTAACCACCTTGATATTGAGTCTATTACATGGTTAGAAGATTATTTAAAAGATTATCCTGGAGCTGTGGTTTTAATTTCTCACGATAGAGCTTTTCTTGACAATGTTACTAAAAGAACTGTTGAAATTTCGCTCGGCAAAATTTATGATTATAATGCTCCTTACACTAAATATCTTGAACTTAGAAAAGAACGTCGTCAACAGCAAATTTCTGCTTACGAAAATCAACAAAAACTTATTCAAGATACTACAGATTTTATTGAACGTTTTAGATATAAACCAACAAAGAGCAATCAAGTTCAAAGTCGTATTAAAATGCTTGACAAAATTGAACGTATCGAAGTTGATTTAGAAGATAATAGTTCAATACATTTTAAATTTCCACCTGCTCCTCGTAGTGGTCAAGTGGTTGTTAAAGCTGATCATGTTACTAAAGCTTTTGGCGATAAAGTGATTTTAGAAGACGTAGACTTTGTTTTAGAACGTGGTGAAAAAATTGCTTTTGTAGGTCGCAATGGTGAAGGTAAAACAACTTTTAGCCGTTGTATTATTGGTCAATTGCCTTATGATGGTGATTTAAAGTTAGGTTATAATGTTTCTATTGGTTATTATGCTCAAAATCAAGATGAATTGTTAGACCTTAATAAAACTGTTTTTCAAACACTTGACGATATTGCTACAGGAGATATGCGAACAAAAGTGCGTGACATTTTAGGTGCATTTCTTTTTGGTGGCGAAGATATTGATAAAAAGGTAAAAGTGTTGAGTGGGGGAGAGCGTGCCCGTCTTGAAATGGCTAAACTGCTTTTTGAACCTTATAGCCTTCTTGTTTTAGACGAACCTACAAACCACCTTGATATTCGTAGTAAAGATATTTTGAAAAAAGCGCTTTTAGCTTATGACGGAACAATTATTCTTGTTTCTCACGACCGTGATTTCTTGAATGGATTGGCTGATACTGTTTATGAATTTAGAGACAAAAAAATTAAACAATATAAGGGTGATATAAACTATTTTCTTGAAAAGAAAAAACTTCAAAGCATGAAAGAATTTGAAGCTCAAAAAGTTCAAAAGCCTCAACTAAAAACTACTGAAATTGATAATATTGAACCTGTTGTGGTTCAAGGTGGAAAAGAAGATTATCTTGCTAAAAAAGAAAAAGAAAAAAATTTACGTAAACTAAAATCTGCTGTTGAAAAATGTGAACAACGAATTCAAATTTTAGAAACTCAATTACACGAAATTCAGAAAAAACTAGAATTGCCCGAAAATCAGACCGATATGCAACTTTTTGCTCAATACGATAATATCAAAGCTGAATTAGAACAAGAAATGAACTATTGGGAAGAAGCTACTATCAAATTTGAAGAAGCTAATCAGAATAATTAAAATTTGAATTTTTAATTTATATAAAAAACGTTGAGCATTACTCAACGTTTTTTTTTGGTATAAGAATATTTTTTTTATAAATATATTTGTATTATTTATTATAGTTAGTTTTTAATTTTGTAAATATTGCATTATTATTTAATTATCTTTTTTTATATACTTCTTCATA
>JAKSUC010000022.1 GCA_024413595.1 Bacteroidales bacterium
AAGAAAAAGTTGAAGAACCTCAACCAGAACAACAAGTTGTGGAAACTCAACCAGTAGAACAAGTTGAAGAACCTCAACCAAAACCTCAAGTTGAAGAAAAGGTTGAAGAACAAGTTGTAGAACAACCAAAACAACCAGAACCACAACCAGTAGAAAAGGTTGAAGAACAAGTTGTAAAAACAGACACAGCAATGGTAGTTCCTAATATTTCGTTTGGTCGTGGATTTACCGAGTCTAATTTAGATAAACAAGCAAAAGAAGCCTTAGACTCAATAGCTAATTTGATGAAATCAAATCCAAATTTAAAACTAGAATTGATAGGTCATACAGATAGTACAGGAACAGAAGAAGTAAATATTCGAGTAGGAAAACAACGTGCCGAAAACATTAAACAAATGTTAGTGAAACGAGGTGTAAAATCATCACGCATAAAATGTTTTACCAAAGGCGAAACTGAACCATTAGTTCCAAACAATTCAGAAGAAAACATGGCAAAAAATCGTAGAGTAGAAATGATATTTAAAGATTAATTCTAAACTACATCAAAAAAAAATCCCCGTATGTAATTAAACATACGGGGATTTTTTTATCAAATAGTTTTTATTTATTTAATAAATTATACAACAATAATATTAGCTTTTTTATTTATCGATTATTCAATTTATGAAAAAGTTTCTATATTTGTATTGTTAATACAAATTAGTAAAAATATGGGAACAGATACAACATTTGCTAGATATATAAATTTTTATACAGATTTTGCTTTTAAAAGATTTTTTGGAACAGAGGCTAATAAAGATTTATTAATAAGTTTTTTAAATGCGTTATTGTTTCGAGATAATTCTAATCAAGACGAATTTATACAAGATGTTAGTTATCTTCCCACAGAACATTTAGGCGAACAAGAAATAGATCGTCGAGCTGTATTTGATGTGTATTGCACTAATAATAAAGGAGAACGTTTTATAATAGAAATGCAAAAAGCATCACAAATACATTTTAGAGAACGTAGTCTATTTTATGCAACATTTCCAATAAGAGAACAAGCCGTTAAAGGAAAAGAATGGGATTATGATTTAAAAGGTATTTATATTATTGGTGTCTTAAATTTTACATTTGAAGAAAATAATCAATTTAAATCAAAAACACCTAATACTGATGTAATAAGTGAAATTGTATTAATGAATAAAAAGAATAAAGAAGTATTTTATGATAAATTGACTTTTATATATCTTGAAATGCCAAAATTCTTAAAAAAAGAAAATGAACTAGTTACAATATTAGATAAATGGCTATATGTATTAAAAAATTTATATAAATTATTAGAAAAACCAAAAGAATTACAAGAACGAGTATTTGAACGAGTATTTGAAATTGCAGAAATAACCAAATACAATCCTCAAGAATTAGCTGAATATGAAGATAGTTTAATGGTTTATCGTGATTATATGTCAACAATTCACGCTGCTGAATATCGAGGAAGAATAGAAGGAATAATAGAAGGAAGGAGAGAAGGAAGGAGAGAAGGTAGAAAAGAAGGTATAGAATTAGGTAGAGTAGAAGAAAAAATACAAATGGTAAAAAATATGAAACAAAAAGGGCTTTCTTTTGATATAATATCTTCAATAACAGGATTGACAATAGATGAAATAAATAATATATAAAATTATTATTTCTCTATTTTTTTCAAATCCTCAACAATAATTTTAGCAGTTTTTGCAGAAGCACTTCCATCGCCTAAAATAGAATTGATTTCTTCGTAGTCGGCTTCCATTTTTTCGCGATAAGGAGTGTTTGTTAATATGTTGTTTAGTTCGTCGGTAATGCGATTTACCAAATCGGTTTGAATTAATTCTTTAACCGCCAAACGATTTAATATAATGTTTACTAACGATATAAAATTAATTTTAACCAACAATCTACCTAATAAATAGGTTAAATATTGAAGTTTATATATCACAACTTGAGGAGTTCGTAAAAATGCAGTTTCTAAAGTAGCAGTTCCACTTGTAACAATTGCACCAATAGCATTTTTTACAATGCTATATGTTTGATTAAAAATGACAGAAACTCCAGGATAATTCTTTAAAAATTTATCGTAATATTCTTTGTCAATACCCGGCGCACCAGCAATAACAAACTGATATTGAGGAAAGTTTTTTGATGCTTTTAGCATTACGGGTAAAAGTTTTTTGATTTCGGCACGTCTACTTCCTGCAACAAGTGCAACCATTGGTTTATCAGACAATGAATATTTACTTTGAAGTTTTGTGAAAGTTAACAAACTATCTTCTTTTGCTTTAAGAGCGTCAATCAAAGGATTTCCTACATATTCTACCTTATAATCAAATTGTTTGTAAAAGTCCACTTCAAAAGGGAAAATCACAAACATTTTATCAATATATTTTTTGATTTTAAGAGCACGTTTCTTTTTCCACGCCCAAATTTTAGGAGAAATATAATAATAAACTTTTAGGTTTAAAGATTTAGCAAATTCAGCCATTCTTAAATTAAATCCCGGATAATCAACCAAAATAACTAAGTCGGGCATAAATTCAGTTAACGCCTTACGACAAAGTTTAAAATTCTGATTAACTTTTCCAATATTAGCCAAAACTTCAACAAAACCCATAAAAGCCATTTCACGATAATGACGAATTAATGTTCCACCTTGTGCCAACATTAAATCACCACCAAAAAACCTAAAGTCAGCTTCAGGGTCTTCCTTTTTAATTTGCGCCATCAAATTTGAAGCATGCAAATCGCCCGACGCTTCTCCTGCAATTAGAAAATATTTCATTAATTAAGAAATGATACTTATTAAACACTATCCTTACAACTTTGGATATGAAATTACACTTTCCACAACAAAACATCCAGGAAAATTAGATATAATTCTTTTTTTAAGTTTTGTTGCATCTAAACGAGTACGAAAATTACCAGCACGAACTTTAAAATAAGGAGACTCGTAAATAATTACTGCTTCTTCATCGTCATAAAGTTCTAAAAAATTTTTTTTGGCTTCTTCTGCTTTTGTTCTAGCATCAGTACCTGAACCAAAATAAATTTGAACACTATAACCATTGGTTTGTCGTTTTTTATTTGCTTCTATTAAGTTTTTTTCAATAACGTTAAATTCAGCAACACAATTTACAGATGACGAAACAGTAGAATTGTCTGATGGAAAAATTCCTAATTCGTTTAATTCAAATGTAGAACGTTGTGCATGTGAAGAACTAACAGCAACACACACAACAACAATAGCTAAAATGTAATTTACAATTTTTTTCATAATAATTATTATCAATATTTTAATAGATAATATTAAAACTAAGCATTTATTTTATAAATTTGCCTTTATTTAAAATAAAATAACGAAACAAATATACACTTTTTTTATAATATACAAAAATGTTGAATAATTCAGAAAATGAAAATACTTCTATACCAAATGGTAAAGAAGGGTTAATATCAAAGATATCAGAAAAAACAAAGAGTTATCATAAAGAAACAATTTATGGAATAGGTGATGACTCAGCCGTATTAAACTATCACGAAAAACGAACTTTAGTATCAACAGATATATTTGTTGATGGTATCCACTTTGATTTAATGTATACACCATTAAAACATTTAGGATATAAAGTTGTAGTTGCATCTATTTCAGATATTATAGCAATGAATGCCACACCAAAACATATTACTGTTTCTATGGCAGTTTCAAATGTTTTGATGCAAGCTCAAATACTTGAAATTTATGAAGGTATTCATCATGCGTGTGAAGAATATCAATTAGATTTGATTGGTGGTGACATTACTAGTTCTAAAAAAGGAGTTTCTATTTGTGTTACATCAATGGGAATTGCCAACGAAGAAGATATTGTTTATCGCAAAGGAGCACGTCCTACTGATTTATTGTGTGTTACTGGTAATTTAGGTGGCGCATATATGGGACTTCAATTGCTAGAACGTGAAAAATCTATTTTCCAATCCACTGGAGTTCAACCTAAATTAGAAGGAAATGATTATGTTTTGCAACGTCAACTAAAACCAACTGCACGTCTCGAATTACTTAATTATTTTAAAACCAAAGAGATTAAACCAACTTCAATGATAGATTTATCAACAGGATTGGCAACAGAATTAATAAATCTTTGCAATAGTTCTAATATGGGATGCGAAATATTTGAAGAACGTATTCCAATAGAAGATGATACACGAAAAATTGCTGCTGAATTTGGCATTGATCCTACTATTGCTGCATTAAACGGTGGTGATGATTTTGAAATTTTGTTTACAATAGAACTTTCTAATTATGAAAAAATTAAAAACAATGATTTCTTTTCTATTATAGGTTCTATTAATCCTATCGACAAGGGAACTAACATTGTTATGAGTGATGGAAATATTATTCCTATAAAAACCAATTAATATGAATATTAAATTTGAACCTAAAATAAATGTTGGTATTGTAACATTACCACGTATTGAATTTACATTGTTGCAAAATTGTTCAACAAGTTTAAATTCTGATATTCCCAAAGGTGATTATACAATAGAAATAAAAGATAATTTTTTAGCAATATATAGCAATGGAAAAATAATTGAAATTGCCGCACTTGCATTAGAATTATATTTTGAAAACAACAAAGAAGATTGTATTGAAATAAATAATGTAGAAATAGGAATCAATTTTCATTGGGATCGTCGCGAAAAACAACGTTTTACAGGTAATATAACATTTCATATTGTTGATAATCAAATATTGGTAATTAATCATGTTTATTTAGAAAACTATATTGCAAGTGTTATTTCATCAGAAATGAATGCAAAATGTAGTCTTGAATTATTAAAGGCTCATGCAGTTATATCTCGTTCGTGGATAATTGCTCAAATTGATAAAAAAAATAAAAAAAATAATTATGAAGTAATAGATGATTTTGAATTATTAACCCGAAACGATGAATTTGAAAATTCAACACTTCGAGAATCATTAATAAATGCAGGACCTGAAGATATTGAAGAAATTATAAAATGGCATGATGTTAATGATCATGAAATGTTTGATGTATGTGCCGACGATCATTGTCAACGTTATCAAGGAACAACACGCGCCATTAATCCTAACGTTGCCAAAGCAATAGAGGCTACAAGAGGAAAATTTCTTCTTTATAGTGATATGTGCGATGCTCGATTTTCAAAATGTTGCGGTGGCATTACTGAAGAATATGAATCTTGTTGGGATAATACACATTATGAATATCTGGAAACTTTATCTGATACAAAAGAAAAACCAGATGAATTAATGGATTTAACAATAGAAGAAAACGCATATAAATTTATTCATTCTTCACCTAAATGTTTTTGTAATACAAAAAACAAGAAAATTTTAAACAAAGTTTTAAACAACTACGATGCAGAATACAACAATTTTTTTAGATGGCAAGAAACTCTTTCAGCTAAACGTGTTGCAGAATTAATAAAACTAAAAACAAATATTGATTTTGGTAATATTTTAGATTTAATTCCCCTACAAAGAGGCAAATCTTCTAGAATTATAAAACTTAAAGTGGTAGGTGAAAAATGTACCAAAATATTTGGTAAAGAATTAGAAATTAGAAGAATATTAAGTGAAACTCATTTATATAGTTCTGCATTTACTGTTGATAAAAAAACAGAAAATAATGAATTGTATTTTGTATTAACAGGAGCAGGTTGGGGACATGGTGTAGGTATGTGTCAAATTGGAGCTGCTGTTATGGCAGAAAAAGGTTATAAATACGAAGATATTTTAGATCATTATTATCCAAATTCAACTATATGTCAACTTTATCACTAAAAAATAATAAATCTGCATGTTGGGTACCAACATTATATTTTGCCGAAGGTATTCCATATACAGTTGTAATGAATTTAACCACAATAATATTTTTTCAAGTTTTGGGATTATCAACTCAAGATACTACTATGTATCTAGGTTGGCTTAATATACCATGGCTAATAAAACCTTTGTGGAGTCCTTTAATTCAATTAATTAAAACTTCTAGATTTTGGATTATTGCTTGCCAAATATTTATGGGCGCTTTAATAGCATGTTTTGGGTTAACTATTCCTATTGAAAATAGTTTTAAATACATTATTATTATTTTGTTTTTATGTGCATTTAGTTCGGCTACACATGATATTGCAGCAGATGGTTTTTATATCGACAATTTGTCTCAAAAAGAACAATCATTTTGGGTGGGTATCAGAAATACTTGTTATCGAATAGCTATGGTTGTGGCTCAAGGTGGTATTGTTTTATTGGCTAGTAAATTAGAACTATTTACAAACGATAAATATATGGCATGGGCTTATGCACTAATTATTATAGGTGTTTTATTATCATTAATTGGTGTTTATCATTTGTTTGTACTTCCTAAAAAACAAAAAACAGACAACCCAAATGATAATTCTTCAAACAAATCACAAAGCATAATTTATTATATATTAATAGGATTTGTATTACAAATAAAAGATTACATCAAAAAAGATGGAATAGGCTTAGCAATTTCATTTTTATTGGTTTATAGATTAGCCGAAGCATTATTGTTACGTATTGGACAAATATTTTTGTTAGATGAAGTAAATAATGGAGGTGTAGGTTTAACAACAGAACAATATGGATTAATTTATGGAACAATAGGCGTTATTGCCATGATAATAGGAGGCATACTAGGAGGAATTGCCATTGCACGTTATGGTTTAAGAAAAATGTTGTTTCCAATGTTGATAATTTTAAATGTACCAGATGTATTTTATTTATTAATATCAGTTTGTAATATAACAAATATTTTTCATATAGGATGTATGGTAGCAATCGAACAATTTGGTTATGGATTTGGATTTACAGCATTTACAGTTTATATGTTACACATTTCAAAAGGCGAATATGCAACGTGTCATTATGCAATTTCAACTATGTTTATGACAATGGGGCTAATGTTGCCAAGCATGATTAGTGGTTATTTAAAAGACATTTTAGGTTATAATTTGTTTTTTATATTAGTATTAATTTGCTCAATACCTTCGTTTATTTTAGCGTTTTATGTTAGAAACGATAATTTTGTGAACCAAACACAAGATGAAAGACAAACAGACAGAAATTGAAGATAATTCAAAAGTAAAAATAGAGAAAAAACACAAATTTAGATTTTGGAAAACTCTTATAATTACTATTTGCGTTTTTGTGTTATTAATAAGTGTAGCACAATACGTTTTATATTATTTTGCATTTCCGTTACTTAAAGAAAAAATATGTGAAAGTGTACACAAAAATACAAATGGTTTATACCAAATGAATTTTGACGATATCAAACTAAATATATTAACCACAAGTATTTCTTTAACAAATTTTACACTAAAACCCGACACAACAGTATATCTAAAACTTAAAGACGAAAACAATTATAATAGAGCAATATATAACGTTTCGGTTTCTGATTTTGAAATCAACAACATAAAACTAAAATCTATATTTGGATCAAGAGAATTAGGCATCAACAATATTTTTATGAAAAATCCAGTAATTCGTTTAGCTGGCAAACCAGACGAAAAAAGCAAAGGCAAATACGATGCTGTTCATAAAGATTTGTATCCTTTAATTAGCAAATATTTTGGTTCTGTTTCGGTTAATGACATTGAAATTACAAATGGTTATTTCGACTTTTATAAAAAAATTACTGACGATAAAGAGATGGCTATGGTTGGTAATATTAATATTTCGATGTTTAATTTTAATATGAATGAATTAATATATGCTGTTAACAACAAATTTCTATATTCTGATAAAATATATTTAAATTCAAACGATTATAAAATTCGTTTAGCAGATAGTACCCACTCAATATCTACAGGTTCATTAATAATTAATACCGAAGACTCCACAATATTGGCATCAAAAGTTTCACTTTTAGCAGATGGTAAAAAAGCTAATTATACAAATAAAGAAAAGTTTAATGTTAATCTAGATACAATTTTAATTAAAGGGGTTGATATTAACAAAGCATACTTTAAAGGAGAAGTGGATATTTCTGACGTAAAACTAACAAACCCTAAAATCGATTTTAAAACAGGTAAAAAACGTAACAAAGAAAGTAAAAAGTTAGAGTCTACAGGCTCGGGAAACTGGTATTCCTTAATAAAAGGTACTTTAAAATCTATTAATATTGACACCTTTAATATATCAAATGCCTCTATAAAAATTTATAACATAAAATTTACTAAACCAGCCTATGAAATAGGAAAACTTGACATTGTATTATGTGGATTTGTTTTAGACTCATTGGCTTATCGTAGCAAATCAAAAATTTTATATTCCAACGATTTAGACATTAATATTAAAGATTTTGATATGCGTTTACCAGACCATGTTCATTTATTGTCGTCAAATAATTTGTTGGTTTCTACAAGAAATAAAATTATTACAGCTAATAATATAAAAATTAAACCTCTTTTTAATTCTCACGATTCTACTGACACTAGAATGAATATTTCAGTTCCACAACTTGATATTAAAAATGTTGACATAAAAAAAGCTTACAACTCTCAAAATTATCAAATGTCAAGTGTGGCAATTGTTTTACCACAAATCGAAAGTCGTAGTTTTCACGATACTGCTTCAATTTCTAAACCAAAGCGTTCTATGATAAAAGCTTTAGCTGATGAATATTTCAAATCATTAAATATTAATCGTTTGTCTATTATAAAAGGAGAGGTAGACATCGATCAACAATCTTCAATTTTAGAAGATAGTTTAACTTTGATTGGCAAATTATCTATGTCTATCGATAATTTTTTAATTACACAACAGTCAATTTCAGAAAACAATCGTACATTTTTATGTTCTAACATTTCATTTTCGCTCAACGATTTTGTAATGAAACCTTCTAAAAGTTTACATACTCTTCGTGGCAATAGTTTGAATATAGATTCTAAACAAAAAAAGATTTCTTTAAACAATCTTAGTTATTCTGCTGATATGGATGCTGATTTTATTCCAAACCTAAAACGTTTAGGAAAACATTCGGTTATGGCTTTAAAAATTAAAAATGCAGAAATTGACAACACTCTTTTAATCGAAGGATTATACAATCATAAAATTGATATTGGAAATATTAATGTATCATGTCCAGAATTTGTATTTTATGAATATCCTGATTTTAAAATTAAAAATTCTTCTAATAAAGATTCTATTTTAACAGATTCTATTGCAGATACTAATATACCAACAGATAAAGAAATATATCAAGATTCTATTTTTAATTTAAGATCTAATCTTGAAAAATTAGTAGCAAATTGTTTTCCTAAAAATATTAATCTAATTAAGGTTGATTCATTAAATATTGATAGTGGAATTGTTAAAGTTAGTATTAGAGACTCATTTAATGTTTCAAAAATAGAAACAGAAAACAAATTTAAATTTTCTATCAATAAATTCAACTATAATAAAGATAGTATCTATAATGAAAATAAAATATTATTCGCTGATAATTATTTATTAAATATCAATAATTTTAGATTTCTTTTACCAGACGGAATTCATGCTATTAAAGCAGGTGAAATAAGTATTTCTACCTTAGGAAAATATTTTAAAGCTAAAAATGTTTTTATGTCACAGCGTGACGAATTTGAAATTGTTAACCATAATATTATAAATTCTTATTACCCTGAAATTGAAATTACAGGTGTTGATTTCGAAAAATTTAATCAAACAGGAAGTTTAAATGCTGATATTTGTAATATGAATAATGGGGTATTTACTATTACTAAAGCTGATTCGGTTGCTAAAAAAGATGAAAATAAAAATGGAAATATTATTAATAACATTATTAAATCTATAAATATATTTAAAATTAATTCTAATAATAATAAATTTGGAATTTACGAAAATCATAGAGGTTTAACTTCTAGAATTGTTTATGCAGATTTTGATTTTAGTTGTGATTCGTTGTTGGTTGATAGTTGTAATTTTGCCCAAAATAAGCATATCGCAACTTTCTGTAATCCTAATTTTAATATTTCAAATTTTTCTGCATCATTAAAAGATGGTGATAATTATATTACAACTAATAAAGCTACTTTAATCAACGATACTATTATTGTTGATAATTTTTATTTTGAAAACGAAAACACTAAACATGGTTTAAATAATTTATATATACCCAAAATCACCATTACAAAACCCGATATTGAAGAATTAGCATTTGGCAAAGCTATTAAAGTTGAAAATATTTTTATTAATAGTCCTGAAATTGAAGCCAGCGTAAATAAACAATTTAAGAAACAAAACAAACAAAAATTTTCGTTTAATAATATTTTCCATAAATTTAATTATATAATTGCCGACACAATTAAAGCTGATAGTATTAATCTTGATATTCAACGAAATAATAAAAATAATATCAAGCTTAAAAATCTTGATTTCAATATTATTGCTTTAAACACTCAAAAATATAAAAATATAGAATATCCATTACAACAAATTAATATAGGCGTTAATCATTATACAACGTATCTAAAAGATAGTTTATTTATGTTATATTTAAAAAGAATTGAATTTGAACCAAACAATAATAATATTATTATTTATAATTCAGAATATCGCCCTACTGCAAATAAATATAACTTTTATAAAAAATTTGAATTCAGGAAAAGTGCTACATATTTAGCTTGTGACAAATTAGTAGCACATAATTTTGATATTAAAAAATTTATTTCAAATAAAGAAATTAATATAAATCGTTTAGATATTAATAAACTATCATTATTATCTTATTTAAACAAAAAAACACCAATCGACACATCTGACATTAAACCCAATCTACATCAACAGATTCGTAATATACCTATTCCCATTACTATCGACTCTGCATATATAAAAAATAGTTTTATCGAAATAGAACAATTAAGTCCAGAAGCTTCAGTACCAGGTGTATTAACAATTAATGACATTTCAGGAGAAATTTATAATTTTACAAACAATTATAACGATATTAAAAATAATAATACCTTATATTTTGTTGGACGTGGAAAATTGATGAATAAATCTAATATACAAGCATCATTTAAATATATTTTAGATTCAAAAAACGATGAATTTATATGTAAAGCAAATGTTGACACTATATTTTTACCAATATTAAATCCATATCTCGAAAATGCTATGTTTGCCAAAATTAACGATGGTACACTTCATAGTGCTAATATCGAATTTTCTGCTAATAATAAAAATTCTTCGGGTGAATCTATTTTTAAATATAGTGGTTTAAAACTTTCTGTAAACAAAAAAGATAGTGTACAAACAAAAAGAAGAGGGTTAATTTCGTGGTTGGCAAATTCAATTATTAGAACTGATAATCCAAAACATAAATTTTCTCGTGTAAAAAAAGGATATATTTATGCAACTCCTGATTTTAACAAAGGATTTACTTCTTATTGGATTAAATCTATGCTATCTGGTGCTAAAGCTACGGCTGGTTTTGAATCTAAAGAACAAAAAGATAAACGAAAATTCTACGAAAAAATTAAAAGCGTTATTAAACGTAATGAAAAAAAGGATTAATGTTATATGTTATAATACTTAATTCAATTTATTTTCTATTATTTTACAAAAATCTTCTGCCCAAAAATCAGACGAGTTTAAACATGGTATTGATTTAAATTCTTTACCGCCGTTTTTAATAAAATCTAGTTTTAATGTTTGTGATATTTCAATTGTTGTTTCTAGACAATCAACAGTAAATGAAGGCGTTATTATTGCTATATTTTTAATTCCTTCTTTTGCCATTTGTTTTATAGATATGTCGGTGAAAGGTTGTAACCAATTATCCGAAAATCTACTTTGAAAACATGTAAATGCTTTTTCTTGTGGTATTTGTGCTTCTTTGCAAATTAATTTTGTAGTTTGATAACATTGTGCAAGATAGCATTTTGAATTTTCACTATTTATTGTTTGTTTACAATTATAATGTTTGCAATCTAGATTGTTGTGAGCTGATTTTGTGTGAGAAATAGGTATTCCATGATAACTAAATATAAATTTATCATATTTAAAATCTCCTAAATTTTGTTTAATAAGGGTTGCCATACTATTAATATAGTGTGGAGAATTATAAAAATGATTACAAGTTATAATTTCTGGAATATTAAAAGAGTCTTTAATAATATTAAAAACATCACCAAAAGCATTTCCAATTGTAGACTCAGTATATTGAGGAAACATTGGAACAATAATAATTTTGTCGTAGTTTTTTGATAATATTTTAGGTACAATATCTTTAATTAAATGAGTACCAGCTGTCATTGCATAATAAACGTCAACTTTGTTGCCTAAAATATTTTGAATTTTATTAACAAAATCTTGAGTATGATAAAGCAATGGCATTCCTCTTTTATCTTCGAGTTGACTATAAAGTTTTGCAGATTTTTTTGCTCTAAAAGGCGCAATAATACAATTAACCAAAATGTTACGAGCAAAAGAATTCATTGTCATAACATGATTATTGTTTAGCATTTGACGCAAATATTTGCGTACATCACTAGTTTTAGAACTTGCAGGAGTGCCGTAATTTGTTATCAAAAGTGCAGTTGACATTATAAACACGCTTTTTCAGCTAATTGAACACCTTGTTTTATGCGATCTGCCATTCCAATTCCACCAATCATATTTCCACCAATAATAAGTCCTGGATATTGTTTTTCAAGTTTTTCAATGGTTTCAAAACGAAGTTTACTATCTGCTTCATATTGTGGAATTACTTGATGATGTTTCATAACTTTAAATAAATCAGGATTAAAATCTTTGATATTTAAAATTTTAGAAATTTCGTCTGCAACCATTGTCTTTATTTCAACATCAGAAAGTTTTAGATATTGTAAATTTCTCATACCTCCTAAAAATACAGCTAACAAAGCACCATCTTTTGGCGCACGATTTTTAAACAATGTTGACATAAAGAGTACTCCAAGAATTTTACGGTTTTCTTTTTGAGGAATTAATGCACCAAAACCATCAATTGGATCGCTTTCCCATTTTTCAAATCCTATCGCGCATTCAATTACAGATGAATATTTAAGATTTGTAATTGCTGTTTTATCATCATTGTCAACAAAAGGAAACAAATCTGCAAATGCGTAAGCTGGTGTTGTGTTTACTACCTTTTTGGTATGAATTGTTATCTCTTGAGAATTTTGAATAAGTTTAATATCAAAACCGTCTTGGGTTTTGTTGACAACTGCTTTTTTTGAAGATAATAAAAATTTATCACTACCTATTTCGTTATATAACGAATATGCAAGATTTGACAATCCATTATCAGCAGAAAATGTTTCTCTTGTAACTTTATTTAAATCAGGATTTAATGATTTTTCTTTTTTCTTAACTTTCCCTATTTTAATAGAACCACCAATTAAACTACCATAATTTTGTTCAAGATTGTATAATTTGGGGAATGCGTATTTTGTTACAAGCATTTCTGGCATACCTGCATATACACCTGAAATAAATGGATTGATTGCATAATCAAGAAAAGATTGTCCCATTCTGCGTTTAACAAATTCAGCTAAAGTTTCATTTGGATTTGTTCCTTTTTTTCTAAATGGTTCTAACAATAGTCTAAATTTATCTTTCCATGTAAAAAGTTTGGTTTTGATACCAGAACCTAAACTCATGGGCATAATTCTAAGTTTTCCATCTTTAAAAATAAATCTTTTTTTAGCTAACAAAGATGCTTTTTCTAAAGAATAGTTTTTGGTGAGAGCAGATTTTCCATCAAGTTCTTCAAAAAGTTTTACGGCTTCAAGAGTACCCAATACTCCTGTATTAGGACCTGTTTCGTAAACAAATTTGTCTTGTACTTCTGTACGCATTAACCCTCCGGGATAATCTCTATCATCGATAATTATAAAATTTTGATTTTTGTTTAATAAATAATGTGCTGTAGTTAAACCTGTTATTCCTGCACCTATAATAACTATATCAGTAGATAATTCCATTTTTTAAGATCTTTGCTTTTTCTGATTGCAAAGGTAATATATATTTAAATAGTTTTTATAGAGTATTGAATTTTATTTTTGAAATTCAAAAAATCATAAAAAAAGGCTTTATTTAATCAGTAAAGCCTTTTTTTAATTTATTCTACAATATTTTTACTCAACAAATTTGTTAGTTCTATAAAATCATTAACAGATAATTGTTCTGGACGTAAGGTTAAATATTTTTCTTCTTCGGGTAAACCTTTAAAATATTTTGCAAGAGAATTTCTCAACATTTTTCGTCGTAAATTAAACGACTCTTTTACAATTCTTCTAAAAAGTTTTTCGTCGCATGGCAATTGTTCTACATTATTTCGTTTTAAACGAATAACTGCACTTTTAACCTTTGGCGGTGGATTAAAAACATGTTCGTCAACACCAAATAGATATTCAATATCATAATATGCTTGTAAAAAAACACTTAAAATGCCATATTCTTTTGTTCCTTCATGATTAGAAATACGTTGTGCAACTTCGCGTTGAATCATACAAACAACTTGTTTTACAGTATCTTTATGATCTAATATTTTAAAAAATATCTGACTTGAAATGTTATATGGAAAATTTCCACAAATAATTGGAAAATCTTGAAGATATTTTTTTAAATCTATTTGTAAAAAATCTCCACCTATAATTCTATTTTCATTATACAAACTTGGATAATTTGCCATTAAATATTCAACCGACTCTTGATCTATTTCAATAACATTTAAATCAATGTCTTGATTTTGCATCAAATATTTAGTAAGCACACCTGTACCTGGTCCTATTTCAAGACAAATTGGCTTTGGATAATTTTCATCTTTAAAATCTATGCTATTTGCTATTCGTTGTGCAATATTCTCATCTGTAAGAAAATGCTGTCCAAGTTTTTTCTTTGGTTTAACGTCCATATTAATTTTTTTGCAAAGTTAGAGAAATAATTACGAAATACAAATATGATTGCAAGTTTTCGAAACCAACGCTCTTTTGAAATTTTTAGAACGGATATCCAATACCTAAACAAAACGACCAATTTGAAGATTTAAACATAAAACGTTTATCATTTTTTATTAACCAACGATTTCCTTCTGGTAAACAAGGATCGTGAAGTTTAAGTCCAAAATCTGTTCTAAAAATAAAAAAATCAAAGTCAAGACGAAGACCAAGACCTGTTCCAACTGCAATTTCTTTATAAAAACGTTTAAAATCAAAATCCCCACCTGTACGTTTATCATCCGCATTTATACTCCAAATATTACCTGCATCAACAAACCAAGCTCCTTCTATAACCCAAAAAACTTTAAACCTACATTCAAGATTTCCTTCTATTTTCATATCAGAAGTCATGTTTGGAAATTGTTTTTGCATTTCATTTTCGGCATCTGATGCTGAAGAATAACACCCTGGTCCTACACTTCTTATCTGCCAAGCACGTATACTATTTGCACCTCCTGAAAAATATTGTTCTGTAAATGGCATTGAAGTACTATTTCCATATGGCAAACCAACTCCTAAATAAGCACGCATTGCCATTGTTGTTGTTCTACTTGTTTTTATATAATGTCGATAATCTATATCTGCCTTAACAAATTGTGCATACATTGTATTTACTATTGGAAATGTATAAAATCCATCTTCGTTTTTTGATGATTTTAATGCTTTGTTGCCTAATTGAAGTAAATTGCCTGCCCAACTTAAATTTAGTTTTATAAAATCATAATTTCGTTTTTCGTTTGCTTGATTATTAAATGTTATACTATATGTGCTTCCTAAAATAAAATGGTCTTGATAACTATCTTTTATATAAAGTTTTTCAAGCCATTTCATAAATGTACTATCTGTATTAGAAATATGAATAGAACTTAATCTTAATGGTGTTAAAGTATGAGTATAATAATCGCCAACTTGCCATTGAAAATTTAAATTTGCATTAACCATACTTCTTGTATAATCAGGACGTGAACGATAATTTACACCTGTTGAAAAATATGTTCTTGGTGTATTATCTCGGAAAAAATCACGTAATGCTCTAAATGCAAACAAACGTGGAAGGTACAATTTTGCCTCTAATCCATATTCTTGTGTATTAAGATGTAGTTTTAATTGTTCTGATCCTAAATTGTTTTGACTTTCAAGAGCCAAACTCAATTTCATATCAAATGTTTCAGCACCATGAAAAATATTTTTATGTTGATAAGTTAAACTAGACGCAGCTCCAAGATTTCCTGAAGAGTTTGTGCCTCCTATTTCAAATATATATGCTTGCAACATATTATTTGTTAGATAAATATTACAATTCAATGAATCTCTACTAGATGAAGGTGAAAATTCAATGTTCACTAATTTATAAACATTAAAAGCTGATAAATGTCGATAAGTATTATTTATATCATTTTGACAATAAATATTTCCAGGACGAATAAAAATTTCTCGATTAACTACGTATGGACGAACACTTTCGCCGTTTTTTTCTATATAATAAATTTTAGAACTATCTCTATCATCAAAATTATAAACAATAGTGTCCATATCATTATAATATACATCACTTTCTATTAATGCCTTTCTTGAATCATGATTTGGAAACACTGAAACTTGACTAATATATTGTCTACGATGATTAAATATTCGCCCATTTTCTAGCTCAACTGGTTGTATTTCAATTGTTATATCAGCTAAATGATTTTTATTTAATGTATCAATTTCATAAGTAACATATTCTTTTGAAAAACGATAATACCCATTGTTTTTAAGATTATTACAAATTCGTTCACGTTCTGCTTGTAAATTATCTAAATCAAGATTTTTTCCATGTTTTAATAAACAATTAGTTGTATCTAATAATACATATTTTTTTATAGTGTCTTCATTTGCAGTATAATAAATATTATTAATTTTTATCGGTTCACCAGCAGTAATATTATAAGAAACATTAACATTACGATTTTTTATTTTTTCATTAAAAGAAACTTTTGCATCATAAAAACCTTTATTATTCATAAACAAACGAATTTGTTCAGCAGATTTTTCCGACAAAATACGACTATATTTAACAGGCTCTTCTCCAATATTTTGTAAAAATATAGGAAAACAAAACTTTTTAGTTTTTTCAGAAAAACCACGTTGTCGTAAATCTCGAGATTTTTCTAAAAAACTTTCATATTTATAATAATATTTATAACCTTTAGCAGAATCACCTTCTCTAAAATATGAATTAGCCTTATTTTGATAACTTAAAGCTTTAAATTTTAGTGAAGAAATTTTATTTTCATGTTTTATTCTTAGTTCTTCATTTTTTTCATCCAATTCTTTTTGTATATTTGCTTTGCGAACAAGGTTTTTTTGAGGATCTACACTATTATATATACGCGAATGAAGAGCAATACCCAAAACAGAACGTACAGGACGTTGTCGGATATATTCTTCAGTTTCAGCTACATCAATAGATTTATTATCACAAGAAACCGACATTTTAGTGAGTAAATTCTCGTCTTCAGAAAAATATTTTTTGGGACTACAATTACTAAACATCAACGATATAAATATCGTAAAACATATTGTTAGTCTTAATGTTGAGTTTTTATTCATTATTAACACTAAAAAAATTGAATAAATATTAATGCAAATTTATTAATTATGCTCAGCAAAAACAGAATAAAACAGATTAATTCTCTGCAAATAAAAAAATTTAGAGCAGAATATGGATTATTTATAGCCGAAGGAACAAAAGTAGTGTTAGAATTATGTCGTTCTAACATGAGAATCAAAGAAATATTTGCTGTTCCCGAATGGGTATCACAATATGCTGAAAAATTTAGCAACACTGCAATTACAACAGTAACAGCAGAAGAAGTTAGAAAATTATCAGCCATGACAACAGCTTGTAGTGTTGTTGCAGAAGTTTATGTACCAGAACAAAACAAAGATTTTAAAATACAAAAAGATAAATTATACATAGCATTAGATAGCGTTCGAGATCCAGGAAATATTGGAACAATTTTACGTATTGCAAATTGGTTTGGCATTGATACCGTAATAGCATCGCCAGATTGTGTTGATCAATTTAATCCCAAAGTGGTTCAAGCATCAATGGGTTCAGCTTTTAGAGTTAACATTCAATATTTAGAATTGCCCAAAATATTTTCTGACGCAAAAAATCTAGGTATTGAAATATATGGAACATTTTTGAATGGAGAGAATATTTATAAATCAACATTATCAAAAGGCGGAATCATTGTTTTAGGTAATGAAGGACATGGAATTTTACCTGAAACAGAAAAATATATAACTCGTAGGTTAAATATTCCATGTGGTTGCAATCCAGAATTAGCACCAGAATCATTAAATGTTTCATCGGCAACAGCTATAGTTTGCAATGAATTTGCAAGAAGATTTTAATTTTTTTCAAAAAAAAAACTTGTTTTTAGAATGCTGTGGACATGATTTTAAAAATATTTTGAAAAAAAATTAAAAAAATAAAAAAAAACATGAAACATTATTTATGCTTGAGCGTTTAAGATTACAGAGATTGTTTAGAGGTAGTAGATTAGTTAATAGTTAGTTTTTTGGAGCGGGACGCCAGTCCCGCTTTTTTTATAATATTATTACAATTTTTTGTGTTATATTATTCCTTATTTTAATTAGTTTGACAAAATAACAATTATCTTAATTCCAAATTGAATAAATAATATATTTTGAATCCTTTTCGGTTAATGTTCTATGATGGGCAACAAAACTTACAAAAACACTTGTTTCTTCTGGTAAAATAGAATTACCAGATATACATTTTTTGTCGGAATTTAATACATAGTCTAAACATGAAAAATAGATTTTTATAGTAATTAATTCATAAAAATTGTCGGCTACATATTTTATAACTTCATAATCAGTTACATCAATATTTTCTATTTTAGAAACATTGTTGCCACTATTTATCAATTTTTTATGAACACGTATATAATCTAATATGTTGTGTGATAATGTATATTTACATTTTTCGAATCCATCATTGGCATAATCTTCCCATATTGCTTTAAAATATGGTATAGCAGTTTTTTTACAAAAATCAGTATAACCAAAATATTCTCCACGGTGATAATTTTGAAACATTAGTTCCATATTATCAATATGTTCAGATTTATTTTTTATACCATTATATACAAACATTCTTTCAGATTGGTATTTATTTACTCTAACAACCGACACAATATTAATAGAAGAAACTTTCCAATCGTTACAAAATCCACTTAAAACCCCTATTTCTTCTGGTTGTGATGGAGATTTATATTTTTGATTACGATGAAACAACCAACGTTCAACAGATTTTTCACGGTGGGTTGTTGCTTTGTTTTGTAATCCAATTATTGACGTATATGTTGAAACAAATTCTATAATAATATAATTAGACTCATTTTCACAACGAACATCATAAATTATAATATTTTCTATTCTAATATCAGTTTCGATAGTATCACTATTATTATTTAGTTCAAAATCAAAAAAAGGTTGAATATTTTTAATGGCTTTATATCCATAATTTTGGTGATATTTAACAAATAGTAATGATGCAAAATCTATAAAACTAATAATAGAAAAATTATTGTCATTGCTTTTTATCTTGTTTAATCCTGTATAAATAGCAATACGTTTTAGTTGCGTATTTTGAGGTGTTGGTGATGAAATTATCATGTCAATGTTTTGGTTATATATATTTTTACTTGTTTCCCTCTTAATTAATAAAATTACGTATGCAAAAATAGCAACAACAATCAAAAATATTATTTCGCTTGATGTTAATTTTGTTATATTATTTGATGCAAAACAAAATTGAGGAATTGCACAAAAAAATAATAAAAATATTTTTTTCATAGTTTGTATTGTGGTAAATAATGACTATAAGTGTATTTATAATCATTAATATCAACTTATTTTTTTATCAAAATTACTATTTTTTTGAATACATTCAACTATTTAGTATCACATTTTGAATATAATCTCCAACTTCTTGAGTTGTATATGCTTTATCTTGAGCTATATCAATTGTGCGAATATTATTTTCAAGGGCTTTATTAACTGCTAATTTTATTAAATTGGCTTCTTCTTTCATGTTGAATGCCATTTCTAACAACATTGATGCTGATAATATAGCAGCCATTGGATTAGCTATATTTTTTCCTGTTGCTTCGGGATATGAACCATGAATAGGTTCAAATAATGATGTATAAACTCCAATAGATGCACTTGGCATTAATCCCATTGAACCTGTTATTACACTTGCTTCATCTGTAAGAATATCACCAAATGTATTTTCGGTTACAATAACGTCAAAATCTCGTGGTGTGGTAATTATTCTCATTGATGCATTGTCAACATACATACATTGCATATCAATTTCGGGATAATTTTTACTCATACGAATTGCTGTTTCACGCCATAATCGTGATGTTGCTAATACATTGGCTTTGTCAACAACTAATAGTTTTTTTCGTCGTTGTTGAGCCATTTCGAATGCAATTTTTAGGATACGTTCTATTTCATATACTGAATAAATATTTGTATCAAATGCTGTTTTATTATCTTCAGAACGTCCTTTCATGCCAAAATACATTCCTCCTGTTAATTCGCGAACAACACAAAAATCAGACTTTTCTACAATTTCCTTTTTAATTGGTGATTTATCAATTAATGATAAAAAAGTATAAATTGGACGTATGTTGGCATACAATTGCAATTCTTTTCTAATTTTTAATAAACCTTGTTCTGGACGAATTTTAGCATTAGGATCCTTGTCAAATTTCGGGTCGCCAAAAGCACCAAAAAGTACAGCATCTGAATCTTTACAAATGTCAATTGTGGTTTGAGGCATTGGGTCTCCAAATTGATATATTGCTGTAGCTCCACCTATTACTGGTATAAATTTAAAGGTATGATTAAATACTTTTTCTACAGCTGTTAGAATTTTTTTAGCTTCGGCAATAACTTCAGGTCCAATTCCATCGCCAGGTAATATTGCTATTTGTTTATTCATGATTATAGGTATTTTTGATTACGAGTAGTTTCATATTTTATTATATCATCTTTCATGCTTAATAGCCAAGATGTATTGTCAAATCCATTGATTAAACATTCTTTTCTAAATTGTTCTATATCAAAATTATAAATAGTATTAGTTTCATAGTTTTTGATATATTGACTTTCAATGTTGACTTCAAACATAGAATCTTTATTTTTGACAGCAGTTTCTGCAAGTTCGTCAACACATTTTTGAGAAACTATCAACGGACAAAGTCCATTGTTATAAGCATTGTTTTTAAAAATATCGGCAAATCCTGTAGCAATAATAACTCTAAAACCATAATCATAAAGTGCCCAAACTGCATGTTCGCGACTTGAACCACATCCAAAATTATTACCAGCAATCAAAATTTTACGATTTCCTGTATATTGATTTATACAGAAATTTGGATTTGTTCTTAAATCACAAAACAATTTATCGCCAAAATCTCCTCTGTTTACCGCTTTTAAAAAACGTGCTGGTATAATTTTGTCTGTGTCGATATTGTCAGACTTAAAAACAACAGCTTTTGAAATTGTTATATTGTTTTTTTCCATAATAAATTCATTAAAATATTAATACACCACTTTACCAGCAATTGCACAAGCCGTAGCTGTATAAACACTTGCAAGTAAAGTTCTTGAACCAGAACCTTGTCGACCTTCAAAATTTCTGTTAGAGGTTGACACACAATATTTTCCTTCTGGAATTTTGTCGGCATTCATTCCTAAACATGCAGAACAGCCAGGCAATCGCATTTCAGCTCCAGAATCTTTAAATATTTTGTCAAGACCTTCGTTTTTAATCTGTTTTAAAACACTAAACGAACCTGGTACTATCCAGACTGTTACGTTTTCTGCAATTTTTTTCCCTTTTAATATTTGAGCGCAAATTCTAAAATCCTCTATTCGTCCATTTGTACAACTTCCTATAAAAACATAATCTATCTTTTTGCCAATCAAAGTTTCACCTGCCTTAAAATTCATATATCTTAAGGCGCGAACAAATTTTTTATCATCAGTTTTATCTGGAATTTGCTCAGTAATAGGAATTCCCATACCTGGATTTGTTCCGAAAGTTATCATCGGAATAATTTCAGACGCATTAATTTTTATTGTTTTGTCAAATTTTGCATCTTTATCAGTATAAAGTGTTTTCCAATAAGATAATGCATCTTCAAAATCTTTATCTTTAGGTGAAAGAGGTGTATTTTTAACATATTCAAAAGTTTTAATATCAGGAGCAATTATTCCTCCACGCGCACCCATTTCAATACTCATATTACAAAGTGTCATACGTGCCTCTATCGACATTTCTGAAATTACAGGACCTGAAAATTCGATAAAATGTTTTGTTCCAAAGTCAGTTCCATATTTAGCTAAAATGTAAAGAGCAAGGTCTTTAGAAGTAACACCGTCTTTAAGTTTTCCTTCAACAATAATATTCATTTGCAAAGGTTTGTATTGAAGTAAACATTGCGAAGCGGTAACATTTTCTACTTCAGAAGTTCCAATGCCAAAAGCAATACAGCCTAAAGCTCCATGAGTTGAAGTATGACTATCACCACAAACAATTGTCATTCCTGGACGAGTTAATCCTAATTCAGGACCTATAACATGAACAATTCCATTATATTCGTGTTCAAGATTATAAAAATCGATATTAAAATCTTTACAATTTTTTTCAAGTGTAGACAATTGTTTTTCAGACAAAGGATCATCAACAGGACGTTTCCGGTTGTGAGTAGGAACATTATGATCACAAACTGCTGTTATTCTGTTGGGCATCAAAACTTTTATATTTCTATTTCGTAACGTCTCAAATGCCGTTGGAGATGTTACTTCATGAATATATTCTCGGTCTATAAATATTATTTCAGGACCATTCTCAATAGTTTTGACAATATGATTGTCCCATATTTTGTCAAAAAGTGTTTTACATTTCATGATTTTCCCCCTTTTTGATTATTATGATAACTATTCAAATATACGGAATTTTATAATGTATCAATTAAGAAGAAACTTTATTTTTTTGAAAAATAATTTGATGTTGTTATGTTTTAACAACGTTTATTTCACCGTATTAAAAACGCAAACTTACTGTATTTTTTTACTTTTTACTCGGCACTATTTTTGCTTTTAATCAGCAAATTATAATTTATTATGAAAAAATATTTAGTAATTATCTTTTTTTTATTATTATCATATAATATTTATTCACAAAGCAATAAAGAATTTTATGTATGTCATTTAACTACAGACATGATAGAACATACAAATGTTATTTTTCAAAATGGAGTATTATCAAACAAAACAATATACGAATATAATATCGAAGATATAAACAATCAAATTGCCGAAATTCATAGTGCGCATCCTCATTTTGGATGGCAAATTGTTAGCAAAAATAAAGATTGTTATCAAACAAAATATAGAATTTTAGTTGCTTCGTCGGTTTCGCTTCTTCAAGAAGGTGTTGCAGATTTATGGGATAGTGGAATTGTAGAAGATAATAATTCTGTAAATGTGGTTTATAATGGTAAAGAATTAACCCCTGAAACTTTGTACTTTTGGAAAGTGAAAATTTATGACAATAAAAACAATTGTACAAAATATTCATCACCAAAAGGTTTTATAACATCGTGTGATATTGACGAAACAACTTCGATGTTGCCTCTTCAAAAAACAGAACAAATTCCTAATAAAATTACCCATCTTAATCATTCTATATTATTAGATTTTGGTAAAGATGCTTTTTCTCAACTTAAAATTCATTTTAATTCTTTACCTTCCAACAAAAATGTTACAATTCATTTGGGTGAAGTATCTGATAGTACAGGAGTTTGTAAAAATCCTGGAGGTTCTCGTCGTTATGCTAAATACACAATTCAAGTAGACTCATTAAAAGATTTTTTTGAAATTAATTTTCGAAAAGATAAAATTAATACAAATCCAAATTATAATGAATCTGGAGTTTCACCTATCATTATGCCAAATTATATAGGTGAAGTTTATCCATTTAGATATTGTCAAATAGAAGGTTATAATGGAGGATTAACTTATAATGATGTAATAAAAACAAACATAAATTATCCTTTTAATGAATACGCTTCAGATTTTAATTGTTCTGACACAATATTAAATCAGATTTGGGATTTGTGTAAACATTCAATGAAAGCAACTTCGTTTTGTGGAATGTTTGTGGATGGCGACCGTGAACGTATTCCTTATGAGGCTGACGCAATGATTAATCAACTTAGCTATTTTGTGGTTAACAACAATTATTCTATTTCGCGTGCAACGCTTGAACATTTGATTTTTAATCCAACATGGCCTACTGAATGGATTTTGCAAACTTTGATTATTGCATGGAACGATTATTTATATTCTGGTAATGATAAACTTATTAAACAATATTATTCCGAACTTAAAAATAAAACTTTAATGTTTTTAAGAAACAATAATGATGGTTTGTTATACACTGGTAATAAAATTACAAATTTTGAAGATTTAAACAAAGTAAATTTTAAAGGCAAAGAAATTCGTGATATTGTTGATTGGCCAATGTGTTCTACAAAAGATAACGGCGTATATCCTAATGGTGAAGATGATTATTACGATAGATGTGAATGCAAAACTGTTGTTAATGCGTTTCATTATCAAGCTATGATTTTGTTAGCTAAAATTGCGCAAGCAATTGGTAATAATTATGATGCAGACATTTTTAACAATATGGCTTTAACAACAAAAAAATCTATTAATAGTTTAATGATTGATAGTTTAGGCGTTTATGTTGATGGATTAAATAGCAATCATAAATCATTACATGCTAATATGTTTCCTCTTGCATTTAATATGGTTGATAGTGTAAATATCGACTCTGTAACAAATTTTATAGAATCAAAAGGAATGGTTTGTAGTGTTTATGGAGCACAATTTTTACTTGACGCACTTTTTGATAATAACAAACAAGAATATGCCTTTTCGCTATTAACCGACACAACAAATCGTAGTTGGTATAATATGATAAAAACTGGAAGCACAATTACAACCGAAGCTTGGGACAATATTTATAAACCAAATCAAGATTGGAATCATGCTTGGGGGGCAGCTGCTGGCAATATTATTGCACGAAAAGTTATGGGAATTGAACCTTTATCTCCAGGTTTTAAAGATATTAAAATTGCTCCATATTTTGGAAATATGACATACGCGTCTATTAAATATCCTACGCCTAGAGGTAATATTGTTCTTGAATATGAAAACAAAGGAAACAAATTAATATATAAAGTTTCAATTCCTCCAAACTCTAATGCACAAATTAATATTCCTGGAATCAAAGAAACTATTTTTATGGGAAGTGGAAAGAAAGAATTTAAAGTGAGTAACAAGTAGTATGTAATATATGTACATCAACAACTCATTATTCTATCTTGTTTATTTAACGAATGTAACTTTTTAAATTTAATAGCTTTATGAAAAAAACAGTATTTACATTAATTTTAGCATTATCTGCATTTGTAGGTGTTAATGCACAATCTAGTATTTATTCAAAAACAGACAAATTAGTTTTTGATGACTTAACAAGTGATCCAACATCTAAAATTCCACAATCTTATGATAAAGTTACTGCAGAAGGAGACCTTAATAAAGATGGAATTAAAGATTTTATTGTAATTGCGTATCCAACAGATGAAACCAACATTGAAGATCCTAGTGAAGAAGGTTTCCCTATCGACAACAATCAACCTACAATGGCAATTTATTTTGGAACAGATAATAACCAATACAAAAAGTTTAAAGAATATCCAAAATCTATAGCGCCAAAAGGTTATGGACTTAGTTGTAATTTATCAATTACAGAAAAAGGCTTAATCAGATTTGAATTTTTACAATTTAAATACAAAGCAGCCGATGAATATGGAACTAATGTTTATCTATTTAGATATCAAAACAATGATTTCTTTATGATTGGCAAAACAGAATATAAGTATTGGGATCCGTGGACATGGTCGCAAGAAAGTTCTACTGTTTCTTACAATTTTTTAACTGGAAAAATGAGTACATCTACTACTGATGAAGAAACAGGCAAAAAAGAAACTAAATGGGATACTTGTTCTAAAGATTTAATAGAATTATCTAAATATGTCTTAAATTTAGGTAATTAGAATAAAAATTACAATACAAAAAACCGAGTATATTCAAAATAAATATACTCGGTTTTTGTTTTAAATTAATACTTATATTAATTTGCTTTATAAGTTATAATATCGCCATCCGAACCTTTAATCACTAATTTATCTTCAGAAGAAGAAATAATAAAACTTGTATATTCTTCTCCGAAATATTCTTCAATAATTTTATCTCCTTTGATTTTATATTTAGTTTGTTCTGCTTCACCAAGATTATTTGGATCATTAGAATCGTATGTATAATAAATTCCATTTTCAAATTTTATACAAAGACAATCTTCTAATGTGCATTCTTCTCCACAATTGCAAACAATATCTGTTGGCACCCAAAGAATATTTTCAATTAGATTTGAAGAATTTGAATTTGGTTCATTATCATCATCGTCTTCACTACATGATGTAATCATAAAACTAAATGATAAAATCATTAATAGGCTTAATAACCAAGCTAAATTTTTAATTTTCATTTTTATTAATTTTAAAAGTTCTTGTATAGTTTAACGAGTAACAATGAAATGAGTTGTAAAAACTTATAATTGTTTTTGACATTTGTCACAAAAATATACAGTTCCACCCATATATTGAGTCTTTTTAATTGTATTACCGCATATTAAACAAGGTTTTCCTAATGTATTTTTACAAAGTTTAGAAATATAACCACCTGGATTTCCAAAAATATCACATTCAGAATTTCTTCCACCTTTTTCGCACATCGATTTTATTGTTAACATTATAGCATTATAAAGTTTATGAAAATCATCTTCTGTAGCATTACTCATTTTAAATCTTGGGTCAATGCCTGCTTCTAAAAGTATATCTTGCAAAACTCCATTACCAAGTCCTGGTATTCGTTGTTCTGTGGCAAGAAAACCTTTAACACTCATTACACATTTTGAATCGTAAAGCGAACGAAAATAATCATAAGTAAAACCTTCGGATAATGGATTTAATTTTGTAGACGACGATAGATAATATTCTTCATCACATTTTCCAAGAGGACTAACAATTATAAATCCATACATACGAATAGAGCAAAAAAGTGCTGTATTATCATCAAAAATGAGTGCAAATTGATGTTTTTTTGGTAATTTATCTGCATTTGTATAGTAACGTGGCGTAGTGCCATCAGAAAAAACAATCTGACTATCAATAGTGTCTATTTCAAGCATACCTCCTTTAAAAACTGCACCTGTAATTGTTTGATTTATGAGCATATCAGGATATTTTGAAATGTCGTTTTTAAAAAAAGCGAATTTATGCGGAGTTTGCAAAATAATAACTTCGATAATTGTTTTTCCTTTTAATTCTTTAGTAATTTGTTTTGCGAGAGAATAACTCTCTGGTAATTCCATCATAATTCATATATATTAGATTATATGCAAAAATAAAAAAAACGTGTATACTCAAACACTTAAATTATTACAAATATTTATAGAGTTTAAGATGTATTTAGCCTGATTTTATAAAAAATAAAAAAGCCACGCATCACTGCGTGACTTTAAACCCTCAAAAAATTAACAAAAATAAATCTCAAATTATTACATTAACAAAAATCATTGCATAGTTAAAGTGAGTTTTCTTTCTTCAATAATTCTGCGAAGATTAATGAGAGCATATCTCATACGACCTAATGCAGTATTGATACTCACGTTTGTGATTTCGGCAATTTCTTTAAAACTTAAATCTCCATAATGACGAAGCAATATCACTTCTTTTTGATCGTCTGGAAGCAAGTTTATTAATTGACGAACTTCTTGTTCTATTCTACTTTGGATCATTTTGTCCTCAACATTACTATCCGCAAACTTTTTACTATTAAACAAGTCTGTTTCAGTTTTGTCGGTAGAAGTTATTTTTAAATGTTTTTGCTTGCGAAAATGGTCGATAATTAAGTTGTGTGCTATACGCATTACCCAAGATAAAAATATACCTTGTTCCATGTATCTACCTTTTCTCAACGATTTAATAACCTTAATAAAGGTTTCTTGAAAAATGTCTTCTGTTAATTCTCTATCTTTAACTATTAAGAGAATATAGGTAAATATTTTACCTTTATGTCTACGAAAAAGTTCTTTAATACTATTTTCGTTGCCTGACGCAAACATATCGATCAATTCTTGATCTTTCATATTTTTGTAGTCCATTGTCTTGTTTTGTTTATAGTTTGAGTAGAATTATTCTTATAGGCAGTCCTCCATTTATTAATTAAACATTTATTTGTTATTTATTTTTAATTAATTTTACGTTTAAAATCTATTGTTTGTTTCAAACTTTTTATGCTTTTTTTATTAAAATTTTCAGAGCGCAAAAGTATGTTTTATAATTGAATAAACAAAAGTTTTGAGATTAATATTTCAAACATTATACCGTTTTTTTAGTTTTTTTGTATTTTTACGTTTTTAAAATTATTTATTATTATTGAATATGAAAAAAGTTTCTGTAGGAATTGATATTGGTGGTACTAACACTGTTATTGGTGTTGTTTCTGATGATGCTAAAATATTGGCAGAAAAATCTATTCCAACTAATAAATTTATTGAATTTGATAATTATATTACAACTTTACGTGATATTATCAATGAGTTAATGTTGCAAGTTGGCAATGATTTTATTCTTCGCGGTATTGGTATTGGTGCTCCAAATGGTAATTATTATTCTGGTAATATAGAACAAGCTCCTAATTTACCATGGAAAGGTAAGGTTTGTCTTGTAGATGAACTTAAAAAATATTTTGATTGTAAAATTGTTGTAACCAATGATGCAAAAGCTGCAACAATTGGAGAAATGGTTTATGGTGGTGCCAAAGGAATGAAAAATTTTGTAATGATTACTTTAGGCACTGGATTAGGTAGTGGAGTTGTTGTTAATGGCAATTTGGTTTATGGTTCTGATGGTTTTGCTGGAGAATTTGGTCATTCAATTGCTATTGAAGGTGGACGTCAATGTGGTTGTGGTAAAAGAGGTTGTTTAGAAACTTATTGTTCTGCAACTGGTATAAAACGTACAGTTTTTGAATTGATTTGCAATGAAAATTATCCTTCAAAAATGCGTGATATTTCTTTCTCTGATTTAACAAGTAAAGATATTTATGATTTTGCTAAAGAAGGTGATAAAATTGCGTTAATGGCATTTGATAAAACTTCTGAAATTTTAGGTCGAAAATTGGCTGATTTAGTTACAATTACAAGTCCTGAAGCTGTTTTTATTTTTGGAGGTCTTGCCAATGCTAAAGATTTGATTATTGCTTCAACAAAAAAATATATGGAGCAATTTCTTTTGCCGGTTTTTAGAAATAAAGTTTCTATTTTGCCTTCTGCATTATTGGGAACTAATATTGCTGTTCTTGGTTCTGCTGCTTTGGTAGCTGATTAATAGAAATATAATTATTAGAAATATACAAATTAAGGAATAAAAGATTTTGTATAATTATTTCTTTTAATTTTTAATTTGTTTATTTCTATTCTTTTATTTTTACTGCATCTAAAATAATGTCACCGTCTTGAAGATTATGTAGAATTTCACTACCTTCTATAACTTGTGCAAAAACACTTGATTTATAACATTGTATATTGTTAGGTAATAATGTTATGAACCATCTGTTTGAATATACTGCATTGTTAGAAATTGGAGTTAATGCAATTGAATTTTCAGGCATTAGATTATACGAAGGTTCTATTGGTAATGCAATTTCTTTTGTTTCGTCAAATGTTGATAAACTTCCATTATTTTCTACAATGTCAAATGATGGAAATTCTATCATTGAGTTTATAAAATAATTATTGTCAATTAATTTTAAAAAGTGTTCAACTGCAATGGGAGCAGTATTAACAGATAACTGCAATATTATATTGCCATATTGAGTTTTTAATTTAACTTTTTGTTCTGGTGGAATTGAAACTATATATTTCCAATCAGGAACAATTGATGGAAGTTCAGTTGGTTTAGGAATATCTTGTCCATTAACAACTTTTATAGTACTAATTAGTTCGTTGTATGTTTGTTCGTCTTGAGGTAATTCACAATTGTGTAATGCTTGATTTAAGAAATATGTATTGAAATAATATTCAGATAATTTGTCTGTATGTTTTTTTAAGATATTTGCAGCCATCATAACCATTTTTTGGTTACCTTTTTGAATAGATCGTTTAAATATCATTGCAAATTCTTTATAAAGATTTTCGTTTTCGGTTTTAGCATATTGTTTTGCAACTTTATCAAAGTTTTTTGATTCAAACATTTTTATAATTGTAGATAAAGCTACAACTTTAAGCATTTGATTTTCAGAATAAAAAGTTTGATATTCAACAAATCTAAATTTTTCGATGTTTTCGGATAATGCCATAAGCAAATATGCTTTTTCTGCCATATTTTGCGTTACTTCAAAACCAGAAATAATACCATTTGCAATATTTTCTTTATCGTTGCTATATTTTAAAGCACATGCTAAAAGTATGGTTCTAGCCTTCCATTGTTGAATGTTTTTTGAAGCATTAATATATTCAGTAGAGTCGGCTTTTTCACCTTTTTCTAATAAAAATTGAGCTGCGGCACTTGCTATTTTACCATTTGGATTTTGAATTAATTGAAACATTTGTGTTTTAAAATCTTTGTATTTATAAGATTTACATGCTTCAATTGCATTTATTCTGATTCTATAATCGCAAGAGTCTTGAATTATCAAATTTTCTAAAAAATATTGTGTTCTATTTGTTAGAGCTTTTGATAATGATTTTATAATATTTATTCGTGTATCAACTAGAGTTGCTGATTTGTATGTGTTTATAATAATATCAACAAAAGGTTCTAAATTATCATTATATTTTGCAAGAAATTGTGTAGCAGAAGATTTTGTTTGTTCATTGATTTTTTTGTTTCCTATTATTTCAATTATTTTGTTTAAAGAAGATTGAGTTTCAATGCCTCTTGATTGAAATAAACATATAGCTTCTGATTGAGCATTAATTAAAGAAGATTGTTCATTTGAAAAATTAAGATTACAAATATTAGTTAACATTTCATCGTTTCCACATCGTCCAATTGCAACAAGAGCAGCACATTTAACTAATTCAGATTTGTCTTGATTAAAAATATCAAATAATTTTTTTGCAGAATAATTGTTTCCAATTTGTCCGAGAGAAGAAATTGCTGCAATTTTTACGTCTTGATCATTATCTGATAATAACATTTCGATTGGTAAAACCGCCATGCTATCAGCAATAGCACCTATTGCATAAACGGCTGCTTTTCTGTATTCAGGAATTTCTGAGTTGAAATATTTAATTATTTCGGCAGAGTTGTTTTTGCATCGGCTATTATATATATTTTGTAATGTTGCGTCTTTATATATATTTCCATCAGCATATTTCATTGTGTTGTTTGATGAATTGTTTTCACCACACGACGCAAGGAATATTAGTCCAAATAGGAATATTATTATTTTTTTCATGATTATAGAGCAAATTCTATAGTTATTTTTTGATTGATATGTTTATAAATCAATCTTTTATTTTTTTTTGCTATTAATAATATAGCTGTTTTGAAACCAAAACTTACAATATCCGTTCCAAAACTATGTTTAAATGTAATGATGATTTTTATTTTACTATTCTAAAACCTATGTTTTTATAAGCTCTTGATGGGTCGATAAATGATTGATTATTAAAATTGATTGAGTTTGGAGAAGTGTTACATGCTCCACCTCGTATGGCTATTGAATAGTTTTTGCCAAGCGACATTATATTGATATTTTCGTCGGTTGATTCTGTTATTGTTGAAGATTTTATTGAGTCGTTGCACATTTCCCAAACATTACCAAATAAATCGTAAATTCCTGCAAGTCCTGGATTTAATGATCCTGTTTGATGTATTTTATTGTTTGCATTTGATAATGTCCAAGCTGTTTCGTTAATAAATTTTTGTGTTGGAGAATTTGTTTCTGTTATTTCATTGCCGCAATTTTGAATTGCTGCATATTCCCACTCTATTATGCTTGGAATTCTGCTATGATAAAATTCACTATATTCTGTTGCTAATTGATAAGAAACACAACTTGGCATGTTTTCATACCCTTTTTCTACTTGCCAATATCCAAGTTCTTTATTGAAAAATATTTTATTTTCAGGTAATGAATTTTTATTATTTATATATGATTCTTCTTTATTAGATACATTTAAATAATCAACAATCATTTGATTTGTTACTTCAATGTTTAACATTTCGAATGGTTGAATATTTACTTGAAGAATATTGGATTCAGGATTTTGTTCTGTTAATGAACTTGTAGCAAATGTACCACCTCTTATAGTACCAAATAGTTTTTCGTCAATATAAAATAATTTATTACTATTTCTATTTTTCATTTGTTCAGCAGTTTGATCACCTGGATTTATTTGTTTAATGTTTAAACTAGCACGATATGCTTCAGCATAATGACCTTCTTTTAGTAAACTATCGCAAACTGATTCTATAGTTTTAATATTTTCTACTTGAATTTTAGCATTTTCTAAAAGGAGTTTAGTTTCTTGATCTTTTTCGTTATTAATAAATTCTCCAAGACTATAATTTAATATTGCATTTTCATAGTCACCCATATTAAATCTATTTAACCCACTACGATAAAACATTTTAGCATAGTAGTTTTCATCATCTCTAGAAAGATCGGTAGAGTCTATGTCAAAAATATTTCCAAAATAATCTTCTCTTTCTAATAAAGATTTTACAAGTTTATAAGATCTTTGTTCTTTTTCTTCAGCATTTTTTCTTTCTTTTTCGGCCATTTCTTGAGCAATTCTAGCTCTAACTTTTTCTTTTTCAGCTTTTTCTTTTTGAATTTGTGCAAAATTTGCTTGTGTTTTTGCTGCAATTTGTTGTTGAAGAGCATTTGCTTTTTCTTGATTTGCTACAACTAAGGCTGAGTCGGCTAATATTCTAGAAGAGTCGGCTTTTAATTTTTCGTATTCTGCTACTATTCTTGCATTATTTGCTGTTTTGTGAGAATTGATGGCTATAATTGTTGTTATACCGCATGCTATAAAACCTATAATTAAAGCAGCAATAAATCTTTTACCTTTTTTAATGGCTTCGGCTTGTTGTTTTGCTAAATCTTGAGCCATTTGAAGATTTTCGCGTTCTTTTGCAGCTTTTTCGTCTTCAAGTCTTTTTTTATGCATCAATTCCTGCTCAATAGCAATTTTACTTTCTATAATAAAACTATATTGAGTTTGAGTTGGTGATGGCTGTTTTTGTGGAGTTAAAGTTGCAAAAGTTGATAAATCTGGTAAAGTTTCTTTATCGTCAATTCCATAACTATGTTTTAACCAATCTTCGGCTAATATTAATTCGTTTCCTCTTAACAATAGAGAATTGTCTTTATTATTATTAAGCCAATTGTTGGCATAGTTTGAATATTTATTGTGTCGGTTTATATAGTCTCTATCGCTGTCTAATATTCTAATTAAATCGCTTATACCATTTCTAATATTATATCTATCAATTAATAAAGAATGGTCAGAGTCATATTTTTTTCTTGTTGATTCTGAACAATCTGAAAATATTACAGAAATTATTCGTTTATGATTTTTTTCTGCTATTTCTGATTCTTGTATATTTTCAGAACAATTTATGTAAGATTCTGAAATTATTCTAACAAAGTTTTTACAAGTATTAATATTGTTTTCGATGTTGCAACTATTAATTTTGTCTTTTTCAATAAATTTTGAACTTTTACCAACGCAATATAGTTCATTGTTTATAATAATTGTTTCGTCGAAATCGTCATTATTATAAGATATGTATACTTCAGGTTCGTTTCCAGCAGCTTTTTTTTGACTTTCTTCTATATATTCAGAAATTATATCATTAACTTGAATATTATTTCGTTGAGCTAATTTTAACCATGCTTTTGCTTTTTCTAATTTGTCGTCAACGATTATCATTCCGTCGTTTTTGTATTTTTTCCAACGGATTGCGTTTACTAATATTTTTTTACCTGTTGTATAAAATTCTTCGTTTTCTGATATTTGTTTTTCTAATAGATTGATAGATTTTTGTAATGGACTTGTTGAACGACGTTTTATAACATCAGCTTCTGCTCCGCTTTCTGTTGAGGTTTCAACTATTTCGGATCTATCATAAAAATCTATTGTACAATAATTAGAATAGTCAAAAGGTATTATTCTTGGTGGTAAATTTTCACTTAATAATACTATTATCTTTTTACAATATTCTTTTGCTAAATTTATTAAAACTCTTCCTCTTTCTGATTTTATAAGTTTTTTTGTTAATATACATATAAATGTGTCAGCGTTAGCCAATGTGTTTTTTGTATCATCGTCTAAAACTTCATTGTCTGACATATAATCAGGATCTAATGATGACGTTATACATGATCTATCTAATTTTGATATTAATAGATTTGCTATGTTATTTTCTGTTGCAGAACATGATATAAAAACGTCAGTCATTCCTAGTTCGGAATGTTTTCGCGATTCTGTTATAAATTTACATTGAATGTCGCATGGTAAACATGGTGGTTGACAAAAATTTCCACTATTATCTGTAAATTTTTTCTTTAACAACCATTCTATTGAGTCTTTTCGTTTTTTGTTTAATAATAATAGTGAATTTGAATAATGTTTTTGTTGCCAATCTAATGCTTTATCTAATAATAATGTGTGTGTTGATGTATAATCTTTGTTGTTTTCCAACACTTTGATTATTCCATCTAAACCGTCATTATAGCTATCAATATATTCCCAATCTTCAAGTTCTTTAGAAAAATCTTCTTTTTGACGAATATTTATCCAATTTAGTTTTTGGATTTCGGGATCCATTTTGTCCCAGCAATCTGCTGGTTCTACGTGCATTAATGGAATTATTCGTTTGTTGTATTGTTTTGCTAATATTATTTCTTTGTTGCAATATTCTGATTTTACAGAATGTGGCGAAACTACATAGATAAAATTGTCGGCTTGTCTAATTCCAGTATCAATTTGTTCTTGAAAATCTACTCCTAATGGAATATTATTTTGATCTAACCATACAGAATAGCCTTTTGCTGTTAAATCTCCATATAGTTTACGAACAAAGGATTTGCTATGTCGTCGTCCGTAAGAGATAAATACATTTTTATAATAACTATCTTGATTTTTTTCAAAATCTATATTTGTTGGAGAGTTGAGATATTCTATTGCATTGTCTAGATTGTTGAAAAATAAAGAACCATTTGCTGATATTTTTTCGCCTAACTTTTTTAAATCATCTATTTCGTCTTGCGAAAACGAACAATCTTCATCTTTGGTAAGATAACAAAATATTGTTTTGTCGGTTTTTTTGTAAGAGTCGTCTACAATCTCAGCTATTGCATAATAGCCTGACATTTTTGGAGTTAATACATATAAACAATAGTCACAAATGGCGCGTTGTTCTATTTCAATAGCCATAGCAGATTCGTCCCAGTTTTCTACTACGGGATTAAAATAGTCAATCTTTAAGCGTGAAATAACATAATCACGCCATTTTGACCCGTTTACTGTTCCTCCTAAAAATACTTTCATTTAGTTGATTGCAGTTTGATTTCCTTGTTTTAAACCACAATGTTACGAATTATATTTTGATTTTTCAAATGTATAAAGTGTTATTTTATTAATTTTTAATACCTAATTTTAATATGTAATTGATTTTTATTTTAATAATTTTTTTTACAACTAATAATGGAGTATATTTTATAAATTATAAATTTCTTTTATAAGTTATTTTCTTTACATTAATTTAATCTTTTTTTTTATTTTGAATTAATATGAAATTTACTATACTTGCACCATCAATTAACAATTAATAAACGGAGTGATGTGGATTAATCTTGCAAGGCTTCCTCCACATTCACTCCATAATAATCCCTAAAAAAGGAGGTAAAATAATTACGTATCAAATTATCTAAAGGTTGCTTACGAGGCAATCAATCCTAAATGCCGAAAAATGGATGTAAAAAAAATTATCGGTATATTTTTTATTGAGTCAGTTTATAAAATCTAACCACTGACGAAAAAAAATTAATATTTAAATCAAATGAAAAGAAAATTTTTATCAATAGCAATGGTAGCATTGTTGCTACTTTCAGGTATAAATGTTTATTTGGCAAATCAACAAAATAAACAATTATATGAATTTACCTTAGACAATTTAGAAGCACAAGCAGGAATTTGGGATGAAATAGCAAATTGGTGGTATGAAACTACACCAATTGACATATTTTATGATCAAAATGGTCAAGAGGTTTCTACTGGACTTCCTGGAACTAATTGGGCTGAATATCAAGTTTATACATCTTGTACAATTTCTTTTGGCTCAATTAACGAGACATATTATAAGTATTTGAGTTATTGTGGATATGGTCAAGGTTCTTGTTATATGAGTGAACATTGTTAATTTTTTAGGTTGTTTGAAATATTTATTAAAAATATATCAAACAACCTTTGTTTTTATATCAAATTATGAAAAAATATTTATTTTTTATTATATTAATTTTTGCTTTTTCCTGTGGAAAATATCCAAATCCTCGTGCTTATTTAAAAACTATTAATCCAGATTCTGTAATGAAAGTATCTGGTACTTTAGAAAAAGATTGTGAAGTGGAACAAATTTTTGTTCCTAATTTTCCTTCTAAAGAAAAGTTTTTGGGAACGATAGATAATGTTTTTGACTCATTGTTTGTAATTAAGTTAGAAACTAATGATAATAGTATTATTGGTAATTTAGATCAAGTATTAATTGTAAATGATACTATTTACATAAGAGATTGGACTAAAACAAAGAATATATGTTTGTTTGATATGCAAGGTCATTTTATTAACAATATAGGCAAAGTCGGTAATGGACCATATGAATATGTAAGTCCAACAGATATGTATGTAACTGATGATGCAGTTTTTGTATTTGATGAATGGCAACATAAAATAATAAAATATAAACATGATGGAACACCTATTTTTGATAAAAAAATATCTTTTATCTGTAATCAAATATTCCCATTGCCAAATGGAGAATTTTTATTTCGAGGTATAGATTCTCAAAACTATCATTTAAAAGATGTATTGGATCATCAATTTTGGTTATGTGATACTTCTATGATAATAAGAAAAATAGGTCTTTACAGAAAAAATGATGAATTTGTACATTTTTGGAATAATAATATTTTCTTGAGAAATAAAAACGAAGCTTATTATTATAATGATATATCTGATACTCTTTATTTTATTGATTGTTATGGAAACTTTTTACCTAAATTTTATTTTAATTTTCCGCGAAATCATTCAAAAGAATGCTTACGAAATTCTGAAAAATTTAATAATGAATATATTTCATTAGTATCATATGGTTTTGTAGAAGATATTTTATTATATACTTTGCTTGAAAATAACCACCAAATTTATATTTTTGAAAATTTAAAGACAAAATCTATAAAAGTTTTTACTACATGGGAAGTAACAAAATCAAATATAAGTAGATTGTTACATTTTGAACAAATGAAAACCACTTATAAAAATTATGTTGTTTCAACTTTTCCATCTTATGGAATTTTAGAACGTTATAATTATTCTTTAAAAGATAAAGAAAATTGGTGGAAAGATGCACCAAATTCACTTTATGAAAAAGATATGCAATTGGTAAATTCTGTATCAGAAGACGATAATGATTTATTAGTATTTTATAGACTTAGAAACGATTTATAATGAAGAAAAATATAATAATTGTTAGTTTACTAATAATTAACTTGTTCATTATAGTATGTTTATTATCACAAAGAAGATTTTATAACAGACTTGATAGTCAACAGCTATATATCAAACAATTGAATCAAGAATATTGTTTAACAAGAAAATACAATGGATTATTGTTTGATACAAGTATTAAAATACGCAATATTCATGATTCTTTGTTAAACATTAGTGATGTATTAAAATCCCAAAAAACTTTAGTTTTTCGTTATTTTTTATTCATTGTAATTCATGTGTAGATACAATTATGAAATTAGTTAATGGATTTGCTAATGAACTTGATAAAGACCAAGTTTTAATTTTGTCCCAATATGCCAATAATCGAGATTATCATAATTATGTACGTATTAATAGGGTAAAATTACCATTATATGATGTACGTGATTCTATTTTAATAGATAGTGTTTTAGAACAGCCATATATGTTTGTATTAGATAAAGATATGGTATGCAATAATTTTTATGTTCCATATAAAGAAACTCCAAATTTAGTAAAACAATATTTAAAAATGATAAAGAATGTAATCAACTAATATTTTGATATTAATTATATTTCATTATCTCGAAATTCTATCAAATGAATATAATTGATCGTCAACGTGCCACATATTACATTCCCATTTAGAAATGTTTTCGGCTACGATGCTTTTGTGTTTTGTTTTTGTTTTTGGATTAGTGTAATAACACCATTTCATTAATTCTTTGTCGATATCGCCGTTTAATGTTATTTCCTTTAATAAAGTACTTCTACTAAAAGCTCCACAACCTTTGCTATATATAAAGTGTGCAATGGCTAATTTTCTTGAGCCTTGTAATGTTGTAAGTCTTTCTGTTGTTTTTATTGCTCTTTTAAAATCTTGACGTAATAAACTATCAGCAGTTTCTTTAGAAATTTGAGAAGGAAAATATTCTCCTTCTCTAATTACGTGTCCATAGCCAATAGTTAATTGACCAGAAATACAACGATATGGTTTTCCATTTGCAAAACCTTCGTGTTGTTTAATAAATTCAATTACTTTTTCGTAATTTTCGTCCCAACTTTGTTTTAGGGCATCAGAAATGTTAAAATCTTCGTCTAAAATAATACGACTTGGAACATTTTCAGATTGTTCTGATAATAATTCATTTCCACTAGTGGCAAATGTAAATATTAATACAATTACCGCTTTTTTAAAAAGTATTTTCATAAAAATTTTGTTGTGCAAGGCAAAAGCATAAGGATTTGCATTTATCATTTGCCTCTAACGAAATTTTTACTATGCTTTGCAGTCTTCGCTCTGCAATGTCTGACTTTGTGGTTTGTTTTTGTTTGGTTTTTGTTTTCGCGTCTGACATATCTGCCTTGCTAAATTACTAATTCAAACAGTAACCTTTGTCTAGGTCCGTTTTTGAGTAGTTTTTTTGCTTTTCTATATTAATAAGAATTACCGTTTGGTCGCCATTTTAACGACGGTGCAAAGTAACGGCGTTTATTTTTGTTATCAAATTTTTTCATGCTATCAATTAGTTAAGATTATATTAAGCAACAAATTAGAGATTTTTGAGTATTACAATTTTTGTCAATTAATAATTAATATTTATTTTTTTTATGATACTGTTAATAATTATGAATTGATAATTGTCGCTTAAAGATTAGTGATGTTTTAGTTATTCAAATGTAAAATTCTATTAATATTGAGTGAAAATAATAATGGATTGTAATATGAAATTTGTAGTTTTGCACAAAAGAATTATTTATTTTCTCTAAATTTAATAACCAAATTATAAAAATACAATATGAAAAAAATTTTACTGCTTTTAGTTATGGCAATGGGTTTGGAAAGTGTTCAAGCCCAAGATTTGTTGCCTTATCAAGACGAAACACTTTCGATAGACGAGAGAGTAACAGATGCACTTTCGCGTATGACTCTTAAAGAAAAGTGTAGAATTTCATACGCACAAAGTAAATTTACAAGTCCTGGTTGTGAAAGATTAGGTATTCCTGAACTTTATATGAGTGATGGTCCTCATGGGGTTCGTATGGAAATAAATTGGAACGATTGGAACCATGCTTTTTGGACTAATGATTATTGCACTGCATTTCCTGCGTTAACTTGTTTAGCTGCAACATGGAATACCGAAATGGCTTCTAAATATGGTAAAAGTGTTGGTGAAGAAGCTAGATATAGAGAAAAAGATATTTTACTAGGTCCTGGTGTAAACATTTATCGTACACCTTTAAATGGTAGAAACTTTGAATATATGGGTGAAGATCCTTTTCTTTCTGGGAAAATGGCTACTTATTATATCAAGAATTTACAAAAAAATGGTGTTTCTGCATGTATGAAACATTATATTTTAAACGATCAAGAAGAATATAGAGGTCATGTTGATGTTAAAGTTTCTGATAGAGCTTTGTATGAAATTTATCTAAAACCTTTTGCAATGGCGGTTAAGGGTGCTGATCCTTGGAGTATAATGGGTAGTTACAATAGATATAAAGCTATGCACAATACTCATAACCTTTATCTTATAAATAATATTTTGAAAAACGAACTTGGTTTCAAAGGTGCTATTATTTCTGATTGGGGAGCAACTCACAACTCAAAACAAGCTGTTCTTTATGGTCTTGATATAGAAATGGGTTCTTATACAAATGGACTAACTTCTGAGGCAAATGGTTTTGGTTATGATGATTATTACCTTGGAAATGCTTATTATGAAATGGCTCTAAATGGTGAAATTAGTGAAGATATTGTTAACGATAAAGCTAGCCGTGTTCTTCGTCTTATTTTTCAAACAGCAATGAATACCAAGAAACCTTTTGGTAGCAAAAATTCTCCTGAACATCTTGCTGTTGCTAGAGAAATTGCTCAAGAAGGCATTGTTGTTTTAAAGAATGATAATCTTGTTCAAAAAAACAACGACTCAAAACTTCTTCCTATTAAAGAAAGTGATTATAAAAAAGTTTTAGTTGTTGGCGAAAATGCCACACGTCCTCTTTGTGAAGGTGGTGGTTCTTCTGAACTTAAACCAAAAGATGAGGTTAGTCCTTTAAGAGGATTAAAAGAACGTTTTAAAAATTGGGATTTTATTTATTCTGAAGGATATCGTTCGGGAATTGTTTCATATAGTGGTATTTCTGAAATTTCTACTAGTGTTGTAGACTCTCTTTATCAAGATGCTGTAAATAAAGCAAAAGACGTTGATCTTATTATTTATATTGGAGGATTAAACAAAAATCATTTTGAAGATTGTGAAGGTGGCGACAGATTATGTTATAATCTTTCTTTTAATCAAGATAGACTTATTTCTGCTTTGGCTCAAACTAAGAAAAAAATGATTACAATTATTGTAAGTGGTAATGCAGTTGCAATGCCTTGGCTTAATAATGTTACCACTTTAGTTCAATCTTGGTATCTTGGTAGCGAAGCTGGTCATGCACTTGCTGATATTCTTAGTGGTGATGTTTGCCCAAGTGGTAAAACTATTTTTACATACGCTGAAAAACTTGAAGATTATCCTGCTCATAAATATGGACTTTATGCTTATCCAGGGGTTGAACCTGATAAACTTCCTGCAAGTTATCAATATGGTAATGAAGAACAACCAAAATCTGCTGATTTGCTAAAGAATATTAAAACAAAACCAGATGTTATTGGTGCAAATAATTCAAGTAAAAACATGAGAACTCATTTTGGTAAAGGTAACGAAATTGAAGTGTATGCAGAAGATATTCTTGTTGGATATAGATATTTTGAAACCATGAAACAGAATGTTGTTTTTCCATTTGGTTATGGGTTAAGTTACACAACTTTTGAATATTCGGATGCTAAAATTTCAAATAATGGCAATAAAACTTGGACTGCAACCATAAATATTAAAAATACTGGTAAATGTGCTGGTAAAGAAGTTGTTCAACTATATATTGGTGATGATAAGGCAAGTGTTGTTCGTCCAATTAAAGAACTTAAAGGTTTTGAAAAAATTATGCTTAATCCAAACGAACAAAAAACTGTTTCTTTTATTATAACAGAAGATGATTTAAAGTTTTTTGATGAGGATAAACATGAATGGGTTGCTGAACCTGGTACTTTTAAGGCTTATATTGGTAGCAGTAGTAAAGATATTAAAGCTAATTTGGCTTTTAAACTATAATTACATAAGTAATAGAATAAAAAAAGTGGAATTTTAATTTAAAAATTTCACTTTTTTATTCTATTTTTTAAAGTTACCTTTATTGTTTAATTTAGTCCACCAATTGAAAAAGGTGTTATAAGTAACAATCTCTTCTCCAAATTCTTTTAGATATGCTTCTTTTTCTTCTTCGGTGATGTTCACGCGTTTTATTTGATAGTTCCAGTCGTTTCTAACGGCTAAAGCATATCCTCCTACCATTGGACTTTCTTCAAATAATTTTACGCGTTCTTTCATATTATTGTGATTTTAGTATTCTCAAATTATAATTTACAACATACGTGCCATTATGCCGTATTGTTGATATTAATATCGCATTTTATATCCGTTTAGTGATGCCCACCAATTAAAAAATGTATCGTAGGTTATAAATTCTTCGCCAAATGTTTTTTCATATTCTTCTTTTTCTTTGGCTGTGATATTTACGGACTTTATTTTATAATTCCAACTATCACGTACTGATAATGTGTAGCCTCCGATATATTTATTTTCGGTAAATAATTTTGTTGTTTTTTCCATGTTGCGTTGTGTTTTATACCACAAATTACAACATGTATGCCGTTTTTTTGTGTTTATAAAACAAATTTTAGTATTAATGCAATTACCAATAATATTATTGCAATCCACGAAAATATTGATCCTAATTTATTGTTTTTATTTCTTATTACAAACGATAGTGCCCAAAATACTACGGCTATTAATGCTATTATAAATATTATGTTCATGATATTGATGTTTTTGTTTTTTACAAAAATATATTTTTTTTGTTTCGGTTGTATCTTTTTTTAAAGAAATAACTAATCTACAAAATACATTTCATCCCCATAAAAAACAAAAATAACCGTATATTAATTAAACATACCGGGATTTTTTTTTTGATGTGATTAGAATTAATCTTTAAATATTATTTCTACTCTACGATTTTTTTGCCATGTTTTCTTCTGAATTTCCCAGTAACAACATACATAGAACTAGCTAAGCATTAAAATCCACGCAGATACTTGGCTACATCAAGCTACTTTTTGCTTACTTTTTAAGAAAAAGTAAGACACAAGATAGAAAAAATCGGCTACGTACTAGTTCTTATTTAATTAAGAACATAAATCGTTAAAATTTCAATCGTTGAAGGAAATTAACAAAACAGTTTAGACATAATATATTTTGTTAAAATCAATGAATTTAGGAACTTTGCAATATAAAATAATTGCTATGATAAAACCATATCCAATAGGACGACAAGATTTTAGATCAATAATCCAAGAAGGTTATACCTACGTAGATAAAACAGAAATTATGCATTGTATGATACAAAATTAAACATTTGTATTTTTATCACGTCTACGACGCTTTGGGAAATCTTTACTTGTTAACATCTTAGACGCATATTTTTCTGGCGAAAATGAATTATTTAAAAATCTTAAAATATATAATCTCGAAAAAGATTGGATAAAATAGTAAAAATGTAGCTATGATGAAATGATAGAAATACTAAAATTTCATTATGTTGGTTATTATTTTAACAAAAAATTAGAAGATATATTTAATCCATTAAGTGTATTAAGTTGTCTTGATAGTAAAAAAAAACTATTGGTTCAAAACATCCACATCATCATACGTTATAAATCATTTAAAAACATTTTGAAGCCAATATCCTAGAATTTGAAGGTATAGAATTATTTGACTCTGATTTTTATGTATCGCACGAAGTATTTATCCATTACTTTATCAAGCTGGCTATTTAACAATAAAAGGCTATAATGATATAACAAAACGTTATTTGATTGGATATCCAAATCAAGAAGTAAGAATTTCGATGATGGATATAATAATGCAATCATACGTAGGATGTTCGTCAGAAGTAGGTACGGAACAATGTGTGATTTTTATTTTTCTATTCTCAATGGTGAATACGAAAAAGGATTTGAATATCTCAAAACATTCTTAGCATCAATTCCAAATGAATTAAACAACAAAGAAGAAAAACATTATCAAACAATTATTTATGTATTATTCATATAATTAGGATTTTATAGCCAAATGGAAGTTAGCACAGCTATTGGACGTATAGATATGGTTATTTATACAAAAACTAATATTTATATCTTTGAATTTAAACCCGATAAATCAACTGAAGAGGCAATGAAACAAATTCACGAACGTAATTATGATGTTAAATTCCAAAACGATGGTCGTGAAATAATTAAATTCGGGAATAACCTTTCGTCAGAAACCCGAACAATTGAGAAATTTATTGTGTAAAAGTAATGGATAATTATGTTTTTATTGTTAATTGTGTGTATTTATATCAAAAAAAATCTGATAATTATTCTGAGAAATCAAATTTTTTGTTTATTTTTATCAAAAATATTACTTTAAAGTTTATTTACATAATTTGAAATCTAAAAACAATAATAACTATGACAGATTTGATTAATTCTAATAATCCAGTATATATTTCTTACGCTTGTAATAATATTACTAATCAAAATATTAATGATTTATGTGATTTATTAAAGACAAATCACATTAATTATTTTCGAGATGATGAAACTTTAGACGTTAATAATTATAATCAAACAGAAAAACTAATTTCTAAAAAAGGAGTTTTTATAGCTTTTTTAAATAGTGATTTTTTTACATCATCTTATTGTCTCAAAGAATTTCATGAGGCTTTTATGTTTGGTGATTATCAAAATCGTTTATTGCCTATTTTAATTTTTGATACTCCTAATGCTACTATCGATGAAATATTTGAAGCTTGGGAAAAAGATTTAAATAATAAATTAGAAGAGTTAAGAAATAAAAGAATTGATATTACTTTTAATTTATCTTATGACGAACTTTTATTTGTTAATAATAATGGATATTTATATGATTTTAATTCGTTGAAATATTATCTTAAAAATAATAAATATTATATACCAAATAATAATGAATATGAATTAATAATATTAAAATTAAAAGAATATTTTGGAGAAAATAACAATACAAAAGATACAGCACAAGAAATAAAAACTGAGGTAGTACAAAATATAGAAATACAAAATTTAGTAGAAGATATTTCTTCAAAACCAACCCCTCCACCATTTATGCCATCACCATCTACACTTACAATACCAATTAAAGATGGAGTTTCTATTGAAATGATATTAGTAGAAGGTGGAACTTTTACTATGGGACAAGATATTGAACAATCAGACGATGAAGAAGAACCAGATGATAATTCAGAAGAAAATGAGTTAGAAGAAAAAAAAGAAGAAGAATATATTTTTGAAGATGATAAAGCACCAGCACATCAAGTAACGCTTGATAGCTATTATATAGCCAAATATCCTGTAACACAAAAAATATGGCAATTAGTTATGGGTGATAATCCGTCAGAATTTAAGGGCGAAGATAGACCTGTAGAAAATGTTTCTTGGGATGATTGTCAAAAATTTATAGAAAAACTAAATTCAATAACAAATAAAAAATTTTCGTTGCCAAGCGAAGCACAATGGGAATTTGCCGCTCAAGGAGGTAATAAAAGTAAAGGTTATCAATATAGTGGAAGTGATAATTTAGAAGACGTTGCTTTTATAGATGTTTCTGAAACATATCCTATAGGTCAAAAAAAACCTAACGAATTAGGAATTTATGATATGAGTGGAAATGTTTTTGAATGGTGTTATGATGTGTATGATGAATATTTAAGCACACCACAAAAAAATCCTATAAATATAGAAGATGATGAATATCATATAAATCGTGGCGGTTCTTGGGAAACAGGTGATGAATTATGTCTAGTTAATTATCGTAATTTCGATTGTAATACTTCTACTTCTAACGATTTAGGTTTGCGTCTTGTTATTTATAATGGTACATATGAAGAAATAATTCACCCCGATGAAGAAATAATATTAAAATTAAAAGAATATTTTGGAGAAAATAACAATACAAAAGATACA
>JAKSUC010000023.1 GCA_024413595.1 Bacteroidales bacterium
TCGCGACCCCAACCTTGGCAAGGTTGTGCTCTACCAACTGAGCTATTCCCGCATTGTTTATAAGAACGTTTGTTTCTCAAATGCGATGCAAAGGTAGAGCAAATTTTTGAATCTCCAAATTTTTTTTCATCTTTTTTTCAATTTTTTTTCATTTTTTTTTTGATATTTTTTTAATGCAATGAATGTCAATAATAAACATTAAACATTTTTTTTCGTTTTTTTTTAATAAAATATTGTTACTATTTTTTTTTTAGGGGTTTTTATGTGATATTTTGTCTTTTTTTTAGAATTAGATAATAATTAAAATTTATTTATCTTTTTTTTTTATTATATTTATTATCTTGTTTAAAATCTAAAAACATACTAAAATGAAAAAACTTAATTATCTTTTTGCTTTATCACTATTAATAATTAGTTTTAATGGGATAGTAGCTTGTACCGACACCGACGAACCAGAACCATCCGAGCAAAATAATAGAAGATATAGTAGAAATCATTACTATAATAAAAATGATCAAACCAACTATAAAAACACAGATCAAAATAGTACTCCTTTTCTGATAGATGGCAAAGATTATACAATACATCGTTTTGTAATTCAAAACATGTTTTATTATTATTTATGGAATGAGGAAATACCAGAAACAATGTATTATACCGATTATGATACGCCATACGATATATTTAATGCTGCAAAATATAAAGATGACAGATTTTCGTCAGTAATGAGCGATTATACCGAAACAAATCAATATTTTGATAATGATTATAAAACAGATGGATTAAGTTATAATCTTTATTATGATTCAGAAATTTCAACAAATGTTATAGGTTTAATAGAATATGTTTACGACAATTCTCCAGCCAAAGAAGCAGGATTAAAACGAGGAATGGTTATAAAAGAAATTAATGGTACCACACTAAATAAAGATAATTATTCTGAATTGATAAATTTAAATAGTTTTACAGTAGGCTATACACAAGCATATACAACATTAGATGAAAATAATAATCCAATTATAAAATATGATGGCGAAATAACAACATCACCAACTATTACAAAACGAAAAATGTATATCGATCCTGTATTAAAAGTGTCAACAATAAATTCAGGCAGTCATAAAATAGGATATTTTCTTTACGAAAGTTTTGATCAAAATACATCAACAATAATAAATGCAATATCAAAACTAAAATCAGAATCAATAACCGATTTAGTAATAGATTTAAGATTGAATGGCGGAGGTTATGTTTCAACATTAGATACATTGGCTTCAATGCTTGTTCCAGATGGAAATGAAGGAAATTTGTTTATTAAACAAGAAAGCAATAAAAATTTAACTGAATATTACCAAAAAAACAACATAGAAGACAATGATTATTTTACGCATCAAGATACAAAATTAAACTTAAATAAAATTTATGTATTGGTTTCAAGAAATTCAGCGTCAGCTAGTGAAGAATTAATATCAGGATTAAAACCTTATATGGATGTTGTAATTATAGGAGAAAATACATACGGCAAATACACCTCTAATATACTTATCAATGACAATTATGACAAAGGAACCGACGATAATGGTATACCATATTCAGAATGGGCATTATATATTGTTGTAAGTAAATGTACAAATGCAAATGGAGAAATGAATTTTCTAAATGGTTTTACTCCTGACTATAAGGTTAAAGATACATATATATCAGAATTAGGTTCAGAAACAGAACCTCTTTTAGCAAAAGCAATTTCGTTGATTACAGAAAATGATATAATTACAAAACATAACTATATTTATCCAGAATTTAATAATAAATGTATTGGTAATATTAATGGCAAACCTAATAATATAAAATACACATTATTAAACAATAAATAAAACCAAAAGAGAAAGTGAAAAATTCACTTTCTCTTTTTTATGAACTAAAATTAATAAATTTTTTGAATTGTTCACTATAAACATCAGTAACGTGAATAATTTCGTTTCCAATATAAATACAATTATTTTTATCAACCGATCTTATTTTAGAAAGCGAAACAATATACGAACGACTCACACGCATAAAATCATTTTTAGGTAATAAGTTTTCAACGTTTTTCATTGTCATAAGCGAAATAATCGGTTTGCGATTAGAGTCAAATACAAATCTTACATAATCTTTTAAAGCAGTAACATATAAAATTTCCGACGCGTCAACACGAACAAGCATTGAATCACTTTTAACAAAAAAAGTATCATTAGATTGATTTTGAGAAAAAGCAGTGTTTTGTTGTGAGTTTTCGGCAGAATTTTTCATTTCATACCATTCCTGACATTTTTGAGCAGCATTTAAAAATTTAGCATAACTGATAGGCTTTAACAAATAGTCGATAGCAGCAACATCATAACTATCAAAAGCATATTCTTTATATGCAGTAGTAAAAACAATTTTAGTAGACGTAGGCACCATTTTAGATAATTGCATGCCATCTAAATCAGGCATTTGAATATCACAAAACAATATGTCAGGTGGATTATCTTTAATAATTTGAATTGCTTCAACACTATCAGTATATCCTCCAACACATTCTAAAAAAGGAGTTCTGTTAATAAAACTTTTAATAAGTTCCACAGCAGGTGGTTCGTCGTCAATAACTATACAAGTAAGATTCATAATTGTTATATTTTATAAAAAGATTTCAACTTCAGAATAGTAAACATCACCTCTTAACTCAGAAATAAATTTATGTTTGTTAGGATAAGCAAGCAATAATCTACGTTTCATATTTTCAATGCCAATACCAGAACCAGAACGTTTTTCTTGAGTTTTAGGGAAATTACTATTTTTAACTATAAAAATTAAACTATTTTCAGATTTAAAAAATTGTATATCAACAAAAGAGGCAGATTTATTGCTAATACCATGTTTAAAAGCATTTTCAATTAAAGAAATATATAAAAGAGGCAAAATTTTAATACTCAAATCGTTGATTTTAAAATCTACATTAATAGTAGTTTTATTACTACAACGAAGTTTCATCAATGTGATATAGTCATTCATAAAATCAATTTCGCCTTGAATAGGAACTAAATCGGCACCAGTTTCATAAAGAGCATATCTCAACAAACTGCTTAAACGACTAAGATTTTCTTGAGCCTCATCAGGATCAGTATAAATTTGACACGAAATATTATTTAAAGTGTTAAATAAAAAATGAGGATTTAATTGATTTTTAAGCCAAGTTAATTCAGCTTCAGTACGTTTGTTTTGACGTTCTTTTTCGCTAATAATTTGTTCATTACGCATAATAAATAGCTTTAGCCCCATTGCAAAACCAACAATCAAAACACTCACAATTGCAGTAAAAGGCAATGTCCAAATAAGATGCATAAAAAAACGATTCCAATCAGTATTCCATTCGTTAAAAAAATGAGAAATTAAATTGTATAGCAAAAAATAAATAAAAAAACCAGTAATGTTTATCAAAACAAACTTTTTAGTTTCACCTTTATATAAAATATTAGGAATAAGCAAATAAAAATTAATATAGAATAAAATTAACGAAGGTAAAAACCAAGAAAGCGAAGCAACGATGCTATGTAAAGCCCCTTCCCATGTACCCAAAAACATATATGAAGAAATGCTAGGTACAATAGTAATTAATACCCAAACCAATAATGGAATAATTTCTACAAATGAAATTTTCTTTTTTGACATATTAAAATCTAAGTTCATCGGCAAACAAATTTAATAAAAAAAACGAAATCGAGAATTATTTTTTTTTGTATTAATTTCGATTTCGTTTTTAATCATGTTATTATTTAAAAAGATAATTATCTCATTTGCATACCTCCGCCCATTGGAGCACCACCACCTTGTTGAGATTGACCAGCGCCAGAATCGTCACCGCCAACATCGCTACGTTCCATATCATCGTTTTTGATACCGTTTTTAGCTTTCTTAACTTGAATTTGTTTACCAAATTTGTAAGTAACAGTTACACCATAACGACCCATTTCCATATTCATTAATCTGTCTTCTTCGTAACCAGTACCTTTAGTATAACTCTTCATTTTCATAGTCATACCATCTTTTAAGCTAAGGTTAGCAGAGAAAGAAACAGTAAGTTTATCTTTTAAGAAACTACGTTCCAAAGAAAACATTCCCATTTGCATACCGTCAGATTCGCCTTCAATAGTTTTTCTTTTTGACGACATCATACCACCAATACTTGTTTTTAATTTAAATGGAGTAGTGTAAGTAAGGTTAGCAAAAACATTGCCTGCCCAACCAGAATTTGATTTGTCTAACACATCGTTGCTCATATCAGAATAGTTGATAGAAGCATTTGTCATAATTCTAAGGTTTCTACCAAAACTATAGCTGTAGAAAATATTACCACTTAAAGTATATTGTTCTGTAGCGTTTTTGTATGTGCTATTGATGATATTGTTTTCGGTAAATGTGTAGTTAGTGATTCCATTGTTACAATAGTTGTAACCAAGACGTAAGTTAAGATTTTGTTTCATAGAAAACAAACCGTAGCTTAAACTCAAGTTATGGAATTTTTGACATTCAAGGTCTGGATTACCAAAGCGAACTGTTGTTACACCTGAATAATCTTTGTAAGGGTTAAGTTGTTGTTCACGAGGACGGCTGATACGTAAGTTGTAAGTAAAACTCAAGTTTTGAGATTTCATCATACCAGTTGAAATTGCGTAATTGAAAGTTGCAGAAGGAACTAAAATATCATAGTTGGTAGAGAAATCTTGATCGCTTTTGTTTTTATATTTAGTATCTTGATAAGTGTATTCATAACGTAAACCACCACGTAAACTAATTTTAGGAGAAACATTAACACCTAATTGAGTGTAAATAGCGCCGATGTCGTCTTTGTAAGTGTAATCAACAGTTTGATCATCTAACAAAGTTAAAACATCATTAACATTAGAATAAGTTAAACCTTGAGAATCTTTAGGACGAAGAATAAATTTAGCACCAGCATCTACATTTAAAGTTTTGCTAATAGTGTTAGTATAATCAATTTGGAAAGTATGTTCAGCGTCGCTAGTTGTATTTTCACTTTTTCTACCCATGAAATAATCATTAAGACCATTAGTAGCAGATAAATTATTCATTTCGCTATCGTCAATCCACATATTGTAAGAGAAAGTCAAATATTTATTTGCATTTCCACCAAATAAGTGTTGATAGTCGAAACCAACGCTATAAGAAGTAAATTGATTATCACCAGAATTAATCATGTTAGTATTGTTAATAATAGAATTGTCAGATAATTTACTTAAAATAATGTCTTGAATAGAATTGCTATTCATTTTAAATTTCATTAAAGAAGCAGAAACCGACACTAAATTTAAAGAGTCAAATTCGTAACTAGCTTCAATACTAAAGTTTCCCATATTATTGTCACCGTCAGAACTTTGAGAAGTTTCGGTTAGTTGTTTATAAAGTTCTTTAGTATAAAAATCTTCCATATCTTGAGTTCTGTTACTGTGCATAGAAGATTCAGATTTACCGTCCATCACCATAGCACTAATAGAAGCTGAAAATTTACCTAATTGAACAGAAAGACCAGCTCTAGCTTGACTTTGACGATTTGTAACACCAACGCTAATATTACCAGAAGTTTGATTAGTTTTAGTATTATGGTCAGTAATCAAATTGATAATACCACCCGCACCTTCAGCATCAAATTTAGAACCTGGATCAGTAATAATTTCGATGTTTTTAACAGAAGTGGCAGGCATAGTTTTAAAAATTTCCGAAGGACGTTCCGACATCATAGTGTTTTTCTTACCATTTTGATAAACCACGAAACTGCTATTGCCATTGATAGAAATATTATCTTCACCATCAACAGTAACCATAGGAATTTTTCTTAACATATCCAAAACAGTAGCAGTTTTGTTATCAGGGTCACCTTCAGAATTATATTTAATTTTACCAGCTTCGGCAGAAATAAGAGGTTTTTGAGCCACAACATTAACAGTAGCAATAGAGTCAACTTTTTCAACCATTAAAACCTTACCTAAATCTTTTTTTGTTTCAGAAGATTTGATTGTGAATTTAACAACTTTATCTTCATATCCAAGAAAACGGAAAGTAGCATAATAAGTACCTGATTTTTTAATAGAGCCTTTAAAAACACCTTTATCATCAGTTAAACCAGTGGCAACATAATCTGTTGAAGTTGGAGATGCTGCAACTGTCATAGATGCAAAAGGAACTGGTTGTTTTGAAATAGAGTCAACTAAAGAACCACTTAATGTGATTTGAGCTTTAACACTGTTGACATTTAACAAAGCTGAAACAGCTAAAACAAATAAGCAAATTATCTTTCTCATATCTTTTGTGTTTTTCAAATTTATTACGATACAAAAATACATCAGGTTATCAAAAAACGATAAAATATTCGACCAGCCAACTTAAAGTTTTCGACAGAATCACCCACTTTAATCGACAAACATTTTTTTTAATTCCAATTTTTTTATCGAAAAGAAATTTCATATATTTGTAAAATAAAAAAATAGAAAAATAACCCGTGAAAACAGATAAATATCTGATATTTACTTGAAAACAATTAAAACAAAATGATAAAAACAGAAATTTATGATGCCTCAAAAGGCATAAAACGCTACATACTTGATAATGGGTTGGGTATGCAAGCAGGATTTATTCAACGTGGTGCAACAATTACCAATATTAATGTACCTGGACGTGACGGAAAATCAGAAAATGTAGTTATAGAATTAAAAGACTATGACGAATATGTAAAAAATCAATCTTATATAGGAGTTGTACCTGGACGTTATGCCAATCGTATTGGAGGAGCAAAATTTACACTCGACGGACAAGAATATAAATTAAATCCCAATGATGGTCCTAATAGTTTACATGGCGGTCCACAAGGATTTAGTGTAAAAGAATGGAATGTAAAAAATATGGTAGATTCCGACGAACCAGAAATTACATTCGAATATGTTAGTCCAGATGGCGAAGAAAATTTTCCTGGAACATTAACAGCAAGCATTACTTATAAATTAACCAAAAACAACGAATTAGTAATGCATTATCAAGCCGTTACCGACAAAGCAACACCAGTAAATTTAACACAACACGCATATTTTAATCTAAGTGGAGATTATAAAGACACCACCATCGATAAATATGCCATCATGATTAATGCCGACGCAATAACCGAAGTTACAGATGATTGTATACCAACAGGAGTTATACTTCCAGTATATGACACAGATTTTGATTTTAGAAAATTCCGTCGTTTAAAAACTATAAAAAACTTTAATTTTGACCATAACTACGTATTAAATACCAAAAATGGCGAAATGTTTTTAGCAGCAGAAGCCGAAGATCCAGTAAGTGGTCGAATTTTAAAGATATTTACAAATTATCCAGGAATGCAATTCTACACAGGAAATTGGTTAGATAGCACATTAACACACAAAAATGGCAAACAAGTTTGTCGTCAAAGTGCATGCTGTTTTGAAACACAGTTTTTCCCCGATTCACCAAACAAAAATCAATTTCCTAATGCAATATTACGTCCAGGAAAATCTTATAACCAAAAAACTATATTTAAATTTGAAGTAGAAAACGACAACGATAGAATTTTCTTTCCAGAAATTTAATTATTAGAAGTTTATTTTTATCAAAAGATGAATTTTTATTAAGTAATTATTTAATAGAATTTCATCTTTTGATTTTTAATTAAAATATTTCAATAGATTACTTTTATAAAATGAATAAGGCGGATATTACAGATTTTATTGTAAATGTTGCAATACTTCTAATATTTGAAGTTATTTACGATTTTTATTGGATAAAATATCGTGAAACAAAAAAAACATTAATGCAATATGCTTCAGGTATAGTATTCGGTACTATTGGAATATTTTTATGTATTGAAAATATTGGGTGGTATAGCGATTTATATATTGACGCAAAAACTGTTTTATTATGCTTAATAGGTTTATTTTTTGGTTTTAAACCTACATTAACAGCAATAATAATGATAATTACCTACATTATTTTTGCAGATACACCACAACCATTTTATAATATAATTGCAACTTTAATATCTGCTACAACAGGACTATTTTTTTATAAATTTGACGAAAAATGGATTCATAAACATTATTTAAAAACATTAACACTCGTTGCATTTATTTCTCACATATTAATATTTGCTTTATTACCTACTATTTTAGATGATAATATAATAGAAACAATGATATATGCGTCATTTACAATATTAGGAATTTTTCCACTTGCCACAATTCTCTTAGGACGATTAATGGTAACCAATTCTAGTCAATGGAACACAAAAGATAAATTAATCCAACTTGAAGAAAAATTTAATAGCGTTGCTCTATGTTCTGACGATTGTTTTTGGGAAATGGACGAATTTGGCAAAGTTATTTATGTAAGCGACAATGTAACCAAAATTTTAGGTTATCAAAAAAACGAACTTTTAGGACAACGTCCTTATATATTAATAGACAATATTGAAACAAAAAATCTTTTACTTAGTTTTGCTTTAAATCAAAATATTGATAAAAATACAATATTTGATAATAATGTAGTTTTAAAACATAAAGATAATATACCAGTTCATTGCAATGCTCGAGGTCTTAAAAGATTTGACCGTTTAGGAAAATTAATTGGATATACAGGTATAATTCATAATGCTTCAGAACAATATTATCAACACGAATTGCTTCGAAGAAATCAAATGCAACTTCGTGAACAACTAAAAAAATATGAAGATAATAACAAACAATTACAAGAAAATCTTAATACTATTTCTTCAGAAAAACAACAACTAATTAAAGATAAAGAAAAAGCACAAAATTCTGATAATATAAAACGTGTTTATTTAGCTAATATTAGTCACGAAATAAGAACCCCAGTTAATGCAATTGCGGGATTTCTTGATTTAATTTTAGATTCTTCAACTGCAGAAAGCGAAAAAAACAAATTTGGTGCTATTATCAAAAACCGTTGTGAAGAATTAACCGCACTTTTAGATGATATTTTAGATATGGAAAAACTTGAAGAAGGGTTACTTACTATCAACAACGAAATTGGTAACATTAAAGATATGTTTAATGAATTGTATGATTTTTATAAATCAAGAAATCTTTATGTGGATAAAAAAAATATTATTTTGTCTCAAAATGTTAATATCGACCAATATATTATAAAAACTGATTTTGGTAGACTTAAACAAGTGTTATCAAACTTAATTGATAATGCTTTTAATTATACTATAAATGGTAAAATTAATTTTTCATGTAACTTATATAATGAAGGGAAACAATTAATTTTTGCTATTTCAGATACTGGTATTGGTATTCCTAAAGATTCTATCGATACTCTTTTTAATAGATATCAAATTAACGAAAATCCAATTTCAAAAAGTGATGGTTCTGGTTTAGGCTTAGCTATTTCGAAAGGTATTGTTGAACTTATGGGGGGTAAAATTTGGGTTGAATCTCAAGTTAATGTTGGTTCTACGTTCTTTTTTACTATTCCTTATAATATTGCACAACAATCTTCTTTGGTTGATCAAAATTATGATTGGAAAAACAAAAATCTTTTAATTATTTCTAAAGATAGATTTTCGGCGATTTATTTATCTGAAAAACTTATAAAAACCAACATCAAATACAAAGTTATATCACTAGAACGTTCTTCTAATATTACTATTTTAGAAAACTATAATGAAAATATTGATATAATTGTTGTGGATAGTAAATTGTCAAAATCTGATTATTCTTCAAAAATTTCTGATTTCATCAACAAACATAACCAAGTACCTATAATTGCTTTATGCGAAAACGAAAAATTCAAATCATATAATTTTGACAATGTTTCATACTTTGGTTATATTTTAAAACCTTTTGATGGTTCTCAAATTAATAATACAATTTCTCTTGCTTTTAATAATCAATAAAATAAAAAATACAATGAAAATAAAATATTTAATTTACACAATATTGACAAGTACCATTATTGCATGTGGCACACAAAACAGACAAAATCAACAAGATACAGTTAATAATACCGACACTGTTTTTCAAGAAGAAGAAGTTTTTGAAGATTATTCTGATGGTTATGAAGAAGATTTTTCAGAACAAATTAATATTGGTGACATCATTATTAATAAATGCGACGAAATTTTTGGAGAAGGATATGCTCCATTTTGTTGCTATGTAACCGACATCGACAATGATGGAAATAATGAATATATTGGTTATATTTCTAAATTAAGCGAAAACAACACTTTAACCGACGAAACAGAATACATAGTTTTAAATAATATTAACGGCAAATTCAATGAATTATACTCAACTGATCCTGAAAGTGATAGTGATTTTGAATTTGGTAATGGTATCATTGTTAGTCATTTAATAAGCGACGAGGGCGTAACAAATAATTTTTACTATGTTTTAAAAAATAGCGAAATTTCAAATATTATAATTCAATCAATTCAAGAAAGCAAAAACTTTGAAAATTATAAACAAGGTTTAGACGATAATATGAAAGATTGTAATAAAGCTGACGTTGAAAAATATATCAACATTGAAACAAAATCTATCAATGATATTTCTGATGAAGAATTAGAATATCCATGGGGATAGAAAAATAAGAGCATAATTTTAATTGATAATTAAAATTATGCTCTTTATTCTTTTGTATTATTTATATCTTTACCAACTAATTATTCTAATTTAACCACGAATGAAACACAAAATTACTTTTATACTATTCACTTTACTATTAACGTCCACAATTAGTTTTTCACAAAATTTTGAACAAGTATATACACGAGCAAAAGAATTATACGACTCTGCGCAATTGCGCAAAGCTGACACAGCATTAATTTTATGTAGACAATTAGCAAAATCTCAATTTGGTGAAAATTCATTAAAATATGCCGAAGTGCTTAGCCTAAGCGGTAATTTATTTTTTCGTCTTGATAAATTTGAACAATCAGACTCTTTATTAACTCAAGCTATTAATATTTTTAATTTTAACAACGATAACTCATCGGCTGAATATATAAAAACATTAAGTAGATATGGCTATTATACAAACAATTTTGACATAATACTTTGTCAACAAGCAGTAGATATAGCCAAAAAACAATTTGGAGAAAATTCAAAAGAATATGCTTTTGCACTTAATTTTTTAGGTAGATGCTATTATAATAATGAAGAAAATAATAAAGCATTAGAAACATTACAAACCGCACTAAATATAAAAACACAACTCTATGGTGAAAATCATATTGAATGTGCCAGAACTATGATTAATCTAGCTGAAATATATTATTGTTTATCAAAATCAACAGAAATGATGAATTATTGTAGCAAAGCATCTGAAATTATTAAAAACAATATAGGAGAATATAATCAAGAATATGCGTATTTATTAACCAATTTAGCTATGGCATACGATTTAATTGAGGATTATGAAAAAGAAATTGAACTAATTGAAAAAGCATTATACATCTATAGAGGAACTTTGGGTGAATATTATACTGAATATTTAATCACATTAAATAATGTATCATTTGTTTATTCTGAAAATGGAAACTATAATAAAGCTATTGAAATTTTAACTGATGTGGCAGATAAAGAATTGAAAATATATGGATATTATAATCAAAGTCATGCCATAACGTTAAATAACCTTGGAGGTTGTTATGGAGATATTAAAGAATACAATAAAGCTATTGATTATATTCAACAATCGGCTAATATTAGAAAAAAAATATACGGAAAAAAATCTGATAGTTACGCTAGAAGTTTAAATAACTTAGGATATTATTATAATAAAATATCAAATAAAAAACAAGCTATAAAGAATTGTAAATTATCGAGCAAAATATACAAACACAATCAAGGTAAAGAAAGTTGCGATTACTTATTATCTCAAAACAATATTGCTAAAGCAAGTAAATTAAACAAACAAATAAAAATATTAAAACAAGTAGTTGATATTTCTTCTAAAATTTTTGACAAATATCATTCATCGTATCAATTACATAATTACAATATTGGCATTGCCTATTTTGAAAAACACCAATATTCTCAATCAATAGAATATCTTTCAACAGCTTTAGACATAAATAACAAACGTTTGTCTGATAACTTTTCGTTTATGTCGAGCGATATGAAAGAAAATTATTGGAGAGTTAATCAAGATGAATATCCATTAATAAGGGAAATAGTTTTTCAAATTCCAGAAAACGAAAAAGCATTGTGTAGTGCGTACGATGGAGAATTGATAAGCAAAGGCGTTTTGCTAACATCTGAATTACAACTAGATAAGGTGATTAATAATAGTGGTGATACATCGCTTATTAATCTTTATAATGATATTAATAATCTTAAACAATATATTTCTGATTTAGAAGAAGATGATACTGAAAATCATATTCACGAATGCGACTCGCTACGTGATATTTTAGACAAAATGGAACGTACACTTTCTATTAGTTGTAGAGAATATGGAGATATAACTAGACCTTTAAAAATTAGATGGCACGAAGTGAAAGATTCTCTTAAAATTAATGAAGTGGCAATTGAATTTATTAAAGAACCTATCAATGGCGACACAATTCCAAGTTATGGAGCGTTGATTTTAAAAAAAGATATGCCATATCCTGCTTTTGTATCGTTGTTTAAAGAAAATGAATTTTCTAAATATTTTAACGATTATAATATTTTTGATAATTTAAACGACACTATATTATATAGTATAATTTGGAAACCTATCGAAAAATATCTAAATCCAAATAATAAAATATATTTTTCGCCAATTGGAATTTTAACTCAAACACCAATTGAATTTGCTTTTCTAAATTCAAAATCAACAATTTCTGACAAATATGATATTTATCGAGTTTCGTCAACAAGAAATATAGCTATGAGTAAAAATCACGTTGACATCTCAGATGCTATTATTTATGGAGGTATAAATTATGATGCAGACTCAACTAGTATGGTTATGAATAATAGTAAATATCGAGGAATAGAATTATTTAAAAATATTGATTTAGATTATATTAGTAAATTATCACTACAAGCATCATATTTACTAGGCTCAGACAGAGAAATGAGTAATATTGCTTCAATGTTGAAACAAGGCAATATTGAATGTACAAAACTATCATATAATGAAGCCACAGAAGAGTCGTTTAAAGCATTGAGTGGAAATAGTCCAAATATAATTCACATAGCAACGCACGGATTTTTTATTCAACCCGACTCTGTTGAAATCACTAATGAAGATGCACTAAATTTAACAGGATTGCTATTTGCAGGGTGCAATACCACATGGAATGGCGTAAAACTTCCAGAAAGCGTTGATGATGGAATTCTTTTGTCAAAAGAAATAAGTAATTTAGATTTACGAAACACCGATTTGGTTGTATTGTCAGCATGCAAAACAGGAACTGGATTAACAGACAATGAAGGTGTATTTGGACTTCAACGTGGATTTATTAAATCTGGAGTTCATACATTAATTATGAGTTTATGGGATGTTGACGACAATGCCACCTTATTATTAATGACCAATTTTTATAAACATCTCAGCGCAGGAGAAAATAAACACGAAGCTTTTAAATCTGCAGTTCGTTATCTTCACTCCTACCCAAATATGTCTCCTGAATTTTGGTCTGCTTTTATTATGCTTGACTAAGAAAATCAAGAGTTTGCGTTAGTATAATTAATAAATTAGTCAATCCAAGTAGGAACATCTTCTTGACTAATTTGAATATCAGCCCAAGAGCATAATTTTTGAAAATTTACATCATGAACCACATGATAACTCATAGAATTAACATTATTATGATCTTCAAAAAGAATTCGACCCGTTTTAATTAAATCTTCGGTTTTGAAATCATCATTTTCAAAAGTTCCTACTTTATCATAAATTTCTTTAGTGATTTCGTATAGATAATAATTTCCACTTAAAGGACCTTGAAAATTTATTTCAGCTGTATATTGTTGTGTTTCATTATTAAAACAAACAGTCCACCACGAAGAATATTCATCTATTCCCCTACCCTTTTTGAATATCAGTTTTTCTGTGTGCATTATAATTATCTTTAATAAGAGTTTTTTAATTGACAAAAATAAAAATTAATTAAATAAAAATAACAGTATTTTGTTGTATTTAGCTTATATTTTATTATTTACAAAGGCACAAAACCGCTACACCAGCCAATACACCACACAAAATAAAACTTTTATTAAGAATATTTTTTTCTTTAAAAATAAACGCACCAGCCATAAACGAAATAACCACATTGCTTCTACGAATAAGCGAAACCACTCCAATCATTGCTCCATCTTGACTTAATCCATAAAAATATAGAAAATCAGCCACAGTTAACAATAAACCAATCAAAGGAATAGTAAACGTAAAACGAAATTTATCAGTTTTATTTCTATTAGGATACCATACAACAAGAGCCAATAAAGCAGCTAACAAAAATTGATATAACGAAAACCAAGATTGAACTTCCATTCTATCAATCATCAAAGTTCTTAACAAATATTTATCATAAAGTGCCGAACCTGCACCTATTAAAGTACCAGCAAATAAGAAAAAAACAAATTTGTCGTGAGTAAACGAAATACCTTCTTTCCTACCCGAACGAGCATAAAGATAAAGACAAGAAATAATAATAGCAGCACCAATCCATTGCCACATAGAAAGACGCTCACCCAAAATAATTACTGCACCAAACAAAGTCCACGCAGGAGCCGACGATCTAACTGGTCCAACAATAGAAATTGGCAAATGTTTCATAGCATAAAAATTGCAAAGCCACGAACTTTGAACAATAAATGCTTTTAACAAAATAAACATTTGATTTCTAAAATTGGTGGACGGAATATTAAAAATTGTATCACTAAACAATTTACCACCACAAAGAGAATCTATTAATAAAGGTGTAAACATTAACAAAGATGTTGCAGAAGAAATCAACATAACCACCAAAACAGCATTCTCTTTTAAAGAACTTTTTTTACAAACGTCATACAAACCAAGAAAAATTGCAGACGCAATAACAAATGGAATCCACATTTTAATTTTAAATTTGAGGCAAAAGAAACAAACATCTTTAAATAATTTACAAATATTAGGTTAAGTTCACACAAAAAAAAACGGAAGATAAAAATTATTATCTTCCGTAAAATATACAATTAAAAATCTAATATGCTAAATTATTTTGCAGAATTTTTAGGAACTGCAACGTAACCAGTAATAGTGATTGTTTTGCTAACTTTTGAATGATTAGAAACTTGAGCAACACCTTTGCAACCATCACCTGTTTCAAAAGCAATAACTTGTCCAACAGAAAGTTGATTAACACCATTACCTAAACTTGATTTACCATCAATGTTTTCAGAAGAAACATAAAGATTTTCTAAAGAATTTACATCAGAATAATCTTCAATATCAGCACTACCTAAACTCTTAATTTTTGTTCTATTAGGATTAGAATAATTTTTACCATTAGCATCATAACAATCTTTCAATAAAGATGCGTTTGGTGAACAAAGGAAATATCCATATTGATTTTGCCAACCAGCACAAATATCAGCATCACCACTTGAAGCCGCAACAGTTTGTTGACTACGAGCACAAAATGCTGATTGTTCATTTGGATTTGTACTATTATAACTCAAACTTTTACTAAAACGGTAAACATCATAATTATCAGTTTGACCATTATCAATAGGAAGAATTTCATCTTCACAAGAAGTGAAAATTGTAGTAGCCATTAATATGGCAGATATAAATAAACTAATCTTTTTCATTTTAAATCTTTTTTTAAATTTGTTATTAATTAACTTTTGATTGAATTATCTATTTTTAAACTAAAAGTTTTATATTTTATTGTTTTGCAAATATAAAATTATTAACCTAAAAAATCAATTATATAGTTGATATAAATAATAAAAAATGAAAAAAAATTATTTGTCACAAGTAAAAAGTTTTCGTTGAGAATAAAGTAAAGCACCAGAAATAACCGCAGCTAAAAAATCAGACGTTGTAGCAGCAGCCCAAATACCTGTTAATCCATCTAAATTCATAGACACAAACAATCTTGGCATTAAATAAATTAAAGGTAAAAGAATAATAACCTGACGCAAAAGACTTGTTGTGATAGCCACCCAAGGTTTATCTATCGACTGAAAAAAGTTAGAATTAGTTATAGTAAACCCAATTAAAGGCATCATACAAACCATAAATCTAAAACATGGCACCGACAATTCAATTAAATTAGCATCATTAGTAAAAGCACTTGCAAAAATACGAGGGAACAAACAAGCTAAAATAGTGAAAACAAGACCAATTAACATATTTATTTTCATAACCAAAAATAAAACTTCACGCAAACGATTTTTTAAACCCGCTCCATAATTATATCCAGCAATAGGTTGCATACCTTGACATAAACCCAATATAATTAAAACAGCCATATTTAAAATACTATTTACAATACCGAATGCAGCCACAGCATTTGCTCCACCAAAAAATGTAATTTGATGATTTAATATACCAACAACACCAGCTGCAGCTATATTCATCAAAAAAGGACTAATTCCTATCATTAAAATATTTCTAAAGATATATAATTTGGGTTGCCAAGAATGCTTGCGAAATTGGATAAAAGATTTTTTATCCACAAAATGCAAAACAGCTGCAACAGAAGTAGCAGTCATAGAAATAGTTGTTGCCCAAGCAGCACCAGCAATACCCCAATTAAAAACAAAAATAAAAATTAAATCAAGAATAATATTCAAAATAGCACCACCACCCAAAATAAACATAGATTTCATAGGGTATCCCGACGAACGAATCATACCAGTTAAGTTAAAACTTAAAGTAGTAAAAAACATACCAGGTAAAACAATCAACATATAATCACGAGCATATGAAATATTTTCGTCTATGGCACCAAGCAAAACTAAAATTTCATCAATATAAATATATCCCACACTTAAAAACAAAGCCCCAAAAATAAAAGTAAGCAACATAGCATTACCAAGAATTTTTTCAGCCCAACGAACATCTTTTTGCCCTAACACAATAGACATTCTAGCACCAGCACCAGCACCAACCAAAGAACCAAAAGCATGAATAATATTCATGAAAGGAAAAGTAATAGTTAATCCCGAAATTGCCATTGCATCAACACCTTGCCCAATACAAACACGGTCTGTGATATTATATAAAGATGCAATAATTTGACTAATAATAGAAGGTAAAGCATAAGCTAATAATAAAGAACTTATTTTTTTAGTCTCTAATTCTTTGGTACGATCTGTAATTTCCACTTTTTTATTATTAATTTTTTTGTGGCACAAAAGTAAATTAAGTGTGTTAACTCAAAATTTTATTATAAATAATATTATATAAAATGAAATAAAGAAATTAAACTATTAATAAAAGTATAAATATCAAAAAAGTAAGTAAATAACGTAATTTAATAAAACAAAATAAAACTCAATCAACAACATAAAATTCATAAACATAGGCATTAAGTTAAAAAAACACCCCTAAAAACAAAAAAAATAAACACATAATTATTTGTCAATTTACAATAAATTTAAATACAAAACGGGAAAAGAGTATTTTTTTTTATAATTTTGGGCAAAATTGTATTTTTATTCCGTATGATGGCGGATAAGTTGATGCGATTAAATAAATATTCAAATAAATATACAAAATAAAAAATAGTCTTATGAGTGATTCAGGAAACTTTTTTGAAGCCTTAAAACTTTTGGGAATAGGCTTATCCACTGTTTTCTTGGTGCTGATATTGATCATTCAATTCGGCAAACTCCTCATAGCGGCGGTAAACAAATTTGCGCCCGAAGAGGATGAAAAGCCTAAGAAAGTGGCGGTGGCTACCGCACAAGTAGCAATAGATCCAAACGTACAACAAGCTATAGAATTAGCTGTTAAAACAATAACCGACGGAAAAGGTCGCGTTGAAAAGATAGAAAGAATTTAATTTATTAAAAAGTCGGAAATTATTAAAAGTAATAGAACACAAAAAAATAAATCTATTAAACTTTAAAAAATTCTGCAAACAGATTTAAGAAAATGGGTAAACAAGTAAAATTTAATCTTGTATTTAGAGACTTATGGCAAAGCTCAGGAAAATATCAACCTAGAGTAGACCAATTATTAAAAGTAGCTCCAGCAATAATAAAAATGGGATGTTTCGACCGTGTAGAAACCAATGGTGGCGGTTTTGAACAAGTTAACCTTCTATATGGAGAAAACCCAAACAAATCAGTACGTGAATGGACAAAACCATTTCATGAAGCTGGTATTCAAACAGAAATGCTTGACCGTGCGCTCAACGGCATTAGAATGAATCCATGTCCAGTTGATGTACGTAAACTATTTTATAAAGTAAAATATACACAAGGAACCGACATAGCAAGAACATTCTGTGGATTAAACGATCCAAGAAACATTATTCCTTCAATTGGATATGCACACGAAGCAACACGTCCAGATGGAAGTCATATGATTTCTCAATGTTGTTTATGTATTACAGAATCAAAAATCCACACTGTTGATTATTATGTAAATCTTGCAAAACAATTAATAGATGCTGGAGCCGACGAAATCTGTATTAAAGATATGGCTGGTATTGGACGCCCAGTAAAATTAGGAAAAATTGTAGCAGGTATTAAAGCATACAAAGATATCGTTGTAGAATATCACTCACACGCAGGTCCAGGTTTTGCTATGGCTTCTGTTTTGGAAGTTTGTAAAGCTGGTTGCGACTATGTAGACGTTGGTATGGAACCTCTTTCTTGGGGTACTGGACACGTTGATATTCTTGCAGTTCAACCAATGTTGAAAGATGCTGGTTTTGATGTTAAAGAAATCAACATGTCAGCTTACATGGAAGTACGTTCATTGATTCAAGAAATGATGGACGATTTCTTAGGATATTATATTCCACAACGTAACAGATATATGAACTCTTTATTAATTGCTCCTGGTTTGCCTGGTGGTATGATGGGTTCATTAATGACCGACTTAGAATCAAATCTTGAGTCTGTTAACAAATACAAAGAAAAACATGGTTTGCCAAAACTTTCACAAGACGAACTTATGATAAAGTTGTTTAACGAAGTTACTTACGTTTGGCCAAAAATGGGAAATCCTCCATTGGTAACTCCATTTAGTCAATATGTTAAAAACATGGCACTAACCAATGTTATGCAAATGGAAAAAGGTAAAGAACGTTGGAGTTTAATAGCTGATGACATTTGGAATATGTTGCTTGGAAAATCAGGAAAACTTCCAGGCGAAGTTGCACCAGAACTTAAAGAATTAGCAGCACAACAAGGACGCCAATTCTTTACAGGTAACCCTCAAGACGAATATCCAGACGCTTTAGATTCATTCCGTAAAGAAATGCAAGAAAACGGTTGGGATTTAGGACAAGACGATGAAGAATTGTTTGAACTAGCAATGCACCCACAACAATATCGTTTATACAAATCAGGTGATGCTAAAAAAGCATTTGAAGAAGACCTTGCAAAACGTAAAGCAGAAAAAGCATCAAAAGGCGGTTCAGCAGTTCCTGCTGTTGCATCATTCCCACAAACTGTTACTGTAGACGTTAACGGAGTTAAATATGCAGTTACAATTGGAGCAAACGATGGTAAAACTTCTACAGCAGCAACATCTACATCAAAACCAGCATTACAAGGTGTAGGAAAAGAATTGACATCTCCACTAGAAGGTAAATTCTATTTAGTTAAAAATTCAGGAGATCCAGCAGTAAAAGTTGGCGATAAAGTTAAAAAAGGTCAAACAGTTTGCTACATTGAAGCAATGAAAACTTTCAATGCAATTGCAGCAGAATGCGATGGCGTAATTACAGAAATCTGTTACAAATCAGGAGATTCAGTTTCAGAAGACGATGTAATTATGCGTATAGCATCAGAAGAAGATGCAATGTCAAGTGCTTCAAACGGAGAAGGCAGTGATTTAACATCACCACTAGAAGGCAAATTCTATTTGGTTAAAAATTCAGGAGATCCTGCTGTAAAAGTTGGAGATTCTGTAAAAAAAGGTCAAACAGTTTGCTACATTGAAGCAATGAAAACTTTCAATGCAATTTCAGCAGAAAATGATGGTATCATCACAGAAATTTGTTACAAATCAGGCGATTCTGTATCAGAAGACGACGTATTAATGAAAATAAAATAATAAGCAATGGGCGAAATATTTGATAAAATTTTTCACATGACTGCGCTCGATTCATTAATCGACCAACCGCAGTTTTTGATAATGTATGCACTTGCTTTTTTGTTGCTTTATTTAGGTATCAAAAAAGAATTTGAACCATTATTGTTAGTTCCTATTGCATTTGGAGTGTTAATAGCCAACTTTCCAGGTGGAAACATGGGCGTATTAGCAGCTGTTGACCAAACAGTTAACGGTATTTTATATCACAATGCAATAACACTAGCCGATGGCTCAATTTGGTGTAATGCAGATGGTATTCCATACAATATTTATGAAGTAGGGCTACCTCAAATCGCACACGATTTGGGAATAATGAACTTTTTATACTACGCATTAATAAAATCTGGATTATTACCACCAATTATCTTTATGGGTGTTGGCGCATTAACTGATTTTGGACCAATGCTACGTAATTTAAAACTTGCAATATTTGGTGCAGGTGCTCAATTTGGAATTTTTGCAGTTCTTTTAGTAGCTTGTAATTTCTTTACATTACCAGAAGCTGCATCATTAGCAATTATTGGTGGCGCAGACGGACCAACTGCAATTTTCACAACAATTAAATTAGCTCCTCATTTATTAGGACCAATTGCAATTGCTGCATACTCATACATGGCTCTTGTTCCAGTAATTGTTCCTCTTGTTGTAAAACTTACATGTTCAGAAAAAGAACTTCGTATCAATATGAAACAACAAGATAAACTCTATCCAAACAAAACAGAGTTTAAAAATATGCGTGCTCTAAAAATTATTTTCCCAATAGCAACCACAACAATTGTTGCAATCATAGTTCCAGACGCTGTTGCCCTTGTAGGTATGTTAATGTTTGGTAACTTGATTAAAGAAATTGGAAATAATACATCACGTATATTTGATGCAGCATCAAATGCAATAATGAACTCAGCCACAATATTCTTAGGACTTTGCGTTGGAGCCACAATGACAGTAGAAGCATTTTTAAATTGGACAACAATAGGAATTGTTGCAGGAGGTTTCTTAGCATTTGGATTCTCAATTTTTGGTGGAATTATGTTGGTAAAACTCATGAACCTTTTCTCAAAAAAGAAAATCAACCCACTTATTGGAGCAACTGGTTTATCAGCAGTTCCTATGGCATCACGTGTTGCCAACAATATTGCATTAAAATACGATAAGAGTAATCACGTTTTAAATTATTGTATGTCGTCAAACGTTGCAGGTGTTATCGGTTCTGCCGTTGCAGCTGGTATTTTGATTGCTTTCTTAGGATAATCAATAATTTTTGATAAATAAAAAATCCGTTTTCTGAAAAAGAAAACGGATTTTTTTTGTTTGTTACAAAAAAGATATTTATATTTGTATAAAACATAATAACAATATGATAAGTATTGAAATTAAAAATATGATTCCTAAAATTTGTGAGTATTTTTCAACTCAGCCAATTGAAAAAGCATGGCTTTTTGGTTCTTGTTCAAGAGGAGAAGAAACACAAAATAGCGATATTGATATTTTGGTTGAATATAAAAAAGGTGCAAGAATTTCACTTTTTGTAATTGCAAAAATTTCAATCGATTTAGAAAATATTCTTTCAAGAAGTGTAGATTTAATTGAAAAAGGCTGTTTATTACCATTTGCTGTTGAAAGTGCAGAACACGATAAAATTCTAATATATGAGAGAGCAGCTTAATGATACACAACGAATAGAACATATTATTCAAGCTGTAAATCAATTAATTGAAAACAAAGATTTATACACACTTGAAGAATTAAAAAATAAACCTATTGAATATTATGGTTTTGTAAAACTTGTTGAAATAATAGGAGAAGCAACTTATAAACTATCTTCTGAATATAAAAAATCACATCAAAATTTTCCATGGCAATTAATGGAAAAAATGCGACATGTTTTAGTTCATGATTATTATAGAATTACAGCAGAAGCATTATGGACAACAATCCAATATGACATTCCAGAATTAAAAAAATTATTAGACGAAATAAATATAGCTGATTAAAATTTTCTCAAAAAAGAAAATCAATCCACTTGTTGGAGCAACAGGATTATCAGCAGTTCCTATGGCATCACGTGTTGCCAACAATATTGCATTAAAATACGATAAGAGTAATCACGTTTTAAATTATTGTATTTCGTCAAACGTTGCAGGTGTTATCGGTTCTGCCGTTGTAGCTGGTATTTTGATTGCTTTCTTAGGATAATTTAACATGTTTTGATATTAAAAATCCGTTTTCTGAAAAGGAAACGGATTTTTTTGTTTTGATAAACATATAATTGTCAAACAAAAACATTATTAAATTCTACTTTGATAGTGTACAAAAAAGTGTGTCTGAAGAAACAAAAGATCTCAGAATGAGTCTATATAATATAAGCAAAAAAATAATAAACATCAAAACAGAGATCATGATAAAACTTACAAATGTACAATTAGAAGATGAAATAACCTTATTATTAAGCGAAAAAAATGGGTTAAATGAATTATTAACAATAACCTTAAATGCATTGATGAAAAGTGAACGAGAAGCATTTTTTAAAGAAAATACCAATACAAACAATAAATGTAATGGATATCGCCCAATTCAAGGGACAGGATTTGGGAAAACATTAGAATTACGCGTACCACGAGATAGATTTGGAGTATTTAAACCATTGATATTAGAAATATTAAGGAATCAAGAAGAAGAGCAACGAGATTTATGTTTTGAATTATATGGAGCTGGACTATCAACACGCCAAATAGGAGAAATAGTACAAAAAATATATGACAAAAGTCGTTCAGCCAACTATATCAGACATTAATCAGAGTTTCTATAAGGAAATGGAGTTATGGCGTAACAGAGTTTTAGAAAAACATTATTTAGCAATATACATAGATTGTATTCAGGTTAAAGTAAAACGTGAATTTGTTGATTGTGAGGCATTTTATATAATTCTTGGAGTTAATGAAGATTATGAAAGAGAAGTTCTGGCAGTAACCTCTATACCAACAGAATCTGCCTATGGTTGGCAAGAAGAATTGGCAAAACTTAAGAAAGAGGTGTCGCTAGAGTAGATTTATTTGTCGCTGATGGTCTTGTTGGACTTGAAAACAGTGTTAAAAGTGTATTTTCTAATAGTGATTTACAAAAATGTGTAACTCATTTTAAAAGAAACGTTTTAAATCATGTTAAATCTGCTCATAAACAGGAATTTGCAGATGATTTAAAGGAAGTATTTAAGGTTGAAAAACAAGAAGACACAATTAATATGGCAATGCAAAGATTAGAAATGTTTTGTAATAAATGGAAAAAGAATTATCAATATATTGGTAATCTTATCAATAAAAATGATATTCATTTTATTTTACATTTAAAAAATATGATTTTAGAATTAGAAATATGATTTATACTACAAATTGGATTGAAAGATTTAATAAAGAATTCAGAAGAACTTTAAAAATTAGGATTTCTTTCCCTTCTGAGGAATCTGCATTATGTATTATTTCTAAGGAGGCTATTACTAAAAATGAAAATTTTTATAAATATCCTATTTATAATTTTAAATTTGAACAAAAATTTAAGTAATTTCGCTCAAAATTCGGAGGTCGTTTCAGACACACTTTTTTATACACTATCTATAATTTCAAGAAAATCTACACTTTTTACAGCGAATAAAAATAAATTACAATAATTATAAATCGCTAATAATAGTATTAATCTGTTCAATAACAGAATGTTTATTATCATTTATTATTGAATATTTGCAAAATTTTTGATTTTGAGTATCATCAAATTGATTTGATATTCTTGCTTTTATTGCGTCAAGAGAAAGATTGTCACGTTTTGAAACTCGTTTTAATTTAACATCAATAGGCGCAGTTACTAATATATTTAAGTCTGTAAATTTATAGAATCCACTTTGTACTAATATTGCACTTTCAACTATAACAAAATTTTTGTCTTGATTTTGTTTAACAAAAATATCAAACGATTCTTTAACAAGAGGATGAATTATTGTATTTAGTTTATTTAATAAAATTTGCCAAGATTTTTTGTATTTATTTAATACTTACCAAAAACATTTTTTTTTAACTTTACAAATAAATTTAATTAATCAACGCACAAAATGACATTTATAAAAAAAACTTTATTTATTTTATTACCTATCATATTTTCATCAACGATAGTTAATAGTCAAACCAAAATTCGTGGACAAGTAATTGATTCTGAAACTGAAACACCGTTAGCATTTGCAAATGTAGTCTTTGTTGGCTCTTTCGAAGGTTGTTCAACTGACAATAATGGCTTTTTTTATCTGCAAACTCGTGAAAATTTTGATTATATATCAATATCTTATTTAGGATATGACACACATACTATTAAAATTGCTGTTAATCAATATCAAGAAATAACAGTAAGACTTAAATCTAACACTCTGGTTTTAAACGAAATAACTATAACTTCAAAAGAAAATCCTGCTTTTGCAATTTTACGTAAAATAATTGAAAATAAAGAGATTAATAATTTTAAAAATATTACTGAATATAATTATGAAAAATATCAAAAAATAGAATTTGACGTTACAAATTTGAGGAAAGAATCGTTTACAAAACGTTCCATGCAAGATTTTAATTTTATCTTTAATTATATTGACACTACAGCAGAAAATGGTAAAAATATTTTACCGTTTTTTTTAGTTGAATCTCTTTCTGATGTGTACAATAATAATGGAGATTATAAAGAATTAATAAAAAGTTATCACATTTCAGGAATTGAAAAAAAAGAGGCTATTGATATTGCTAATAATAATACTTTTGAAATAGATATTTATAAAAACGTAATAAATATATTTGACCACGATTTAATTTCTCCGATTAGCGACAAATGGGAGAATTATTACAAATATTATTTAACTGACAGCATTTTTGTTAACAATATAAAATTTTATAAGATATGTTTTGAAAATCAACAATTTAAAGATTATACATTTTTTGGCGAAATGCTGGTTGATAGTTCAAATTGGGGCATTAATAAAATAAAAATGCAAGTCAATCGTAATGTCAGCATGAATTATGTTCACGACTTTATAATAACAAAAAACTTTACAAAAGTTAACAATACATATTTTCCTCTTAAAGAAGAACTGTTTATAAATTTAATGTTAGAAGAAAATTTTGTAGGATTGACAGGTCGTTTAACAACTACGTTAAAAAATATTGACATCTCATCTAAATCAGCTCCAGATTATTTATTATCAAACAAAATAATGTTTGCCGAAAATTCTTATAATCAAGACTCTACATATTGGAATCAAGTGCGCCACGAAAAAATTACGAAAAAAGAAAACGACATTTATCAAATGGTTGATTCCATTAAGGAGATTGATAAATTTAAAAATTATGTCAACTTGTCTAACATGTTAGTTACAGGATATTGGCAATGTGGATTTTTTGATTTTGGACCAATTTTTCATACTTATAGTTACAACAAAATTGAAGGAAACCGTTTTAGAATTGGCGGAAAAACTAATAGAGAATTTAGTAAATGGATTCAATTAAACGGATATTTAGCTTACGGCACAAAAGACGAAAAATTTAAATATTTAGGTGGCATTAAACTTAATTTATCGTCAAACAACAATCATGTAATTTACCTCAATTATTTACACGACTACAACTCGCTTAGCAACATGAAATTAGAAGTTGACCATGATAATTTGTTGTCAGCAGCCGTTGTTAGAGATAAATCAATGTTTCACTTAATGATGACCGACATTGCAAATATCAAGTATTATAACAAGTTTTTCGATGGTTTTTCAAGTACATTGGGCTTTAAATACAATAAGATAGAGCAATCAGATTCTATCAAATTTATCAAAACTTCTGATAAAAATATTATGAATTACTTTGAATTTTATGAATCAAACTTAAACTTTCATTTTTGTTATAATGAAAAAGACAAAAAGTCATTCTTAAAATTAAATTCAATAGAAAAATTTCCAATACTAGATATAGATTTTGCACTAGGTTATTGGAATGAGCAAAATAAATATAATCAATATTACAAATTATCAATAAACCTAGAACATACAATATCAACAGTTCCACTTGGTAGGTTTATTTATACAATCAATTGCGGTCAAATATTCAATAAAGTTCCTTTTACGTTGTTATCAATACCAGAAGGGAATTTCTCGTATAATTTTGATAATAAAAAGTTTAACTTAATGAATATGTATGAATTTGTAGCAGATAGATACGCAAGTTTAACAGTGGAACAATATTTTGACGGATTTTTTATAAATAAAATACCAGGCTTAAACGAATTAAATCTTAAAGAATATTTTTATGCCAAATGTTTGGTAGGCGAAGTGTCGTCTAAAAACTTGAGTAACAATTCTTTATTACAATTTCCAAACATGATTTCAAATTTAAACAAACCTTATTGTGAAATTGGTTTTGGAATTGACAATATTTATAAATATTTGGCTATAATAGCAAATTGGCGTCTTACGCACTTAGACCAGCCAAATGTAAAAAAAATCGGTATATTTTTGAGAGCTAAGTTCAATATTTAAGAAAATTTATTCATGGATTAATATCCACGTTTTTTTATCAGATTATATAAAAAAAGATTTTCATTAATGACTATTTGATTTTTCTATTATATCACATAATTTTCCTAATATCTATTTTCTAATAAAAAATGCCAACTATTTTCGTGTTATTTTTTAATTAAATAGTTTAAATAAACAATAATTTTGGGACATCAGATTTATTTAATCTGCTTAATTAAATTAATTATTGTTAAACTAAAAATTTAATAAAAATGGAAGAATTAAATTTTGAACAAATGGTTGTCACAGAAGGTGCATCATGGAATTGGAAATGTATATATCCCCCACACCACAAAAAATCTTTTCCCTCACTCCTTACCCCTTTATCCCTCAATCACTTAGCATTTCCCGAATTTCACTCAAAAAGTAATTTATGGTGATTTTATGGTGATTGGAGAAGGGATGGAGGAGCGGAAATGGTGGATGGTTGGTGGGTGGGTGTGATTGTGTGGGGATTGGATATTTAAATAGTTAATATTTAGCGTATTATATGTTAATTTTTAGTCCGTGGGTATGTGCGCCTGCGGGCTTTTTTTATGCCGTTGCAAGGATGTTGAAACGAGGCTGAAAAGACGGCGTTTTTTGCTCCGTGAAAAGAGTTACGGCGGAGTTACGGCGGAGTTACGGCGATGTTTTCAACCAAAAACAGCGAGAAAACCACCACACTAAGACCAAAAACAGCCAACAAACCTCAAAAAATCGGGGGTTTGGTGTATACCACAATTGTTTTTTATAGTCATTTTGAAAAAGGGTTAAAATATTTAAATACAGCGTTTTACGGCGTTTTTAGGGTAAAAAACGCTAAAACGGCGTTACACGGCTGTGAAAGGGATGTAAATATATAAGGTGTAGTTATTTATATTAATGACAAACCAAACACGGCGGCAAATGTTTTTTTTTATCAAAATAGCAAAAGTTTTTCATTATGCTAATGTTTATGTGTCAATTTGCAACATAATAATAAAACACTAAGATAATGGCGACAAAATATACATTTATAGTATCAGATGAAACAATAAACAGTTACGGTTTTTCAGTCTTAACGGCTGGCATTGATACCACACATTTTGAAAAACACCCCGTTATGTATTATATGCACAATAGAGAAACGGGTATAATAGGACGGTGGGAAAATATAAGAAAAGACGGTAATATATTATTTGCAGATGCTGTTTTCGATAACTCTTCGGAACTTGCCAACCAAGTTAAACAACAAGTAGAAAACGGCTTTTTGCGCGGCGCGTCAATAGGAATTGACAACATAGAAAAGGAAATAATAAACGGCGTTGATACCGTTACAAAATGCCGCCTTATTGAAATTTCAATTGTAGACATACCAAGCAACGAAAACGCCGTTAAACTTTACAAACGTTCGGGCGGTTTTGTTTACAAACTTGCTGATTTAGACGAAACAACCGACGAGGATTTAAAGGAAGCATTAAAAAAACTTTTGGATTTAGAAAAAAATGCAAGCAATGATGAAATATTACAAGCCTTTAAAAATGCAATTGCAGCACGTAACAAAGATATGTTTATGAGTATTGACAAAGCGGTTTATTTGGGATATATTGACTCCACACAAAAAGATATATTTTCAAGTCTTGCAAAAACTGACCCAAAAGCCTACAACCGTTTTATAACATTGCAGAAAAACAAAGGAAACGAAGTTATAAAACAACTATTAGACACCGCCGAAACAGAAGGAAAAATTTTGCTCCTTGACCGTAAATTATTTACAGAAATAGCCGACAAAAACGGCATAGCAACAATAAAACGATTATTATCAATTATACCCACCCCCACAAGTTTAACACATATTTTGCAATTAAAAGACAAAGGGCGGGAAAATTGGACATTAAGCGATTACAGGAAATACGCCCCCGAAACGCTAAAAAACAACCCCGAATTAATTAACACACTATTAGCCAAAGAAAAAAACACACCCGTTGCAAGGTCGTTAGAATGGTACAGAAAAAACGACCCCGAAACGCTAAAAGACAACCCCGAATTATATAAAGTACTAACCAACAATAAATAAACACATGGCAATTAACAAAGAAATATGGATAAATCAAGTTTTAGAAAACTTTTATCCGGATGATAGTTTTTTACAAAAGGCGGTCGATTATTCCGTTTTTGTAGATAACGACCGTTTGCACGTTCCCATATCGGGACTTGACCCCAAAGTTTTAGTAAATAACACAACTTATCCAATTAGAACGCTTGACCGTACCGACACCGACAGCGAAATAATATTAGATAAGTTTGAAACGGAAAACACTATAATTCGCCGTCCTGAAACGTTGGAATATAGTTACAACAAATTAGAAAGCGTAATAAGCCAACACCGTGCAACCTTAAGAAAAAGTGTTGCTACAAAAGCAATTCACGCATACGCCCCCGACAAAGACACCGAAAACACACCCGTAATTGTTACAACGGGCGAAAATATTAACGGTAGAAAAAGGCTTACATTGTCGGACATTTTAACATTAAAAGAACGTTTTGACGATGCCGAAATTCCGTTAGAAGAACGTTATATAGTTTTACACCCCAAACACGTGTCGGACTTGCTATTGGAGGACGTAAAATTATTTAAAGAAATAACCGACATTAAAAATGGCGAGCCGTTCAAATTTGCTGGTTTTGGCTTTTTCTCTTTTTCACAGATGCCCAAATATACCACTACAAACGGCGTTTTGTCCAAAATTCCATTTGACACCGAAACCGAAAGCACACAATTTGCCAGTGTGGTTTTTTACGCAAAGGAAGTGATGAAAGCGGACGGAGAGATTTATATGTATGCCAATATTGACGACCCAAGCGAACGCGGCACGATTGTAGGATTTGACAAGCGTTTTATTGCTTTACCTATTAGGGGCAAAGGTATTGGCGCAATTGTAAGCGCAACAATTTAAACACACACAATATGCACGAAAGTACAAAAAAAAGAATGTTGCATATAGGCGAGGAAGTTTTATCTAAATTCGAGCCTGGCAACCAAAGAAAAAGTATTGCAAATATTTGGCGTTTAGAAATTTACCCGAAATATGGTATTTCTTATAGTACCCTAATGCGCTATCTTACTAAAAAAATAGAACGAGCCAAACAATAATAATCGGGATTTTGTTTGTAAATTAAAACGCCCATTTGAGAAAACAAACGGGCGTTTTTTTCTATTAAAAATAATCGTTTATTTTTTTCTTTTTTTTAACCTTTCCTCTGTAATTTTGTGATGTTCTGCAATAGATGTTTCATCGAACCCCATAGCATAATCACACGCGGCGATTGTAGCCCATATATCATAATTGCCGCCGTGATACCCGACAAAGTAATTAAGAATAATCCCTAAACTTGAAATTTCAAGTTTAGACATATTATTTACTTCTTCTGAAAGAATAACGGCAATACGTTCTTGACCGTTAAAATTAATTTTTGTAACCATAATCGTGAAATTTAGGAATTTAACTTTTGTATTTATTTTAACATTTTATTCTGTATTGATTGTAATACATTGTTTTCTGTTAATAGATTTTTTTCTAAGGACTCGGACACAATTTTAATAGCATTTAAAATGCCTATTGAACTACTATCCTTTAATATTAACGCCGTACCGTTATTTAATTTATTACGCCAAAAGGTATCAAAAAGGGATTTAAGGATAGTAAAAGATTTTGGTGGCAATTGGTTTGCATTCAAAGGAAGAATAACGGCAATACGTTCTTGACCGTTGAAATTAATTTTTGTAACCATAATCGTGAAATTTAGGAATGATAAAAATAGTGTGTTTTAGGTGTCCTGTGTTTTCACGAACACTGGGGCGTTTCCGCTTACCACACCGTAACACACATTTATTTATATTTTTTAATTTACTCATTTTATTGTGAAATTTAGGATAGTGCAAAATTACTACCTTTATTTTAAATACCAAATAAAAAACAAGAAAAAAACAAAAAAAGGTATTAATTGAAATGAATTTAGAGAATATTTATTTTAAGGAGAATATATAGGTGCAATTTTAGGTTGTGCAGGAAGCATAGCCGGAGTTATCGGTTCTGCCGTTGCTGCTGGTATTTTGATTGCTTTCTTAGGATAATCAATAATTTTTGATAAATAAAAAATCCGTTTTCTGAAAAAGGAAACGGATTTTTTTGTTTGTTACAAAAAAGATATTTATTTTTTATAAAACATAATAGCAATATGAAAAGTGCAAGAATTTCACTTTTTGTAATTGCAAAAATTTCAATCGATTTAGAAAATATTCTTTTAAGAAGTGTAGATTTAATTGAAAAAGGCTGTTTATTACCACTATTTACCTTTTCCATTATTCAATTTCCAAATTTGTTTACCATATTCAGCCATATCGTATTTCAACCATTTAGGCTCAATAATACTAAAACTCACACCTTGAGCAAGAATTTCAAGAGCAAAATCGTATGTAGGTTTCATAAAATATTCAAACACAGAATATTCTTCAGTAGTTTCAATCTCTTTTTGAGTAGAATGTAAAGGCAAAGATCTTATGTATCCACGCTGTAAACTATCAAATTTAATAACAACCTTTTGAGCAGGATATCTTTCATCAGTTTGTATACCAAAACAATCACGAAAATATTCTTTACCATTAAAACTCTCGTCATAAACAAATTCATTGTCAGCAGTATGCAATTCTTTAATTCTATCCAAAGGATAAATTTTAATATCATTTTGATTATGATATTTACCAATCACATACCAACGACGTTTATAAATTTTAATGGCGTATGGTTCAAATTCGAAACACTCTTCAGCTAAACGTCTATGCCAAGAGTCTTGATACCTTATAATCAAAGTTTTAGAGTCACGCATAGCTTCAAGAATTTCTCTTAAATAAACGTTAGAAGAAGGCACTTCTTCTAATAAAATTCTATTTGGATAGTTCTTAATTTCAGACGAAATATTATTTATAACCATAGAATTAATGAGAGAAAACATTAAATTATTTTTTAAGAAATCGTCAGCATTTTCAATATAGTATTTATAATTATCTTGCCGATCACAAGAAATAAAAATTCCAAAATTTATAGTAATAGCCTCTCTCCAACGATGAAAAGTTCTTTTAGGAAGATTTTTTCCATCAGAAAGTAAACTATTAATCCACAATTTATCAATAGTGAAAAATGACACCTTTCCTTTTCGATAAATAGTATCAACTAACCAAATATATCGTGCATAATTATCTTGAAGCATACGCAAATATAATCATTTTTTTAGCATCTTAGATAAATCTTCAAAAAAATCATATTCTAACAATTCTGAAATTTTAAGTAATAATTTAATATCAATATTATCCTTTTGATAAAGTTTATAAACATTACCGCGCGAAAAACACAATTTATTAGCAAGCCACGACACTTTTCTGCCCGACTGTTCCATCACTTCCTTAATACGGATACCAATATGAAATTCTGAGTTTTCCATTATTTATATATCGCAACAAATATATAATCAACTTGTGACACATTACGGCAGAGGCTGTCTCCAATTTGGATACAATATGTTTCCTATTTGGATACATAAAAACTTGATAAAATTTAATAAAGACGGGATATTTGCAATGTGAGAATAAAGAATGGGAAAGTCTCCCCCTAAAACTTAAAATTTAAAACTATGGCTTTATTTGAAATAACCACAAAAAGAAAAAAAATAACCAACGGAGTTTATTATGAACCTGGAATGAGTGTTAAAGTTGCTTGGGTTGGCGGAAACATTTTAGGCTCAAGTGATGGTAGAAATTTAATTTGCGATGCATTTATGCGAACCTATGGCGTAGATTTAAGAAAAGCTATGGCTTTAAATACTAGTGATTTGGATATAAAAAAATTGTGATAAAACATTAAAATAAAAAATACTATGAAAATAAAATATTTATTAATATTAGTAACATTTATAGCATTCAATTCTTGTTATAATTCAAATAATAACAACAAACAAGAGGAAAGTTATTATTTTAATATAAATAACGAAATTGGTTATAATTGGAATAATTCTATGATTGAAGTTCATAATAAAAATTTTAACAATAAAACATATTCTATATTTAAAGAAGTAGACAACAACAAAGCTAGTGGCTTAGATTATTTTATAGCAGGAGCAGCTGATTTAGTATCATCATATTTAAGTGGCGAAGCAACAACAGAAACTATCGAAAATTTAGATTCTCAAGAATGGACTAATGGTCCTACAATTATTTGTGGACCTGTATATTATCAACACGAAACATTTGATATTGTTAGTTTTAGATCAAAATCATGTTTTTGTGGAGAAAAACCACAAATGCAATATGCAACATTAGGTTATGTAGAATATTCAAAAAAATACGAAGATGAAGATGATTTAGAAACTGCAACAGAATTTTATAATTCTCTTTTAAATCATTTTAATGCAAGTAATATGAAAATTATAGAAAAAAGTGAAAATTATTGCAAATATTCTGATGGAGAAACAGAAATTGGAGTATATCTATCTTTTGTAGAAGAAGGTATAATTTTTAAAGATAAACTTCCTGTGATAAATGTTGATTTTGTGTCAAATGTTCAGTTTCCTCAAACATCTAATAACTATAATAATACAGTCTCTACCAAATCATCAAAAACAACAAGTTCAAGTAATATAGGAGAATACCCATTCACAGCAACAAGAGAACTAACAAAATCAGAACTCAAAAATTATTCAAAATCAGAATTAAAAATAATGAGAAATGAAATTTATGCACGTCATGGTTATATTTTTAAAACTGACGCAATGAAATCATATTTTGCACAGCAATCATGGTATGAGCCTAAATACAACAATGTTGATAAATATCTTAATTCGATTGAAATAAAAAACATTGCTACTATTAAAAAAGTTGAAGACACTAAATAATAAGCAATTATGAGACAATATACAGAAGAAGAAATTGATAAAATATTTTATTCAGACGACCTTTCTTTTTTGGAAGAAATGGTTGATAAGGTAAATCCAAATATTACAGATTTTACAAAAGAAATTAAATATACTAGATTAATACTAAACAAAAGATGCAAATTTGAATTACTTGATGTTTTTGAAACTGGTTCATTAAAAACTAAAGTTACATTCGAAGATTATGAATGGGTATTTGATGGAGACATAACAAATTTATATTATGATTCATTTTTTATAAATAATGGTAATATTCAATTTTTACAATCATATTATAAATCAGCAACAAATATACAAGTATATAAAAATCAAATTAAGTTATACAACAATTCAATTATTGTATTTAATTCCGATACCAAACGCTTAGAAATGTATAAAATAGCAGAAGGTGTAAAACTTTTTGGAAACAACACATATGTAAAACAATTGCTAATAAATAATGGATTTGTTGTTTGGATTGACGGAATTGAAAATAATAACTTAGTAGAAAATTATGGAGCTAATAGAAATCAAAATAAATTAGACAATATAGAGAATAATACAATAGAAACAAAAAAACGAAGCCCAATAATAATTATTACAATAATAATCTCAATTATTCTTCTTTTTGTATTTCCTCTTTCTTTTTTAATTACAGTTCCTTTAATACTGATTATGCGTTCTTTAAAAAATGTAAAAGATGAAATAAATATAAGAAACACCAAAAAGAAAGAAGAAGAAGAAAAATATAAAGGATTAACAGAAAGACAAATAGATTATCTAAAAATTGACGAATTAGCTAAAAAAAATAATATATCGAGAACAGAAGCATATCAAATGTATTATAAAATAGGGAAATATGAAACCGAATATGACAAGTATAAAAAAGAAGAAGAATTTAAAAAGCAAATGCAACGTTTCAATAGAAATTATGAAAATGATTAAAATAAATATAGTATATAACAATTAATTCTAAAAAATTATGAGAAATAGCAGATTAATGTATGATTATCTAATAGATTGTAACATACAACCAGAAGTAAAAAATGGCAGTTTAATTTTTGACTATGAAGGCGAGGTTTTTCTATACCTAAACAATGACGAAGATGATTCATATTTTGAAATTGATTTGCCTAATTTATATGAAGTTAATTCTTTTGAAATAAACAAAGCATTGAAAATTATTAATGAAATTAATAGTGGATTTAAATTAGTAAAATTAATTGAAAGTGATGGTCATATTCATGCAACAGCGCAAATTTTAATTGATTCATCACCTGAATTAGACGATTTAGTTCCAAGATTAGTTCACATGTTAATTGGAGCAAAAAATGAATTTAACAAATATATTAAATAATAAATCAAATAATTCAAAACCCAACAGCATCATTTTATAATGATGCTGTTGGTATTATAATATAGATTAAATCCACACTTTTTACAGCGAATAATCAAAAAAATCCACACTTTTTACGCCGAATAAATCTTAATTATTTATTATCTCCTTTACTTGCTCAATAACAGAATGTTTATTATCATTAATTATTGAATAATTACAAAATTTTTGATTTTCACTATCATCAAGTTGATTAGAAATTCTAGCTTTAATGGCATCTATTGAAAGATTGTCGCGTTTAGCCACTCGTTCAAGTCTAATATTTAAAGGAGCTGTAACTAAGACATTAAAATCAGTAAATTTATAAAATCCACTTTGAACTAAAATTGCACTTTCAATTATTATAAAGTCTTTGTTTTTATTATTTTCTACAAAAACATCAAAAGCACTTTTTACAAGAGGATGAATTATTGTATTTAGTTTTTCTAATAAATTAGGATTTGAAAAAACTAGTTTACTAACAGTTTTTCTATCTAATTGATTATTGATATATATATCATTTCCAAAAAGTTTTTTTGTTTCTGATATAGCATATTGATTATTATTTTGAATAAATTTAGCTTCATTGTCTGCAATAAAAACAACAGAATTAAAATATGTAAATACTTTAGCAATAGTAGATTTACCAGAACCTATACCACCAGTTAAACCAATAATTTTCATAATTTCATATAATCTAAGTTTCTTTCAATCAAATATTCTACCGATTCAGGATTAATTCTAATATCAGTTACGCCAAATTTATCAGGGAAACGATTTAAAATAATAGGTAAAAAATTTACATTTGAATGATTATTTAATTCATTATAATCCACCACTATAGAAAACATATCTTTATTTATTTTTTGATAATTGTTCCAACCAACATAAAATTTAACAACAGCTGTTTGTGGAAAAATTCTCATAACAACACTATCTGGAACATTAATTTGTTGAATAGGTATTTCAATAGATTGTTCTGTAAATTTTTCTACATTAATTTTCAAATCAGTATACAATAACTTACAATCAACTTCTTCTGGAAGAGAAAAATTTAAATGTCTAACAATAGTATCTTGAAGATTAAGCAATTCAATAAATTCAGTTTTTATTTGATAAACAGAATCTGCAATACTAGCTGCTACAATAATTTCTGCACTATCAGGAACTAAATTTATCCCATCAGAAGCTCGATATTGACTTGCAAAAGAAATATTAGCATCAAGAATAATAGGAACTCTTTTTGTAACAGATTGACTAAAATCTAAAAAGATAGAATCAGGTTCAACAGAAATAAATTTAAATTCAGCAGGCAATTGAACTTCAATTTGTTGACGAATATCTTCGTCAGAAATAAACATAATAGTTGAATCAGCATTTGGTACATTTTGCAATGTTAATTTTGACAAATCAACTCTAATATAATCTTGAAATCCACCAAAAGATAATAATTTAGAACCTTTTGCTGATAGTTTAATTTTTAAATTTGTAGTTGTTGTTCCTGATTTAAGAATTTTATCCTTAGGAATATTAATATATTCTATTCTAAATTCTTTAGTAGGTTCAATATTACTTCCTGTTTTATTTAAAAACCAAAATAATGTAGCTAAAACTAGCGAAACTAAATAAACCAATAAATTATTATTGATTTTAATTCGTCGTAGTTTAATAAAAAAGGCTTTAGTATTTCTAATCCATTTTATTAAATCAAATGTCATAGTTATCTATATTTTACTAAATAATCGTTAGCTTTATATTGTTTATATTTTAAAGCTAAATTCCAATCAGATTTAGCTTTATCTTTATTACCATTAAAATAGTATGCTAAACCACGCCAAAGAAAAATATCATATAATTTATTATTTAAATCAATGGCTTTACAAAAATCATTTATTGACAAATCAAATGCTTCAGATTTATAATAAATTAATCCTCTTATTCTATAAAAATTTGCATCTTTTTCAATCGATTTGTTTAAACATTTTAAAGCATCTATACAATTGTTTTGCATAGCCATTGATTCAGAAGCTATCAAAATTGATTCTTGATTTTTAGGAAATAATAATAAATATAATTTTGAATATTTTTCTGCTTCTAAATATCTATTATTTAAGAAATAAGCTTTTGAAACTTTAAGAAAATTATCAAATAATAATTCATTATTTTTTAATGCTAATAAATAATATTCAACTGATTTTGAATATTTATGAGCAATAAACAATATATCTGCATATTTGTTTAAATATTCAGAATTATTATGTTTTAATTTTAAAGCTTGTTCTATGTCAGGTATTGCAGATTTATAATTGTTATCTATCATATAAGCACAAGATCTTAAAAACCAAGCTTTATGATTATTTTTATGTTTTTTTATAATTGGATTTAAAACTTGAAAAGCATCAATTGCTCTATTTTTATTTATATAATATTCTGCAATTTCTAATTGTTTAGTAATTTCATTATCCTTAACTTTTTTCATCAATGTTGACCATTGTGGATATTGTTTTAAAATTTCAAAATCATTATCTGCTGATAATTTTGCAGAAGACTCATTAAAATAACCATCAAAATAATTGTTTAAAACAATAAATGCAGAATCAATTTTATTTATTTTAATATAAGCTTTAGCAATATTAAAATGTGATATTCTTTTTTGTGTTTTTTCGGCTGATTTATAATAATTTATAGCATCAGAATATTTTTCCAAAGCAAACTGAATATCACCCATAAAATTAAGCAATAATGGATTTGATTTTTTAACCAAAACATTTTTCATTATATTATTAGCCAAATCGAAATCTCCATTAACAAAAGCCACCATAGATTTTTGAGATTCAGAAATAGTATCAATCTGACAAATAGCTTTTAAAGGTAAAGATAAAGCTAACAGAAATATATATAAATATGTTTTCATAAATTATTCATCAGTTTTGTTAGTAAATATTGTGATATATCCTTCAAGATTACGCTCTTCTAATCCCGAAAGACGATGTTCATAAACAGTACAACGATAAAAATAAACACCATCAGGAACAATTTGACCACTATTTTTATCAGTTCCATCCCAATTTATATCAGGATCATTAGTAGTATAAACAACATGTCCCCAACGATTTGTGATTGTCATATCTATGTGATCTATAAATTGATAAGGGTAAGGATGAAAAATATCATTTTTCCCATCTCCATTGGGTGTAAAAACATTTGGTAATCTATAATAATCACAAGCATCAATACAAGAACGTAATTGAGATTCTAAATCAGATGAATTACCAGATAAATCAGTTGCAGTAACAACATAACACCCTGCCATTCCTTTAGTTGGATGATGTTCGTATGATAAAATTTCTGGTTCTAAATCCGCTATTTTTTCTAGTGAACCATCCATTGTTTCAGAATAAAAAACATGATATTTAGCCACATCTAAACCAAAAATTGTATCAGGATACCATTCTAATTTATTTATAGCATCACTACATAAAGATTGTAAATTTAATTTAACACGAGGTGGAATTGTATCAATAGGTGTTCCACAAGCAATTTGTGACCAATTTTCTATATGAGTAGGTAAACCTTCTTCTGAATAAAAACCTATTGTTTTAATTTTATAACAATATTCAACATCATTCTCAAGATTTTTGTCTAAGTAAGTACCATCAGTAGAAAAGCCAACTGAATCAAAATCCATTTTACCAGGATCTCTACGATAAATAACGAAAGTATCATTTTGCCAAGGTACATCTGCTTCGTAACTTAAACGAATACTTTGAGATTCACAACTAAGTTTTAAAAATACAGTAGATGCCATTGACGCAGAACCAACCGAATTCCAAGCCCCTGTTTCTTGATTTCTATTTGTAAATGTTATTTTATAAATACTACCTTTTGAATATGTATCTATATTTGAATGTGTAAATGTAGTATCTTCTATACCATTTATTTCAAACGGATTAGTATAAATACCATCATATATCCCCAAACTAGGATATAATAAATAAGCGTAAGGTGGAAGAACTACACTTTTATCTAAATCTTTAGGAGTTGTCCACTCTAAATATATTTCGCCATTATCTTTGTCAGTTTGATTTACTGTAGCTTTTGTAAAAATAATAGTACCTCTTGATAATAAAGAACAAGCATTTTCTGACACTTGACTTTCTGCACCATCAGGAAATATTGCTGTTATTCTATAACAATATCTAAAACCAGTGGCAAGACCAATTCCATTGTTATCGTCAATAAAAATTGTGTCATTAATATCATTTATAGTTTTAATTAATTCATAACCAGATTCCGCAGGCAGACCTGTTTCACAAATACCAGGTTGATAATTATCTAAACGTTTTGTTCTATAAATTTTATAACCACTAGCTTTATCATTACCTCCATTATTCCACGTTAATTTAATACTACTATTTGTAGGAGAAATACTTGTAATAATAGGCGGAGGAGCAATAACTGTTATTTTTGCTTTACGATAATCAGTTAAAGGAACTAAAACATCGTTATCAACAGCGCGAAACAAAACTTCGTATGGCATACGTTGAACATGATCTTTAATAGTTTGCCAACGGAAATATCCTATTTGATTAGATGCCCAATTATTAGGAGTATAAAAAGTAGCAGGACTATTTTCTAATTCAAAAACACCACCTGATGCAGTTAATTGAACTTTATCTTTAATATCATTATCCCAAGCCGTAACTTTAAACTCTAAACATGAATCTGCCACAACACAATGATTAGCGATATTGTCAATTATTGGTGTATGATTATCTGTATCTATAACTTCCACTTGAATATCTCTCAAAATTGTACTAATTAAAACGCCGTTACGCCATTCCTCTATGGTCATAGCTGCATTATAAGTTCCAACTTTAGAAGGAGCATCCCACACAAAGTCACCTGTATAAGGATCAACATAAATTTCATTAGTAACTGGAGGTAATGTATATCCAACAATTTCCTTTCCATTTTCAGACAAACAAGTTGAAATTTTATAACTTAAACTATCTCCATCAGGATCCCATGCACCAGGATTGTGAATAAATTTTTTGTTTAAAGCAGCCATATCCATTGGTGCATTAAGCAATATAGGAGAAGAATTGTTGCCTACAACAGAACTAATTGTTAAAATGGTTTTTAATGCAAAATAAGTATTTACTGAATTTGGAATATTTAGCACACCTTCATTTCTATTAGGATCTTCCATATACAATTCATATACACCAGGTCCACTAAAAGTGTGTTCTCCAATATAAACATTTTTACACAAATTAGCTATTCCAAAATTAGAACCATCGTCTAAATATGTTTTAGAAATACGAGGTAAAATTTCTGGGTCGGTTCCATCACCACAATTTAAGGGTAATTCATCTCGATCTGCTTCTGTTAGTGTATAACAATAAGTATAAATAATTAATTTATATTTATATCCAGAAATATGTTCATATAAAATTTCACCTGCTCTATTATGAGTAGAATATCCAGGTATTGAAATAATCATCAAAATAAAAACTAAAATTATAAAATATAATGATTTCCTTTGCATTTGCTGTAATTTTTATAAATAATAATTTTGGAATAATATATTTCAAAAAAATATTTAATATAATTTGTACAAATTTAGATATTTTTTTTATTTTTATGGTCGCAAGTAAAAAAAATAAAACAAATAGCTAAGTCTTTAAATTTTTTTAACGAATTAGTTTATTATATAATAAATTACTATTGTTTTATTTTTAATATTAATAATATTTTATAAATACAAAATTATGAACATCAATCAATCATTATTTCAAATATTAAAAAACGATGATTTTAGTTTTATCTATTTAGGAAAATTTGACAACATAGTTTTAGGAATAACAACAGAATTATTAAAAAATTATATGACTCAGAACGAAGATTCTGAAGGTAAAAAAAATAAACTTTCTTTTTTATTAATAGAAAGTTTTCAAAATATTCTTAGATATGGACTTGCGGGACGAGGCAGCGAAAATAAAAATGGTGAAATTTTTATTGTTAGAAATATTGAAGGATGTTATTATATAACAACAGGAAATTTTATAGAAAATTCAAAAATAGAAACAATAACCTCTAAACTAGAAAAGGTAAACTCTCTAAATCAAGATGAATTAAAACAAATGTTTGTTGCCACATTAACAAACAAACAATTATCTAAAGAAGGTGGTGCTGGATTAGGTTTTGTTGAAATGATTAGAAAAACTAAAGAAAAATTAGAATATCATTTTACTAAAATTAACGATGAACGTTCTTTTTTTTATTTTCAACTAAAATTAAAAAAATCCGAATTAGAAGCGCCTACTGTTGATATTTTAGAAGCTAAACAAATTAAAGAATTGATGGAAAATAACAATAGATTTATTGCTATAAAAGGAGATTTTAATAGGGCAACAGTAAATCAATTATTATCAGTGGCTGAAAACAATATTATAGAACAAACATCTGAACTAAAAACTCAACGAAAAGTATATCATATAATGGTTGAAATGGTTCAGAATATTGCAAAACATGCTTTGACTGATAATAATAATAGACATAATGGTTTATTTTCAATAGGAAACTATTTAAATAAATATATTTTGTCGGCATCTAACATTATTGCAGAAAACGATTTAGAGCAACTAAAAAAATATATCGAAAAACTTAATTCTAAAACAGTTGACGAACTTAATGAATATTATAAACATATTTTACGAAATGGACATCAAGATATCAATATGTCTTCTGGATTAGGTTTAATAGACATTGCTAGAGATAGTTCTATAAAAATTAATGATTTATATTCAAAAATTGAAAATAACTCAAATTTATTTACTATTGAATGCGAAATTTAAATTTAATTATTTATTATTGCATTAAAATAATAAATAGAACTTAACCTAAAAAATAATTCAAAATATTTTCATTTTTACATTAATAAGATGTATATTTGTAAAATATGACAAATATCCTAAAACAATGCGTAAACTATATAAAGAACCAACTAATACCACTCCAAAAATAGATTTTAATAATGAGAGTGGAAATTTATCAATATCAGGTTGTTCACTTCCTGAAGACTCTGATGATTTTTTTACGCCAATATTTGATTGGCTACAAGATTATATTCAAACTCCAAATACTGATACTAAATTTGAATTTAATTTCGATTATTATAATTCATCAACTCTTAGAAAAGTTGTTGAAATAATTCTTATTCTAAAAAAAATTCAATCGCCTAATACTGTAAAAATTATGTGGTATTATGACGAAGGTGATGAAACTTCGCAAGAAAACGGAGAAGATATTCAATCTGTTATAGGTATTCCTATGGAACTGATTGAAAAAAAATACGAATAGTAGATTGTTAAAAACAACATTTTTTAAAATTAAAACCCCCAAAAGTGTTACAAAAATACTTTTGGGGTTCTTTTTTATACTTTTTTATTTATTTTAATCTAATTTGACCATCTCCTTTAATTATCCATTTATAACTTGTAAGTTCTTTTAAAGCCATAGGACCTCGTGCATGTAATTTTTGTGTACTTATACCAATTTCAGCACCTAATCCAAATTGTGCTCCATCTGTAAAAGCAGTACTTGTATTAATATAACAACATGCAGCATCAACATTATTTACAAAACGTTCTGCTGTTTCAATATTTTCTGTTATAATTGCTTCTGAATGTTTTGTACTATATTTATATATATGATTTAAAGCCTCATCAAGATTATCTACTGTTTTTATAGCAAGTTTTAATGCATTATATTCTACACCAAAATCATCTTCTGTTGCTAAAGTCAATTTAAAATCATATTTATCTTTTAAAGCGTCAAACGATTTTTGATCTGCTATAATTTCAACTTTTTTTTCTGCCAAAGGTTTTGCGATATATGGTAAATCTTTTAATCGTTGACTATTAATAATTAAACATTCTAAAGCATTACAAACACTAACACGACGAGTTTTTGCATTGCAAATAATTTTTGTACCTTTTTCTAAATCAGCGTCAATATCAAAATATGTATGAACAACACCAGCTCCAGTTTCAATTACAGGAACTTTAGAATTGTTACGAACTGCATTAATTAAATTTTTACTACCTCGTGGTATCAAAACATCAACATATCCAACAGCATTCATTAAAATATTAGCAGCTTCACGTTTTGGTGGTAAAAGCTGTATAATATTTGGATTAACCCCACAATTTTCTAAAACTTTGTGCATAATATCCACAATAATTGCGTTGCTGTCAGCTGCATCACTTCCACCTTTTAATACTACAGCATTTCCAGAACGAATACAAAGTGCTGCTACATCTACAGTAACATTTGGACGAGCTTCATATATTACACCAACAACACCTAATGGAACTCTAACTTTTGAAATTTGTAAATTGTTTGGTAGTGTACGATTTTCGATAATTTCGCCACAAGGAGCTTCTAGTGTTGCCACTTTTCGTGTATCCGAAGCTATACCTTCTATTCTTTCGAGAGTTAACATCAATCTATCGTACATAGGATTTGTGGGATCCATTCTTGATAAATCTTTTTGGTTAGCCTCAATAATTGCATCTGCATTTTTAACTATTGCATCTGCAAAACCATTCAAAATTTCAGCACTTTTTTCGGCAGTTAAATTTACCATTGTTCTTGCAGCATCTTTAACTGTTTCTAGTTGTAATTGTGTCTGTTCCATAATTTTTATTGTAAATTATCTGGATAAATATAAAGGTAATCGTAATGAATTAAAGGTTTAGAATGTTTGTCTTCGCTAAGATTTTCTGCTTTATCTTTGTCCATTGTTGCACGTCCAACGCCTATAGTTTCGTTTTGTTCGTCACAAATTAATAAAAGATCATCCTTTTTAAAATCTCCTAAAAATTTAACAACCCCAGGCATTAACAAACTTGCAGCCTTTGAATGTGACAACAAAGCATTTTTTGCACCTTGATTAACAACAACAGTTGCTTTGGCAAATCCATCAGAATAAGCTATCCATTTTTTTACAGCTGCACTTTGTTCGCCTGCAACAAAATGTGTACATACAAAATCTTTATCACCATTAACTAAAGTTGTTATAACATTTTGTTTTGTTCCATTAGCTATATAAACATCTATACCAGAGTCAGCAGTTTTTCTAGCAATTCTACATTTTGTTTGCATACCGCCACGTCCAAAACCTGATTTTGTTGTTTGAACATATTGAGAAATATTAACTCCAGGTTTTATTTCTCTTATAACAGAAGTTCCTTCATCATTTGGATTTCCATTAAATATTCCATCAATATTGCTTAAAATAAACAATTTTTCGCAATTCATCATTGATGCCATCAATCCAGAAAGTTCGTCATTATCAGTAAACATCAATGATGTAACCGAAACTGTATCATTTTCATTAACCACTGGTATAACATTACTATCCCACAAGGTTGAAATACAGTTTTTCATATTTAAATAATGTTCTCGAGTTGAAAAATCTTGTTTTGTTACAAGTATTTGTCCAATTCTGATATTATATAAATCAAAAATTTGTTTATATTGATCAATCAATTTTACTTGACCTATACTAGAAAGCAATTGACGTTGAGCCACAGGGTCAAGCGATTGATAACCAGAAATCATACTTCTACCAGCAGCTACAGCACCTGATGTTACTAAAATAATTTTATGTCCTTGACGATGAAGCATTGCAATTTCAGCCACAATACCTGCCATACGCTCAGTATCTAATGTGCCATTGCTACGCGTTAATACATTTGAACCTATCTTTATGGTTATTGTCATTTTTTTTCAATTTTCTAAACTGCAAATTTAAAAAATTGTAAATGTGTTTTCAAAATTGTTTTTAAAATTAATATTAAGTTAGTAGGAAGTAGTGAGTAGAAAGTAGAAAGTAGGAAGTAGTGAG